>CAYNPY010000019.1:0-43154 GCA_964399195.1 uncultured Fibrobacteraceae bacterium
GTTCTCGCGAAAGGCCGCGTCACTGCGGTTGAGCCTTCTCGGTATGCGCTTCAACCGCTCGGGGCCGGCCTACTGGCCGGCCTTCTGCTTGGCGACGCCCTTCAGCTTGTCGTTGGCCATGATCGCCAGTTCGACGCGGCGGTTGGCGGCGCGGCCGGACTCCGTCTCGTTGTCGGCGATCGGCTGCGCCTCGCCGTAGCCCATGATCGTAAAGCGCGTGGGCGCCACCTGCAGCGACTCGAGGTAGTTGGCCACCGACTGGGCGCGGTTGCGCGAGAGGGTCAGGTTGGACTCGTCGCTGCCGGTCGCATCGGTATGGCCCTCGATCAGGATCTCGGTGTCGGCGTACTTGTTGAGGATCGCCGCCAGATCGGTCAGGTTCCCGCGGGCGGCCGACTGCAGTTCGCTCTTGCCGACGGCGAACAGGATGCCGGAGCTGAAGGTGATCTTGATGCCCTCGCCGACCCGCTCGACCGTGGCGCCCTCGAGGTCGCGCTCGATCTCCTCGGCCTGGTCGTCCATGTAGTCGCCGATGTAGGCGCCGGCGGCGCCGCCCACCGCGGCCCCGATGATGGCGCCCAGCGCCGTGTTGCCGGCCTGCTTGCCGATGATGCCGCCGACGACGGCGCCGGAGCCGGCGCCGATGACCGCGCCCTTCTGCTGGCGGCTCATGCTGGCGCAACCGGCCGCGCCGACCAGCAGCGCGACGACGAGGGCGAGCGCGAGGATCTTCTTCATGGTCGTCCCCTTTCCGGGAAGCACGGCCCCCGGGAGGCCGGTGATTTGAGTGGTGGATCAGGTCCCGAGAGAGTATTCATGAAGTCATGAGAATTCAAGGCGGCAAAATCCTGACCGCCGACGGCCCGGCGCCTGCGGACGTCGTCGTCGAGGGTCCCGTGATCGTCGCCATCGAGCCGCCGCGCGCAGGGCCGGCCGAATCCGGCGACGTCGACGCCAGCGGCCTGTGGGTCCTGCCCGGCGGCGTGGACGCGCATACCCACTTCGGGATGCCGCTGGCGGGCGGCCTGATCAGCCTGGGCTGGCGCGAGAGCTCGACCGCGGCGCTGCTGGGCGGCACGACGACCGTCATCGACTTCGCGAACCCCGACCGCGGCGAGGCCCTCGCCGCCGCCGTGTCGCGCTGGCGCGCGATGGCCGACGGACGCGTGCTGTGCGACTACGGGCTGCACGTGACGGTGGCCGAGGCCTCGACGGCGCGGCTGGCCGAGGTGCCGGACCTGGTCGCCGGCGGCGTGCCCACGTTCAAGGGGTTCCTCGCCTACAAGGACCGCCTCATGCTGGCGCCGGCGGAACTGGCGGCCCTGATGAGTGCAGTCGCCGCCGCCGGCGGCCTGCTCCTGGTGCACGCCGAGGACGGCGAGTTGAACGCGCAGCTGGAGGCGGAGCTGCTGGCGGCCGGGCGCACCGGCCCGCGCTGGCATCCGGACGCCCACCCCGTCGAATCCGAGGTGCGCGCCGCCGAACAGGCGCTGGATCTGGCGCGGCAGGCGGGCTGCCCCCTGCTGGTGGTGCACATGAGCGCCGCCGGCACGCTGGCCGCGCTCCGGCGGGCGCGCGGCGATCGCGAGGAAGGCGGCCCGGCGGCGCTGGGCGAGGTCTGCCTCCACCACCTGTTCGCCGACGACGGCGCCTACCGAACCGACGACCTGCGCGCGCTGGCGGCCATCTGCTCGCCGCCGCTGCGGCCGGCCGGACACGGCGCCGCGCTGCTGGCGGGCCTGGCCGACGGCGCCATCGACCTGCTTTCGACCGACCACTGCGAGTTCGCGTTGGCGACGAAGGCCGCCGCCGCGGCGGGCGGCTTCGCGCAGGTGCCCAACGGCTGCGGCGGCGTCGGCGAGCGGCTCGTGCTCTCGCACACGCTGGCCGTCTGCGAGGGCCGCCTCGATCCCTGGCGCTGGCAGCAGGTCTTCGCCGAGAATCCCGCCGCTTTGATGGGGCTGGAGCACCGCAAGGGCCGGCTGGCCCCGGGCCTGGACGCCGACGTGGTGCTGTTCGACCCCCAGGCCCGCTACACGTGGCAGCCCGCCCCCGGCAGCGACCGCGAGGGATCGCTGTGGGACGGCCGCGAGGTCGTCGGCCGCGTGACGGACGTCTGGCTGCGCGGCGCGCGCGTGGTCCAGGGCGGCGCGCTCTGCGGCGACCAGCCGGGCGGCCTGTTCCTGCCGCGCCGCCTGGGTCCGGCCCCGGCCGGCGCCCACTCCTGACCCGGAGGACCCCTGACGATGAACGCACCCGGACGGACACCCGCGACCGAGGCCGCCCTGGCGGCGCGCTACCGGCGCCTGCACGAGCAGCTGGCCGAGCTCTTCGTCAAGACCGCCGATCCGATCGCGCGCATGGCCACCGCCTGCGCCGTGCTCCACCACAAGCAGCCGCACTTCTTCTGGACGGGTTTCTATCGGCTCGTGGACGGCAAGCTGGTGGTGGGGCCCTACCAGGGCCCGCTGGCCTGCAGCGTGCTGCCGGGCCCGGACGGCGTCTGCTGGGCGGCGGTCGTGCGCGCGGCGACGGTGCTGGTGCCCGACGTGCACGCCTTCCCCGGCCACGTCGCCTGCGACGCGCGCTCGCGCAGCGAGATCGTCGTGCCGGTGCGCGACGCCGGCGGCGCCGTCGTGGGCGTGCTCGACGTGGATTCGGACCGGCCGGACGCGTTCGGGCCGGCGGATCGCGAGGGCCTCGAGGCGATCGTGGCGCTGCTGCACGCGCCGCTCGCGGGTTGAGGCGCGTCGTGGCGGCGCCGTCCGGGCTCACCCTCTGGAACGACCCCTTCCTGCGCGCGGGCCGCGGCGCCGCGGCCAGGTTGGCGGCCGTCGACCCGCAGGCCGTGCGCAGCGTTGCAGTGATCAAGCACGCCGCCCTCGGCGACCTGGTCCTGACGCGGCCGTTCCTGCGCGAGACGCGCCGCCACTTCCCCGCCGCGCGCGTGGTGCTCGGGCTGGTCAGCAACTACCGGCGCGGGGCGCCGCTGGACCTGGTGGACGCGGTGCACGTCGTCGAGCGCGGCCTGCCCTGGCGGCAGGCCCTGCGCAACTACCGCGAACTGGGCCGGCACGACCTGCTGTTCGACCTGACGGGCACGGCGCGCTCGCGCTGGCTGGTGCTGCTGAACCGGCCGCGCCTGGCCGTCGGGCTGGCCGGCAGCCGCCTGGACGGCCGCCTGTACGACGTGGTGGTCCCCCGCGGCGGCTTCAAGTACGAGGCGGAGACGTTCCTGGACCTGCTGCAGGCGGTGGGCCTGCCGGTGGGCTGGCCCCCCGACTTCGCGCTGCCGCGGCCGGCGCGGCCGCAGGCGGCGCCGTACGTGCTGCACTTCGTGACCGCCTCGACGCCGGGCAAGAGCTGGCCGGCCGAGCGCTTCGCGCAGCTGGCGCGCGCGCTGGCCGCGGCGCGGCCGGACCTGGCGCAGGTGGTGCTGGCCGGCGTGGCCGACTGGGAGACGGCGGTGGCCGACCGGCTGCGCGCGCAACTGGCCGACGTTCCCGGCCTGACCGTGCTGACTCCGGAGGCGGAACTCGAGGCCTGGTGCGCGCACGCGGACCTCTGCGTCGCCAACGACACCGGCGCGCGCAACCTGGCGATCGCGTACGGCGTCGCCACCGTGGGCATCTTCTTCGACACGCCGCCGTTCCGCTACCTGCCGCGGTTCGGCCGCCACGAGGCCGTGTTCGCCCCGGGACGCGCGCTGCCGGAGGTGGCGGCGGTCGCCGACGCCGCGCTGCGCCTGCTCGCGCGCTGACCGGCCGTCAGCGGCGGCGCTCGCCGCCGGCCCAGCCCAGGATCACGCCCAGCACCAGGCCCCAGACGGCGGCCAGCCCGATCTGGTATTCGCGCGGCAGGCTGAACGTCACCGTGTGCGCGGGGATCCAGAACCAGACCAGCGTGCGCACGGCGCGGTCCAGCCCGGCCCAGCCGCGCCGCCGCAGGATGAGGTTGTCCTCCCAGCGGTGGAAGGCCATCATCTGCGGCCCGAAGAAGACGTTCGTCAGCACCGACATCGCCAGGGCGTGCCCGACGCCGGCGGCGCACCAGGACGGCAGCACGCCGTGCTCCAGCAGCGCGTGCGTGAAGCCCTTCATCCCGGCAAAGCCCGCCTTGATCACCAGGCCCAGCACGGCCCACGCCACGACCTTCCACGCGAGTTGCCCCCTGGTGCAGGGCAGCGCCGGCGCCCGGCGGCGCGCCGTGGCGGCCACGATCTCGCCCAGCGTCCCCAGCACGGCGAACTGCACGGCGGCGGACAGCCACGGGTTCCCGGACACCCAGGCGGCATAAGCGTTCACGCGTCCTCCCCCGGCAGCGGGAACCAGCGCAGGGCCTCGAGGTCGCCGGGCAGCCGGCGCGGCGCGGCGCCGGCCGCCGCGCGCGGCAGCGCGGCCAGGCGGCGCGCCTCGGCCAGGTAGCCGTCGTACGCGCTCTCGGGTTCGGTGCGGTGATGCGAGCGGTAGGCCATGCGGCCGCCGCACCAGGTGATGTCCTGCAGGCTCAGCGTGTCGCCCCGGCGCGCCTGCCGGTGCCGCCAGACGCCGGTCGCCGGCTCGAAGTCGTAGTCCGGCAGGAAGCGCCAGCCCTCCTCGGCGACGAACTCGACCGCCGCCAGCACGAATCGGAACGTGGCCTCGCTGATGAAGTAGTTGAAGTTCACGCGCACCCAGCCGGGCTTGATGCCCTCGCTGCCGGCGTTGATCGCGGCCTGGAAACGCTCGCTGCGCACCAGGTCGATGCCCAGCAGTCGGTGGCCGTAAGGCCCGGCGCACGAGCAGCCACCCCGCGCCTGGATGCCGAACAGGTCGTTCAGCAGCGCCACCACGAAGTTGTGGTGCAGCAGCCGCTCGCCGCGGCGCACGACGAAGGAGACGATCGACAGCCGCTGCGCGGTCAGGTTGCCGAGGATCGCCAGGCGCGGATCGGCCGACCAGGCCGCGATCGCGCGCTCCACGAAGCCCTTTTCCAGCTCCTCGATGTTGGCGGCGCCCACGGCCTGCTTGAGGTGGAAGACCAGCCCCGCGCGGATGGCCTCGATGATGGCCGGTGTGCCGCCCTCCTCGCGGTGGGCGGGATCCGCCAGGTAGGTGTGGCCGGCCGGCCCGACGTAGCTGACCGTGCCTCCTCCCGGCTGCGTCGGCACCGTGTTGGTCAGCAGCCGCCGCTTGACCACGAGCACGCCCGGGGTGCCCGGACCGCCGATGAACTTGTGCGGCGAGATGAACACGGCGTCCTTGTAGGCCAGTTCGCCCGCCTCGCCGTCGCCCCGCAGGTTCATCTCGATCTGCACGTAGGGCGCCGCCGCCGCGAAGTCCCAGAACGCCAGCGCGCCGTGGGCGTGCAGCAGTGTCGAGATGCCCGCCGTGTCCGAGACGATGCCCGTCACGTTGCTGGCGGCCGAGAAGCTGCCGATCCGCAGCGGGCGGGCCGCGTAACGCTCCAGTTCGCGCGCGAGCTGTCCCTGGTCGATGCGGCCGTCGCGGTCCTCGGCGATGGTCACCACGTCGGCGATCGTCTCGCGCCAGGGCAGCTCGTTGGAGTGGTGCTCGTAGGGACCGATGAAGACGACCGGCCGCTGCTCGGCGGGAATCCGGGCCGCCAGGCCGTGCCTCAGGTCCAGGTCGCGCGGGAGCCGCAGGTTGAGGATGTCGACCAGCTTGTTGATGGCGCCGGTGGCGCCCGCGCCGCAGAAGATGACCACGTCCTGCTCGCCGCCGCCGACGGCGCCGTGGATGATCCGGCGCGCGTCCTCACGGAAGCGCGTGGTCTGCAGGCCGGTGCTGGACGTCTCGGTGTGCGTGTTCGCGTAGAGGGGCAGCACCTCCTCCCGCAGGAAGTCCTCGATGAACGCCAGCGAGCGCCCGCTGGCCGTGTAGTCGGCGTAGGTCAGGCGCCGCGGGCCGTACGGGCCGTCCAGGGCGCGGTCGTCGCCGATGATGGCGTCGCGGATCTTCTCGATGAGGGACAGGACCTGCGGTTCCACGGCGTCCTTTCGCGGCGACGGCTCAGTCGGGATCGCGGTGCACGGTGTCGGGCGAGAACGCGGGCAGGCAGACCGCCACGTAGCGCGCGCCGCCGGCTCCGGGCGACGAGTAGCGGACCCACTCCCCCGCGGGGCAGTGCACGGCCTGGCCCGCCGCGACGTCGAGCGCGCCGGTCCGCGTCTCGACGCGCAGGCAGCCCTCCAGGACGACCGTGTACTCGTCGAACTCCGGGGCCTGGCCCGGCTCGACCCAGCCCGGCGGGCTGGCCATGCAGGCGATGCTGACGCCGGACGTCCCGGTGTTGACGCGCCCGAAGTACTCCTCGATGCGCTTGGGCAGGTTGCCCGCCGCCTCGATCAGCGTCGGCCGTTCCACGAGCCTGGCCATCGGTCCCTCCCGCGCGGCGCGTCAGAAGATGCGGCGCGATTCGAACGTCCATTGCCCCGGCCGCACGACGAGCCCGTCCAGCACCTGCGCCGCCGCGACGCGCCCGCCGCCGTCCAGCAGCTCCAGACGCACCTGGTGGGTCCCCGGCGGGAGGTGGAAGCGCAGCACGTGCACCTGTCCCGGCAGCGTCAGCCAGCTGCGCGTGTCGGCCTGCTCGGTGACGGCGCCCAGGAGATTGGCCAGGACGCCCAGCCCCTTGCCGCCGGCCTCCCCGGCGCCGCGCGCCGCCAGGTACTTGGTCAGCCCGCGCAGGATGGCGCGGACGAAGATGGTCGGCTTCTCGGCGTCGAACGCCACGCGCGCGGCGCGGCGCAGGTTCGCCGCTCGCGCTCCGACCGCGTTGCCGTCCGCGGTGCCCGCGCTGGCGCGCACGCCCGCGAACGGCAGGGGCGCCTCGTCGCGCAGCTCGGGCGCGGCGACCGAGACCCAGTACTCGATCTCCCGGTCGCGCCCCCACGCGCGGTGCCGGTGCCCGTCGTAGAGCGACCAGCCCCAGCGCTCGCGGTCGTCGTGATCCTCGCCCTTGTAGATCGGAAAGTCGATGCGCACCTGCCCCAGTTGCGGGACTTCGCCGGTCTCGACCAGCAGCACCAGTTCGCCGCGGCCGGGCGTCCACGCCGCCGCCCGGCGCAACGCCGCCAGGTCCGCCGAGGTGTCGCCCGCCGCGGCGAAGACCGCCGGGCTGGCCGCGGCCGCCTGCCGCAGTTCCGCGGCGAAGCCCAGCCGCTCAGCCGTCCGCGCCAGGTCGCCCGCCAGCGCCGCGGGCGGCTCCAGGCCCAGCAGGTCGGCGTTCTGCGCGTAGGCCACCGCCGCGTTGCGGTAGGCGACGAAGGCGTCGTTCAGCTCGCCGTCGGCCTCGTAGAGCATGCCGCTGAACCAGAGCAGGAAGGCGTCGTTGCGCACGCGCTCCAGCTCGCCCCGGTCCTCCTGCCGCACCGCGCCGAGCGTCAGGTCCACGTAGCGGGCCAGCAGCTGGCTGGCGCTGCGCGCCTCCACCACGGCCGCATCATGCTGCCCCAGCCAGGCGTAGTTGAGCGCCTTGTAGTAGGGGACCAGCGCCATCTCGAACGGGCGCGGCCGGTACGCCACTTTGGCGTCGGAGGTCAGCAGCGCCACGGCGCCCTCGGCCAGCGAGCGGTCGAACCGCTCGGCGGCCGTCCGCTCCGCCGCGGCGAAGGCCTCGTTGCTCTCGGCGTAGCGGTCGGCGTAGTGCAGGACCAGGCCGCGCTCGAGCCAGGCCAGCAGCTGGTCGGAGCCGCCGCCGTGCTTGTCGATGGTGCGCAGCGCGCCCTCGAAGTCGCCCGCCGCCAGGCTCGGCCGCAGGTCGGCCATCCTCGCGCTGTAGGTCGCGCAGCCGCCGCCCGCCAGCAGGAGCGCCGCCAGGGCCAGGCAGGCGCCGGCCCGTCCCGCCGCGCCGAGCGCGCGCCGGGCCGCCGACGACGCGCCGGCGCCCCGCGCCGGACGCCGGCCGCGCCTTGAAATGCCGATGGTCACCGCCTCAGCCCTTGACGTACTTCTTGATCTTCTCGAAGCCCGCCCAGAGCTTCGTGTTGTCCTCGAGGTCCACCAGGTAGCAGTCCACCTGGTAGTAGCGCACCGACTCCTTGCCCTCGCGGTCGACGATCTGGTTGATCTCGCCGATGAGCATCACGTCGGCGCCCTTCTCGCGGCCCCACTTCTTCATCGTCTCGGGCGAGGCGAACTCCTGCTGGTCGGCGCGCTCCTCGCGCACCTGCTCGCGCTCCTCGGCCGAGGCCACCACGCGCACGCGCCCCCCGTTGATGAAGTCGCGCTCGAGCTGGTCCACCAAGGTCTTGGTGGCGATGTGCTCGGCCGTCTTGTTGCGGACCGGCGCCACGATCAGGGTCGGCTTCTTGCCCTTCTCGGCCAGGAAGTTCTCGATCCACGCCCCGCGCTGGATCTGCTCGGCCAAGGCCGCCGACACCGTCTGGGCGTCGGTGTCGTTCCAGTTGCCCGACAGGTCGATCTGCGCGCCCGCGTCGGTCCTGATCACTTCCTTCTGGCCGCCGCAGCCGGCCACCGCCAGCAGCGCCGCGGCCACCAGCATGAAACGCGCGATGTTCCCGGTCATCCGCCTGCCTCCTTGATCTGGCGCCACACGCGTTCAGGGGTGGCGGGAATCCGGTAGACCCGGACCCCCACCGCGTCGCAGATGGCATTGACGATGGCCGGCGCCGGCCCGTCGATGGGCACCTCGCCGGCCGCCTTGGCCCCGAAGGGGCCGCTCGGTTCCGAAGTCGGAACCAGTATCGTGACCAGCTCCGGCATGTCCAGCGCCGAAGCGATCTTGTAGTCCAGGAAGTTCGGGTTCCGCACCCGGCCGCGGGCGTCGACGATGACCTCCTCGAACAGCCCGTAGCCGATCGCCTGCGCGACGGCCCCCTCGATCTGGCCTTCGACCAGGTCCGGGTGCACGGGCGTCCCGCAGTCCACGGCCGAGACGAAGCGGCGCAGGAACACCTCGCCGGTCTCCGGGTCCACCTCGACGTCGGCGAACTGGGCCGCGAACGGCGGCGGCGACTCGTTGGACAGGTGGCTGGCGGTGGCCATCGGCTGCACCTTCGCCTGGTACAGCGCGTGGGTGGCCAGTTCGGCCATCGTCCAGGACCGGCCGCCCGGCCCGGCCACCCGACCCTCGGCGAACGAAACCTCCGTCGGCGCGCACTCCCAGCGCGCGGCCGCGATCGCCGCCAGCTGTTCCCGGACCTCCCGCGCCGCCTTCAGCACGGCGCCTCCCGAGACGTAGGTCGTGCTCGAAGCATAGGCCCCGACGTCGAACGGCGTCAGGTCGGTGTCCGAGCTCAGCACGCGCACGTCCTCGTAGCGGATGCCCAGCTCCTCGGCGCAGATCTGCGCCAGCACCGTGTCGGAGCCCTGCCCGATGTCCGTGGCGCCGACGGCCAGGTTCACCGACCCGTCCTCGTTCAGCTTCACCGTGGCCGCGCCCCAATCCACGCCGGCGATGCCCGAACCCTGCATCGCCAGCGCCAGGCCCAGGCCCCGCTTGAGGTGCGGGGCCGACGGTTCGCGCTTGCGGCCCCAGCCGATCGCCTCGCAGCCCAGCTCGATGGCCTTCTCCAGCCCCGTGCTGCGGATCACGCGCACCAGGCCCTCCTTGCCCTCGCCCAGCTTGGCCGACAGGGGGTCGGTGTCGCCGAGGCGGATATGGTTCTTCCGCCGCAGCTCGAGCCGGTCCAGGCCGACGGTTCTTGCCACCTCGTCGATGTGGCACTCCAGCGCGAAGCAGCCCTGCGGCGCGCCGTAGCCGCGGAAGGCGCCGCTGATCGGGTTGTTGGTGTAGAGGCAGGTGACCTGGAAGTGGATGTTCGCGCAGGGGTACATCGGCAGCACCTTCTGCCCCGTGTTGCCCTGCACGGTCAGCGCGTGGCTGCCGTAGGCGCCGGTGTCGGCCGTCACGCGCATGCGGTTGGCGACGATGGTGCCGTCGTTCATGACGCCGGTGGTCATGACGATCCGCTGCGGATGCCGCACGCGCGCGCAGACCAGTTCCTCCTCGCGCGTGAACTCCAGGCGCACCGGCCGCCGCGTGCGCAGCGTCATCAGCGCGACCAGATCCTCCAGCACCATCTCCTGCTTGTCGCCGAAGCCGCCGCCCACGCGCGGCTTGATCACGCGGATGTCGGCTTCCTTGAGCTCGAGGATCCGCGCCAGGATGCGGCGCAGGTGGAACGGCACCTGCGTGCTGGTCTTGACGACCAGGCGCCCGTCCTCGTCCAGCCAGGAGATGGCCACGTGCGGCTCGATGTGGCTGGCCTGCACGCGCGGCAGCCAGTACGTGCGCTCGACGACGTGGTCGCAGGTCCGCAGCGCCGCCTCGACGTCGCCCACCTGCTTGTCGATGCGCGCGGCGACGTTGGTGCGCCCGCCCTCGGCGATGCCGCGCGGGTCGGGATCCTCGTGGATCAGCACGTCGGTGCGCGCCAGCGCCTCGTCCATGTCCGTCAGCGCCGGCAGCACCTCGTACCGCACGTCGATCAGGCCCAGGGCCTTCTCGGCGATCTCCAGCGACTCGGCCGCGACCACGGCGACGCGGTCCCCGACGAACCGCGCCTTGGCCGGCAGGATCACCGTGTCCCACGGCGAGGGCTCCGGGTGGCTCTGGCCGGCCCGCGTGTGCGGAATGGCCTTGACCTGCGCGTGCCAGGCCACGTCCACCACGCCGGGCAGGGCCAGGGCGCGCGAGGCGTCCACCTCCAGGATGCGCGCGTGCGCGTGCGGCGAGCCCAGCACCTTCGCCCACAGCATGCCGGGCGGGTGGATGTCGTCGGTGAACACCGGCTCGCCGCGCGCCAGCTTGAAGGCGTCGATCTTGGTGACGTTGCGGCCGACCTCGGTGCGCGGCGCGCCGCCCCTCTCCTGCTCGCTCATCGCGCCTCCGTGCCCGCGGCGGGAATCACGGCCAGGGCGGCGGCCACCGCGGCCGCGGCCGCCACGGGCTTCACATACCCGGTGCACCGGCACAGGTTGCCGCTGAGCGCCTCGCGGATCTCGTGCTCGCCGGGGACCGCGCCCTCGGCGCTGCACTCCCGCAGCAGGTGGTACAGGCTGACCAGCATGCCCGGCGAGCAGTATCCGCACTGCACGCCGGCGTGCTCGACCAGCGCCGCCTGCAACTGCCGCATCAGCGGATCGTCGGCCAGACCCTCGAGCGTGGTGATGCGATGGCCGTGCGCGCGCGCCGCCGCCACGACGCAGCTGTTGACCGGCTGTCCGTCCAGCAGCACCGTGCAGGCGCCGCAGTCGCCGGTCTCGCAGCCGCGCTTGGCCGCCACCAGACCCTCGTCGCGCAGAACCGCCAGCAGCGTGGCCCCCGGGGCCGCCTCCCACCGTGCCGACCGCCCGTTGAGCGTCAGCTCCACCTTCATGCCGCCCCTCCCTGGTCATCCGCAGCGGGTCCGTCCGCCAGCAGCCCGGCCAGCAGGCGCCGCGTGAGCACGCCCACCATCTCCCGCCGGTAGGCGGCGCTGGCGCGGTGGTCGTCGATCGGCTCGCACTCGCCCGCGGCGATCGCCGCCGCGTCCGCCAGCCGGTCCGGCGTCAGGTCCGCCACCGCCTCGCCCTCCAGCTGGGCCTCGGCCAGCATGGCGCGCATCGGCACCGGCGCCACCGAGCCCAGCGCGATGCGCACCGAGCCCACCCGGCCCTTCGCCACGTCGAGGGCCACGGCCACCTGCACCAGCGCGATGTCCTCGGCCGAGCGCGTCAGGCGGCGGGCCGCCGCGCGCCGGCCGGCTCCGGCGGCGGGCAGCGCGACGCCCGCCAGCAGGCGGTCGCCCAGCACCGTACGCCGCGGCCCGACGAAGAAGTCCTCCAGCGGCAGGCTCTCCTGGCAGTCCTCGTCGACGATGTAGCACACGGCATCGAGGGCCAGGAGCGCCGGCGCCAGGTCGGCCGACGGCAGCGCATTGCAGAGGTTGCCGCCGAGCGTGGCGGTCGAGCGCACGGGCCGGTTGCCGCAGCGCGCGGCCGCCTGGGCCAGCAGGCCGCCGGCGTAGCCGACGACGAATGAGTTGTTGGCGATCGCGTGGAGCGTCGCGGCGGCGCCCACGAAGACGTCGCCGTCGGGCGTGCGCGCGATCGCGTCGAGTCCCGCGTGGTTGATGTCCACCACGAAGTCGCACTGGGGCGGGAACAGGAACAGGTCGGTGCCGCCGGCGATGTAGATGCCCTTGCCGGGGCCGCGGCGCAGCATCGCCACGGCCTCGCCCGGGCTGCCGGCGATCCGGTATTCCTTGAGATCCCACATGGCGTCCCCCCTGGGCCTTGGGTGCGGCTGGAAGGCCAAGTATACTGTAACCCGCGCTGCGATCAACCGCCGCCCGCCGCCGCGGGCAACGCCGCCTCGAGTCATGACCGCGCTGGGGAAAAAGCGATGCCGAACCCTCGGAGATTCCTGCTCGAGAACGCCGCCACGCTGGTGACCATGAACGACGCCGGCGATGTGCTGACCGACGGCTGGGTCGCCGCCCGCGACGGGCTGATCGCGGCGGTCGGCCGCGGCCCGGCGCCCGATCTGGTCGACGGCGCGCCCCTGGAGGAATTCGCGCGCTTCGACGCCCGGGGCTGCGTCGTCCTGCCGGGCCTGGTCAACACGCACCACCACCTGTACCAGACGCGCACGCGCGCCCGGCGCGGCGTCGTCGACAGCGGGCTGTTCCCCTGGCTGCGGACGCTCTACCCGGTGTGGGCGAAGCTGACGGACGAGGACTTCCACCGCGCCGCGGTGGTCGGCTGCCGCGAGCTCCTGCGCTCGGGCTGCACGCTGACCACCGACCACCACTACCTGTTCCCGCGGGCCGCCTCGCCGCGGCTCATGGACATCGTGATCGAGGCCGCGCTCTCGACCGGCATCCGCTTCCACCCCACGCGCGGGTCGATGAGCCGCTCGGTGAAGGACGGCGGCCTGCCGCCCGACGACGTGGTGCAGGACGCCGACACGATCCTGGCCGACTGCGAGCGCGTCATCGCCCGCTGGCACGACCCGCGTCCGGGCGCCGCCGTGCGCGTGGCGCTGGCGCCGTGCTCGCCGTTCTCGGTGGACGAGCCGCTGATGCGCGGCACGGCCGAGTTGGCGCGACGCTGCGGCCTGCGCCTGCACACGCACCTGGCCGAGACGCGCGACGAGAACGAGTACTGCGCGAGCATCTACGGCTGCCGGCCCCTGGACTTCCTGGAGCGGGTCGGCTGGCTGGGCCCGGACGTGTGGCTGGCGCACGGGATCTGGTTCGACGACGACGAGATCGCGCGCCTCGGCCGCGCCGGCGCGGGCATCGCCCACTGCCCGTCGTCGAACATGCGCCTGGGCTCGGGCATCTGCCGCGTGCGCGACCTGCGCCGCGCCGGCAGCCCGGTCGGCCTGGCGGTCGACGGCTCGGCCAGCAACGACAGTTCGAACCTGCTGGCCGAACTGCGGCAGACGCTGCTGCTGCACCGCGTGCTGGGCGGCGCCGGGGCGATGACCGTGGGCGAGGTGCTGGCGATGGCGACCCGCGACGGCGCGCGCTGCCTCGGCCGCGAGGACGCCGGCGCGATCACGCCCGGCCGGGCCTGCGACCTGGCCGTCTTCGACCTGGCGGCGATCGGCTACGACGGCGCCGACGACCCGGTCGCCGCGCTGCTGCTGTGCCATCCCGAGCCGGCGCGGGCCACCATCGTCGGCGGGCGCGTGGCCTACGACCGCGAGGCTGAGGAGCCGGGCGCCCGCTGACCGGGTCGCGGCGGCAGCCCGGCGGCCCCCAGCGCGCCGGCGTAGATCGCCGCCAGGGTCAGCAGCGCGCCGGCCAGTTGCAGCGGCAGCAGGGTCTCTCCCAGCAGCAGCCAGCCCCACACCGTCGCCAGCACCGGCTGCAGCAGCAGCACCAGCCCTCCGGTGGCCCCCCGCACGCGCGGCAGGGCGGTGGCGATGGCCCACCAGCCGGCCGCGTGCACGCCCGCGCCCAGCGCGCCGACGGCGAGCCAGGCCGTCGCGGTCGCGGGCAGGAAGCCGTCGCGCTCGAACAGGCAGATCAGTCCGCTGCTCAGGGCGCCGCCCAGCGACAGCCAGGCGACGATCGTCACGGGCGACAGGCTCGGCTCGAAGCGCCCGAGGCGCCTGGTCGTCAGCAGATACGAGCCGTAGGCCAGTCCGGTCGCCAGTCCCAGCAGGATGCCGCGCAGGTGGTCGCCGGCCAGAACGATGTCGCTGCCGACGCCGGCCACCAACGCCACGCCGAGCAAGCCCGCCGCCGCGGCGGCGAAGAACCGCGCGCGCGGACGCTCGCCCATGAAGGCCCAGTTCAGCGCTGCGGTGTTGAAGACCTGCGTGCTGGCCAGGATGGTCGCCAGCCCGGCGCCGACCAGGGCGATCGACCGGTGCCAGAGATAGAGGTCGGCCGTGAAGATCGCGCCGCCCAGCAGGGCCAGCAGCGCCGCGCGCGGCGGCAGCCGCAGCGGCCGCCCCGCCAGCGCGGCCGCGGCGGCCATCGTGACGGTCCCGGCCAGCAACCGCCAGAACGCGATCGCCGTGGGGCCCAGGCCCTCCGCCGCGGCGACCTTGACGAGGATCGCCGCCCACGAGATGCAGACGCCGCCGAACAGCAGCAGCACCAGCGTGGGCAGCAGGCGGCGGGGCGTCGCGGGCGCGGTCAAGGTCACCTCCGGCGGCGCACCATAGCAGCCGCCGCCCGGCCGGGCAATCGCGCCGCTCGACCGGCGCGCGCGGCGGCCCCACGCCTCAGGTCTCGCCGTCCGCGCCGTCCGGCACCGCCGGCCGCACGACGAACGTCTTCTCCTTGCGGATCTCCACGGTGCCCGGCGGCGCGCCCTTGGGCTTGGTGACGAAGCGCGCGCGCGTGCCGCTGACCGAGACCTGCGTCGATTCGCGCTTGCGGCTGTGCCAGGCGGCGATCGCCGCGGCGGCCTTCACCGTCTCATTGTCGGGTTCCTCGCCCGCCGGCACCTGGAGCACCACGTGGCTGCCCGGCAGCCCGCGCACGTGGAACCACCAGTCGTTGGCCTTGGCCACCTTCAGCGAGAGGCGGTCGTTGTCCTGGTCGGTCTTGCCGGCCAGCACGGTCCAGCCGCCCGGCAGCGTGTAGCGCCAGGCGCGGACCGGCGCGCGCTCGGGCTTCTCCGGGCGCGGCACGCTCAGGCCTCCGCCGCGGCGGCGCGACGTCCGGCCACCGTCAGGCTCCAGATGCCGGCGCCCCCCTCGCGGAAGGCGCGCGCGGCCGCCGGCGACACCGCGGTCTCCAGCAGTTCGTCCGGCAGTTCGAGCCGGCGGCGGCGGCTGACGGCGATGTCGCGGAAGCCGGCGCCGGCGACAGCCGCCAGGTACTCCTGCTCCTGCAGCGCGCCCGCCACGCAGCCGACGTACATCATCGCCGCGCTGCGCAGTTCGTCGGGCAGTTCGCCGGTGAGCACGATGTCCGAGACGGAGAAGCGCCCGCCCGGCCGCAGCACGCGGTGCATCTCGGCAAACGCGCGGACCTTGTCCGGCACCAGGTTCAGCACGCAGTTGCTGATGACCACGTCGACACTTTCATCCTCCAGGGGGAGCTGCTCGATCTCGCCGAGGTGGAACTCGACGTTGTCCGCGCCCAGCCGCGCGGCGTTCGCCCGCGCCTTCTGCACCATCGCCGGCACCATGTCCACGCCGATGACGCGTCCCCGCGGCCCGACCAGCGCGCGCGCGACGAAGACGTCGTTGCCCGCCCCGCTGCCCAGATCCAGCACGGTCTCGCCCGGCCGGATGAACGCGCCCTCGGTCGGCAGCCCGCAGCCGAGGCCCAGGTCCGCCTCGGGCATGTAACCGTCCAGCGTCTGGTAGCCCTCGGCGAAGTTCACGCCAGCCGCCGGAGAGCAGGCGCCGCCCGGGCCGCAACAGCCCGCCTGACCGGAAGCGTTCGCGATCTCGCCGTACTTCTGCTTGACGATCTGCTTGAGGTCCTGATTCTTCTGCGCGTCCATGTCAATCCTCCCGCGGCTGTCCGCCGCCGTTGAGTTCCGTGAACAGCCGCGCGAAGTCGCGGCCCGCGGCCGCCAGGGCCGCCTCGTCCAGGCAGTAGCAGGTGCGCGGTCCCTCGACCTCGCCGCGCACCAGCCCCGCCGACTTCAGTTCCTTCAGGTGCTGCGACACCGTGGACTGTGCCAGCGGCGAGGCTTCGACCAGGTCGCCGCAGACGCAGCTCCTGCCTGCCGCCAGAAGGCGCAGGATGTGGACCCGGCCCGGGTGTGCCAGCGCGCGCGCCACGCGGGCCAGCGCCACCAGTTCCGGGGAGAACGACTCCAGCTTCGCCTGTGCCATGTCGACCCCTTCCCGCGGCCATCTTGCGGTCGCGATCGTATATCGTAAATATACGATAACACTCACCGGGCCCGCAAGCCGGTATTTTATCCATATGGACAAATTTTATTACTTAATGGTAAAATTGTGTCCGCGCGGGGAATCATAAAGACAGCCGACACCGCTCGTCGGCCCGGAGCGTGCGCGATGCCGAAGCTGCACATGGCCAGAGCCCTGCTCATGACCGGCCTGTTGGCGCTGGGGTTGCCGGCCGGTCCGGCGGCGATGCCCGCCGGCGCCGCGCCCGCGCGCGAGGCTCCGCCCCCGCGTCGCCTCGAGCCCCAGCGTCCGCTCGCCGCCCACCGGGGGGCTGGCGCGCCGGCGGCCGTGGCGGCCGGGCCGGAGGCGCCCGCCAGGCACCGCGCCCAGGCGTCGGCCGCCGCCGCCCGCCGCGCGTTCGCCGAAGTCGACCTGACTGCTCACACGAAGAACTCCGCGCGGCCCGACACCGCGGCCGCCCTCTGGAATCTCGAACAGCGTGAGAGGCTCCGGCAGCTGACCGCTCCCGGCTTCCTGCGGACGCGGGCGGCGAAGCAGGCGCCCGCCGACGGTCGACGCCCGCAAGCGCCGCTCGCCGGCACCCCGGACCGGACCGCCGCCAAGGCCGCCCCCTGGTCGGCCAACGCACTGCTGGGCAACCCGACGAACATGAACGACGACCACGTGACCCTGGCCACCAGTCCCGACGGCAACGTGCTCTACGCCGCCTTCTCGGCCGTGGATCTGGGCAGCACCGACCGCGACATCCACGTCGCCCGCTCGCTGGACCAGGGGCAGACCTGGCAGGTGTGGGAGCTGCCCTCGTTCACCCTCGACGAGTACCAGCCCGAACTGGCCGTCGACGGCGGCGGCTACCTGCACGTGGTGTGGATCCGCGACGACGGCGTCATCCTGCGCTCGCGCAGCAGCAATCCCGGCAACCCGTCGGCCTGGGCCTGGGTCAAGGGCCTCAACGTGGGCGAGCCCTGCGCGGTGCCGGCCATCGCGGTCTCGGGAGCGGGCGACTTCGCCAAGGTCTTCGTCGCCGCGAACTGGCTGACGGTCAACTACGACTACTACCAGTACGAGTGGACGCTGATCTTCATGTACTCGTCCAACGGCGGCAACACCGTCACCTACGACTACTTCCTGCCGGACGGCTATCCCGACTACTGGCCCGACGTGGCGATGGACGCGGGCACCGTGCACTTCGTCAACGCCGAGCAGGACGCCTACACGGGCGAGATGGAGATCCTGCTCGCGACCGACGCCTACACCGGCAGCTTCGCCGCCCCGGCCAGCTTCACCGGCTGGACCCCGAGCAACGGCGGCTACCCGCGCGTGGTCTGCCAGGGCGCCGACGTCTACGTGGCCTACCAGTTGGACTTCACCGACGGCATCACCGCCGACGGCGACATCATCTACACGCACAGCGCCGACGCCGGCGCCTCTTTCTACGGCCCCTACGGCCTGGTCGCCGACGAGTACGACAGCGTGGGGCCGAGCCTGTTCGCGCGCGGCGGCGTCGTCGGCTGCGTCTGGCTGGACGCGCCGAACGGCGGCGACGAGTTCCACCTGGCGACGCGCCTGGCCTCCGGCCACGGCGCAGCCGACTTCTTCGGCGACGTCGAGATCGTCACCGACATGCCGACCGTCGAGCCGGTCTTCCACGCCGCCGACGCCGCGCTGACCGGGCCGCGCGCGCACGCCGCCTGGAGCGACCGGCGCGACTTCCCCACCCAGGGCCGCAACATCTACACCGCGCGACGCGACCTGAAGGCCGACCTGGCCGCGTTCACGCCTCCGGGCTGGGGCGACGCCTTGGTGGCCAACCTGATCAAGGGGCAGCGCGCGACCGGCTACACCGCCGCCGGCGACACGAACTGGGTCTCCTTCGCCTTCCTCAACGCCGGGCTGCGGGACATCGAGCGCAGTTTCCTGATCGACCTCGAGCTGGACGGCGGTCTCTGCGCCTCCTGGCGGCTGGACGGCGGCCTGCCGGCCGGGACGTACGTGCCGTTGGAGGACTTCCCGGTGCTCGGCGGGCCCGGCACCCACACGCTGACGGTGCGCCTGGACCCGGCGGCCCAGGTCGCCGAAGACGACGAAACGGACAACGCCTTCGCCGGCAGCTTCGACTTCCGCCTGGGGGCGGCGGGCCTGCGGCTGCGGCCGAGCGGGCTGGTCACCATCATCAACCCCTACCTGAAGCGCGCCGAGGCGCTGAAGCTCGCCGAGGACCCGCCGCTGCGCCGCGAGACGTGGCTGGACCCGGTGGACCCGAGGCTGCGCGAGGCCCTGGCTGCGGCCGGGCCGGACCGCCTGCTGCCGGTGATGATCGTGCCGGCCGAGCGGCTGGACCCGCTGGCCCTGGCCGAGGCGTTGCGGGGGGCCTCGCGCGCGGCGCGCCGCGAGGCGATCGCCGCGGCGGCGCGCGCCCAGGTCGCGCGCGCGCGGGACGAGCTGCGCCCGGTCCTGGACGAGGCGGCGAAATCGGCGGCGGGCGCCCCGCCGCGGAGCCTGTGGCTCTCCGGCTCGCTGCGGGCCGAGCTGGCGCCCGCGGCCATCGCGGCGCTGGCGGCCGACCCGCGCGTGGGTCGGCTGTGGCTCGACGACGTGCCCAGCGACACGTTCGGCGGCGCACTGTCCGCGGCCGGGCCCGACGGGACGACGACGACTCCCGACAAGGCCCTCGCCTGGCATTTGCAGGCGATCGGCGCGGACCAGGCCTGGGCGGCCGGCGCCACCGGCGCCGGCGTCCTGGTGGGCCATCTCGACAGCGGCGTCGCCTACGACCATCCCGACCTTGCATCCCGCCTGTGGGACGGCGGCGCGGCGTATCCGCACCACGGCTGGGACGCGGTCGACGAGGACGACGACCCCTACGACGGCGACGCGACCTGGCGCCACGGCACCCACACCGCGGGCCTCATCGTGGGCGACGGCACGGCCGGCACCCGCACCGGCGTGGCGCCCGGCGCGCGCCTGATGGCGCTTCGCGTGGTGCCCGGCTACCAGGCCGACCTGGTGGAGGGCATGCAGTTCGGCCTGGACCACGGCGTGCACCTGTTCTCGATGAGCGCCGGCTGGAGCCTGGCCGGCGGCGACGTGCGCGCGGCCAATCGCTACAACGCCGAGATGCTGCTGGCGATGGACGTGCCCTGGATCACGGCCGCGGGCAACGGCAGCCCCAGCGGGCACTACGCCGTGCCCACCGACATCGCGAGCCCGGCCGATTGCCCCAGCCCGTGGTACGCGCCCGGCGGCGGCCGCTCGGCCGTCATCACCGTCGGCGGCCTGACCGCCGCCGGCGCCGTCGAGGCGACCTCCAGCCGGGGGCCCACGTCGTGGAACCTCGACAACCCGTACGGCGCGTCGAACTACCGCGACTACCCCTACCCGCCCGGACTCATGAAGCCCGACCTGGCGGCGCCGGGCGCCGACGTGACCAGCCTGTCCGGCTCCGGCGGCTACGTCGCCTACACCGGCACCAGCATGGCCTGCCCGCAGGTCGCCGGCGCCGCGGCGATCCTGCTGGGCGCCTCGCCGGGCCTGGACCCGGCGCGCCTGGCCGAGGCGCTCGAGACGACGGCCGTCGACATCGCGGCCGCCCCGGCCGCGCCCGGCCGCGACGCCTACACGGGCGCCGGCCGCCTCGACGTGCCGGCGGCTCTGGCCGGCGTGCCGCAGGGCGCGGTGCTCGAGGTCACGGTCCAGAACACGGGCAACCTGCCGCTGGTCTTCGGACCGGTGACGCCGCTGGCGAACTGGGTCTCGGTGGACGCGCCGCCGGCGTGGCTCGACCCGGGCGCCACAGCGCGGCTGTCCGTGCGGATCGAGCCGTCGGGGCTGCCGGAAGGCGTGCACGAGACCTTCGTGGCGTTCAGCGGCAACGCGCCGGGCTCGCCGCACCTGCTGCCGGTGCAGCTCATCTACGGCGACTACGCGACGGGCGTGGACCAACTGCCCGCGCCCGCAGCCGGCCGGCTGGACGGCTACCCGAACCCGTTCAACCCGCGCACCACGCTGCGCTTCTCCCTGCCCGGTGCGGCGCGCGTGGAACTCGAGGTGCACGACCTGGCCGGTCGCCTCGTGCGCCGGCTGGTCGCGGCGGACCTGCCGGCCGGCGATCATCAGATCGTCTGGGACGGGAAGGACGAAGCGGGCCGCGCGGCGGCCAGCGGCCAGTACGTGGCGCGCCTGCGCGCGGGCGAAGGCGCGACGGCGACCAGGAAGCTGATGCTCGTGAGGTGACGGGGTGCCGGCGACGGGGTGCCGGCGACGCGCGCGGGCGCGCCGGCGCTCAGCCGCGGCCGCGCAGGGCCGCCGCCACGCGCCGCACCAGTTCGTGCGCGGAAAACGGCTTCTGCAGCAGGTCGGCCGGCGGCGCCAGGCCGGCGCTGCCGGCCAGGTAATCGGCGGGGTAGCCGGACGTCAGCAGGGCCGGCAGGCCGGGTCGCCTCTCCCGCGCGCGCCGCACCAGTTCGACGCCGTCCATCCCCGGCATCACGACGTCCGACAGCAGCAGGTCGATGGGCTCGTCGTCGCGCTCGATGATCTCCAGGGCGCGCGCGCCGCCGGCGGCGACGGTGACGCGGTAACCGGCGCGCTCGAGCATCACGCGCACCAGACGGCCCGTGGCCGCCTCGTCCTCCACCAGCAGGACGTGCTCGCCGGCGGCCGGCCGCGCCGCGGCGCCCCCGGCGGGCGCTTCGGCGGTCGGCGCCTCGGCGGCGACCCGGGGCAGGTAGATCGTGAAGCGCGTCCCCGCGCCCGGCGCGCTCGCCACCGCGATCGAGCCCCCGGACTGACGCACGATGCCGTAGACCGTCGCCAGGCCCAGGCCGGTGCCGCGTCCGACGGGCTTGGTCGTGAAGAAGGGGTCGAAGATGCGCGGCAGGTCGTCGGCGGCGATACCCTCGCCGTCGTCCTCGGCTGTCAGCGCCACGTAGGGGCCGGGCGGCAGCGCGTCGTGCAGGTCGGGCGTGCGCTCGTCGACCTGCGCCGCCGCCACCGAGAGGCGGAAGCGTCCGCCCGGGCGCACGGCGTCGCGCGCGTTGGCCGCCAGGTTGAGGACGACCTGCGAGATCTGCCCGGGATCGGCGCGGACCCACAGCGGACGCTCGCCCGGCGCGATCTCGGCGGCCACGCCCTCGCCCAGAAGACGGCGCACCATGTCCGCCCCATCGGCCAGCGTCGCGCAGAGGTCGATCGTCTGCGGCCGCAGCACCTGTTTGCGGCTGAACGCCAGCAGTTGGCCCACCAGGTCGGCCGCGCGGCGCCCCGCCTTCAGGATCTCCGCGGCCGAGGCCTGCTGGTCGGGCTGGTCGCCGAGGTCGGCCAGCAGCAGTTCCGCGTGGCCGATGATTGCCGCCAGCAGGTTGTTGAAGTCGTGGGCGATGCCGCTGGAGAGCCGGCCGAGCGCCTCCATCTTGTGGGCCTGCACCAGCTCGGCCTCGAGCCGCCGCCGCTCGGTGAGGTCCCGCCACACCACGTGCAGCATCGCCTTGCCCGCGGTCGGCACGGACGTCAGCAGCACCTCCACGGGAAATACCTCGCCGTCGGCGCGCTGGTGGTCCCACTCGAAGCGGTGGCTGCCGCGCGCGAAGGCCAGTGCCATCATCTCGTTGGCCTTGTCGAAGGAGCGGCGCCCGTCGGGCTGGAACTCGGGCGACAGCTCGGAGGGGTGGGTCTGCAGCAACTCGTCGCGCGAGCGGTAGCGCAGCATGCGGACGGTCGCCTCGTTGCAGTCGACGAAGCGGTCGCCCTCGATGATGAGGAAGGCGTCGCCGGTGCGCTCGAAGTACTGGCGGTAGAGATCCGCGCCGGGACCGCCTGGCTGGGACAAGTGGCTCACCTTCCTTCGCCGGGGCTGTGAGGGGCCGGCCGGGGCGGGGCGCCCGGGACCGCGGTCCGCCGTCAGGTTAGCGGCGAAATCCCCCTGCGGCAACGGGGTAATCCCGGTCCGCCGCCGCCGGGAACTCCGGGGCCGGGGTTGGAGTTAGGCGCCCTTTGCGCTAGTCTGGCCCGCGCGGCCGGCGGGACCGCCGCCGGCCCGCCCCGGCGCGATGTACAACCCGACCCCCTGAGGAGCTTTGGCGATGATCGAAGTCAGCGGTCTGTCCAAGAGCTTCGGGACCATGAAGGCGCTCGACGACGTGTCGTTCCGGATCGGCCGGGGAGAGATCCTCGGTTTCCTCGGTCCCAACGGCGCGGGCAAGAGCACGACCATGAAGATCATCACGACCTTCCTGGCCCCGGACGGCGGCTCGGTCAAGGTCGACGGGATCGACGTCCTGGAGCGGCCCCTGGAAGTGCGGCGGCGCATCGGGTACCTGCCCGAGAACGTGCCCCTGTACCTGGACATGAACATCCACGAGTACCTGGGCTTCGTCGGCGCGGCGCGCGGCCTCGAGGGCGCGCGGCTGCGCGAGCGGCTGGAGTGGTGCGTGGAGGCCTGCGGCCTGCGCACCGAGTACCGTAAGAACATCGGCGAGCTGTCCAAGGGCTACAAGCAGCGCACCGGCCTGGCCCAGGCGCTGATCCACGACCCGGACATCCTGATCCTCGACGAGCCGACCAGCGGCCTGGATCCCCTGCAGATCCTCGGCATCCGCGAGCTGATCCGCAGCCTGGCCGGCAGCAAGACCATCATCTTCTCCACGCACATCCTGCAGGAGGTCAGCCCGGTGACCGAGCGCGTGGTGATCATCAACGAAGGGCGCATCATCGCCGACGGCACGGTGGGCGAGCTGTCGCGCGGGGCGATGGGCAGCAACCGCGTCTACGTGGGCGCGCGCGCCGACGCCGACGCGGTCGAGGCGGCGCTGCGTTCGCTGCCGGCGGTGGCATCGCTGCGCCCGCTGCCGGCGGCCGGCGGCTGCCGCTTCGAGGTCCGCGGACCGTTCAGCGAGGACCTGGTCGGCGCGATCGAGCGCCTGGCCCGCGACGGCGGCTGGCAGCTGAGCGAGCTGCACGAGGCCCCCTACTCGCTCGAGGACACCTTCATCGCGCTGACGCGCCGCGCCCGCGGCCTGCAGGAGGTGGCGTGACATGAGCAACCGCCTCAACCTGCACAGCAGCCTGGTGATCTTCAGGCGCGAGTTCGCCGCCTACTTCAACAGCCCCATCGCGTACATCTTCATCATCGCCTTCCTGGTGCTGAACGCAGGGCTGTTCATGACGGGCTTCTTCCTGAACGGGGCGGCCGACCTGCGCGCCTTCTTCGGGAACCTGCCCTTCTTCCTGATCTTCTTCATCCCGGCCGTCAGCATGCGCCTGTGGGCCGAGGACAAGCGGCTCGGCACCTTCGAACTCCTGATGACCCTGCCCATGCGCACGGCCGACGTCATGCTGGGCAAGTACCTGGCGGCGCTGGCCTTCTACCTGGTGGCGCTGGCCGGCACGCTCACGCTGCCGATCATGGTCGGCGCGCTGGGCAACCCCGACCAGGGCGCGATCGCCAGCGGCTACCTCGGCGCGATCCTGCTGGGCGCCCTGTACCTGGGCATCGGGACCTTCACCAGCGGACTGATGCGCGACCAGATCTCGGCCGTGATCCTCGGCATCATGTCCTGCTTCCTGCTCTTCGTGCTGGGCATCCCGGCGGTGGCCGCGACGATCGACGGCTGGGTGCCGGGGCTGGGCTCGCTGCTGCAGAACTACCTGGGTCTGTCGGGACACTACGAGAACATGCTGCGCGGGGTGGTCGGCGCCGCCGACCTGGCCTACTTCCTGGGCCTGACCGCGGTGTTCCTGGCGCTCAACGCGCTGTGGCTGGAAGGGAGGAAGTACTGATGAACAGCAAGCCAAGGAACAGCAAGCGACGCAACTTCCGCCTGACCTTTGCCCTGGCCGCCGCGCTGCTGGCGGTGATCGCGTTCTTCCTGGTCTCGGTGCTCGGCAACCTGCCCGGCGCCAGGCTGGACCTCACGAGCGACCGCCTGTTCACGATGTCGCCGGCGGCCGCCGAGGTGCTCAAGGGCCTGAAGGTCCCGGTGCAGGTGAAACTCTACATCACGCCCGCGGACAAGATGCCCACGCAGCTGCGCACGCTGGAGCGCGACCTGACCGAGCGCCTGCGCAACTTCGAGCAGGTGGCGAACGGCATGCTGCAGTTCTCGGTCCACAACCCGCAGGACGACGAGGAGCTGCAGAAATCGCTGGGCGCCAAGGGCATCCGGCCGTTCCAGGTCCAGTCCATCGAGAAGGACGAGATGGGCATCAAGCTGATCTGGAGCGCGATGACCATCGCCTACAAGGACAAGCCGGAGGAGGTCCTGCCGCAGCTGCTGCCGCAGAGCCTGGCCTCGCTGGAGCAGGACATCATCGGCCCGGTCCACCGCCTGACGCGGGAGCGGGCGCCGCGGGTGGCCGTGTACGGGCCGCTGAAGGAGATCGACCGCCAGCTGGCGATGATGTACCTGCAGCAGGGCATGCAGCCGCCGCCGCCGCAGGAGCAGTACGCGCGCCTGCGCGAGGTGCTGCAGCAGGAGCGCTACGAGGTGGTCCCGGTCGAACTGACGGCGGCCTCGCCGGTGCCCGCCGACGCGGATCTGCTGGTCGTCATGGCCGCCGCTCCGCTGCAGGAGCGCCAGGCCTGGGAGGTCAACCGGGCGCTGACCGCGGGCATTCCCGTCGTGCTGGCCGTGCAGGCCCACGAGTACGGCTACTCCCCCGCGCCGGGCGGCGGCTGGTCGGTGCACGGCCAGGACATCGCCACGGGGCTGGAGCCGATGCTGGCCGGCTTCGGGCTGACCGTCAGCGAGGACCATTTCATGGACACGGCGATGGAGGTCATCGAGCTGCCGCGCGAGGTGAACCTCGGCGGCCTGCGGGTCCAGACGCGCGAGCCGGTGCGGGCGCCGATCCAGATCCGCGTCACCGAGTCGCAGATGAACGCGGCCTCGCCGGTGGTCAACCGCATCGCGGCCCTGTTCTACCTCTGGGGCACGCCCATCGACGTGGACGCGGCCAAGCTGGGCGCGGCGGGCCTGACCTCGACGACGCTCATGAGCAGCAGCGCCGACTGCTGGCGGCTGCCCTGGAGCGAGGGGCCGGTGACCGGCGACATGATCAACCCGGGCGGCCGCACGATGGCCGGCCCGCAGCCGCTGGCCGTGCTGGTCGAGGGCACGTTCCCCGACACCTGGGCCGGCCGGCCCGTGCCGACGGGACCGGACGGCGAAGGCGCCGCGCCGGCGCCGGTGACGCCGCGCCCGGGACGCCTGCTGCTGGTCGGCAGCGCGAAGATGTTCGACGACTCGGTCATCGGCGCCATGCAGAACGGCCTGCTGCTGATGAACGGCGTCGACTACCTGGCCGGCTCGCAGGCGCTGCTGAGCATCCGCGCCAAGTCGCTGACCAACCGCGTCATCAAGCCGGTCGACGCGCAGGCCAAGCTGTTCTGGCGGCTGTTCACGGTGCTGCTGGTGCCGGCGGGCATCGCCGCCTACGGGATCTTCCGCGCGGGGCTGCGCCGCAAGGAGGCGGCGCACTACCGCGAGAGCCTGCGCCGGCCCGCGCCGGGCGCCCGCCAGGGAGGCTGACCGATGATCACCAAGCGCAATCTGGCGATCCTGGCGGCCATCCTGGTCGTCCTGGTCGGCATCAGCGTCATGCAGAAGCTCACGCACCGGCGCGCCACGTCGCGCGCGGCGTCGGCGGTCCTGATCGAAGGGGCCTTCACGGCCGACGCGGTCGGCCGCCTGGAGCTGGGACGGGGCGGGCAGTCGCGGGCGGTCGTGCTCACCGGCGGGCCCGACGGCTGGCGGGTCGAGACGGCCTGGGGCGCTCGCGCCAGCCGCGAGCGGATCGACGCGCTGCTCACGACGCTGAGCGACCTGTCCGGCGAGTACCGCTCCGGCAGCCGCGACGTGCTGGCGGACTACGGCCTGGACGACGAGGGAGCGGTCACGATCCGCGCCTTCGGGCGGGACGGGCAGCCGCTGTTCGGGCTGGACGTGGGCGGACGCCCGGAGGGCGGCGCGGGCAACTTCGTCCGGCGCCCCGGCGGCGACGAGGTCTACCTGACCGGCGTCGGCGTCCTGGCCCAGCTGGGCATCTACGGCGAGCCGGCGGCCCCCACTGCCCGGCATTTCCTGGACCTCCAGGCGGTCAAGGAGGACCGCGTCGCCGTCGACGCGATCCGCCTGCGCGACGCGGCCGGCGCGCGCGAGTACCGCAAGGTGTTCTCGCCCGCGGCCGGCGCCGATTCGGCGGCGGCCGCCGCCGTCCGCCAGACGTGGGAATGGCAGGCGGCCGCGGGCGCGCGCGGGCCGGCGCCCGCCAAGTCGAAGGTCGACGCCGTCCTCGGCAGCCTGGTCAGCGTGCGCGCGGCTGATCTGGGCGACCCGAACGCGCCGCCGTCGGTCTACGGACTGGACGCCCCGGCGCGCGAGGCCGCTCTGCTGATGGCCGACGGCCGCGAGGTGGTGCTCGAGTTCGGCGCCGACCGGCCGGCCGAGGGCGACAAGCCGGGCGGCACCTGGCTGCGCGTGCGGGGCGACCCGTCGGTCTGGGTGGCGACCGAGTACACGGTGCGGAACATCTTCAAGACGCCCGACGAGCTGAAACCGGACTAGGCCGGACCGGCACGCGGGAGCGCACCGGCTGCCGTCGGCAGCCGCGGAGGGACCGCCGAGGCGGTCCCTCCTGTTTTCCGCGCCCGGCGCCGCGAGCCGGGCGTTGGAAAATCGGTGCGCCCGCCCTATCATTGCTGCGGCATTCCCGCGCGGAGGTGCCGCGCGACCGTGTCCGGGACAGGAGGCTTCGACGTGGGCGGTCTGCTGCTCAAGAACGGAACCGTGCTGGACTACTACCCGGCCGACCTGGCCGGCGCGCCGCGGCCGCTCGTCGAGCGCACGGACCTGCGCTTCGAGGGCGAGCGCGTGGCCGGCCGGGGCGCGGACCTGGCGGCGGCGCCGGGCGACGAAGTCATCGACCTGCAGGGCCGCACGGTGATGCCGGGCAACGTCAACGCCCACGCCCACCTCTACGCCTCGCTGGCGGCGGGCATGCCCGCGCCGAGGACGCCGCTGACGACGTTCACCGACATCCTGACGGAGATCTGGTGGCCGCTGGACCGCGCCCTGGACGCCGAGGCGGTGTACCTGAGCGCGGTGGCCGGCGCCTGGGGCGCGGTGCGCTGCGGCACCACGCTGGTCTTCGACCACCACGCCAGCCTGGCGAGCGTCGGCGGCTCGCTCGACCGGATCGAGCAGGGCGTGGCCGACGTCGGCTTGCGCGGCTGCCTCTGCTATGAGGTCACCGACCGCGGCGGCAAGGGCCAGCGGGACATCACGCTGGAGGAAAACGAGCGCTACCTGCAGAAGCTGCGCGACCGGCCGGCCGGCGACGTACCGCGATTCCGCGGGCTGGTCGGCGCCCATGCGTCGTTCACGCTCGAGGACCGCACGCTGCAGCTGCTGGAGGGCATCTGCAGCCGGCAGGGCGCCGGCCTGCACATCCACCTGGCCGAAGGCACCACCGATCGCGAGGTCAGCCGCGACCGCGGCTGGCGCGACCCGCTGCAGCGTCTGGTCGACAACGGCCTGGTGCGGCCGGGCAGCGTCTTCGCGCACGGCGTCGACCTGTCGCCGCTGGACATGCAGACGCTCGAGGACGCGGGCGTCTGGCTCGTCCACTGCGGCCGCTCGAACATGAACAACGGCGTCGGCCGCGCGCCGGTCGACCGTTTCCCCACGCGCAGCGCCGTCGGCACCGACGGACTTGACGACAACATGTGGGGCGAGCTGCGCACGACGTTCTTCCGCGGCAACGAGGGCGGGCGCGGCCCGCTGGGCCACGCGGGGGCGGCCCGGCTGTGGCTGGGCAACTATCGCCTGGCGCGCGAGACGTTCGGCGAGCCGTTCGGCAGCCTCGAGCCGGGCGCGCCCGCCGACTTCATCATCCTGAACAACTTCCAGAAGACGCCCCTGACCACGGACACCTGGCTGAGCCACCTGCTGTTCGACTTCCACCCCTGGGACATCGACGCCGTCTACGTGGGCGGCGCGCGGGTGTATGCGACGGGCATGAAGCCGCCGGTCGAGGCCGGGCGCCTGCAGCAGACCGCCGCCCGGCTCTGGCGGGCCATGGGCTGGCAATCCTGAGGCGAGGACGACTGTGAGCAACGGACGCAGCGAAGCCACGGGCGCGCACATCGCCGCGCGCGCGCGCGAACTCGAAGCCCCCCTGGTCGCCTTCCTGCGCGACATCGTCGCCGCGCGCGGCCTGTCGGGACAGGAAGAGGCCTGCGTGCGCCGCGTGGCGCGCGAGATGGAAGCGGTGGGCTTCGACGAGGTGCAGATCGACCCGCTGGGCAACGTGCTGGGCCGGGTCGGCGACGGCCCGCGCGTCTTCGCCTTCGACGCGCACCTGGACACCGTCGACGTCGGCGATCCCGCGCAGTGGCACTGCGACCCCTTCACGGGCAAGGTCGAGGACGGCAAGGTCTACGGCCGCGGCGCCGTCGACCAGAAGGCCGGCATGGCCGGCATGGTCTACGCCGGGAAGATCATGAAGGAACTGGGCCTGCTCACCGGCTGCCAGGTCTGGATGACGGGCACCGTGATGGAAGAGGACTGCGACGGCCTCTGCTGGCACTACATCCTGAACGAGAAGCGCCTGCGGCCGGAACTGGTGGTCTCGACCGAGCCGACCAACCTGCGCATCAACCGCGGCCAGCGCGGGCGCATGGAGATCCGCGTGCGGGTCAAGGGGCGCAGCTGCCACGGCAGCATGCCGCACCTGGGCGACAACGCGATCTACAAGATCGCCCCCGCCATCACCGCCATCGAGAAGCTGAACGACAGGCTGAAGGACGACCCGTTCCTGGGCAAGGGCACCTGCACCATCAGCTGGATCGGCTGCACGACGCCCAGCCTGTGCGCGGTGCCGGCCGAGGCCGAGTTCCACATCGACCGGCGCCTGACCGTGGGCGAGACGCGCGAGTCGGCGCTGCGCGAGGTGGAAAGCGCGCTGAAGGACGCCGGCGTCGAGGCCGAGGTCTTCACCCTCACCTATCGCGAGAAGTCCTGGACCGGCCTCGAGTACCCGATGGACAAGTACTACCCGACCTGGGTGCTGGACGAACGGCATCCGGCCCTGCGGGCGGCGCAGCGCGCGTTCACGGCCACCGCGGGGCGGCCGGCCGAGATCTCGCGCTGGAACTTCAGCACCAACGGCGTGGCGATCATGGGCCTGCACGGGGTCTCGTGCCTGGGCTTCGGGCCCGGCCGCGAGGAGGTGGCCCATACCGCCAACGAGTACGTGCCGATCGCGGACGTGGTGGCCGCCTGCGCCTTCTACGCCGCGCTGCCGGGCGAGCTGCTGGCCGGCTGAATCGGCTCTCCGGGCGGGCCCGCGGCCCGTTCTGAGGCCGCGGTTCCAACGCTTCGGGTTTGACAACAAGGCCGTTGATTTGATATAATCTCAGAGCCGTCACGTCCGGACCCGATCCGGACGCAGCGGCCCCGTCGCCCACCCGGGACCCGCGAGGAGACCCATGATTTCGTCGCCCACGAATCGCCTGACCGCCGCCGGGGGCCTGCCCGCGCTGGCGATCCTGACCGCGGCCGCCCTGCTCGGCGCCGGCGCCGCCGCCGCCCAGACCTCCGACCTCCTGATCAGCGAATACGTGGAAGGTTCGGGCAACAACAAGGCCGTCGAGATCTTCAACGGCACCACCGACGCCGTGGCTCTGGGCATGTACTCCCTGGACCGCTACGCCAACGGCGCCACCGTGCCCTACGCGATCGCGCTGCCGGCGATCAACCTGGCGCCGGGCGCGACCCACGTGATCGCGAACAACCTGGCGGACGCGACGCTGCTGGCGCGCGCCGACCAGGTCAACGCGAACCTCAACTTCAACGGCAACGACGCGCTGGTGCTGACGCGGGCGGGCGTCACGATCGACAGCATCGGGCGCGTCGGCGAGGACCCGGGCACGGCCTGGACCTGCGTCGCCGGCAGCACGCTCAACCACACGATGCGGCGCATCAGTTCGATCTGCAGCGGCGACACCAACCCGGCGGACCCCTACGACCCGTGCCTGGGGTGGGTCTTCTTCGCGGTGGACACGTTCAGCGGCCTCGGCAGCCATGTGGCCGACTGCGGCGCCGTGGACGGCGAGCCGACCTCGTGGGGCGCGTTCAAGGCCACCTACCGCTGACCTGCCGCCGACGGCGATGTTTCGACGCCCGCTCCCCGACGGGGGCGGGCGTCGCGTTCGTGACCGCGGCGGCGCGGCTTCCCGTTTGCGCGTTGCGGCGTCGCCGTTGTATGTTCGCCGATCGGCAGGCCCCCGGGCGCGCCCGCCGGGTGCGCGGGCAACGAGCAAGGAGACGCCATGAGCAAGCCCCTGCAGGGACGCCACTTCATCGACACGCAGGAGTGGACCCGCGACGAGCTGGAACTGGTCATCGAGACCAGCTTCGACCTCAAGCGCAAGTTCTACCGCGATGAGCCGCACGCGCTCCTTCGCGACCGCACGCTGTTCATGCTGTTCTGGGAGCAGAGCACGCGCACGCGCAACTCGTTCGAGGCGGGCATGACGCAGCTGGGCGGCCACGCCCACGACCTGAGCCCGGAGAAGCTGCAGGTCAGCCACGGCGAGACGGCCGAGGACACCGCGCGCGTGCTCAGCCGCATGGGCCACGGCATCGCCATCCGCAATTGCGACTGGGGCAAGGGCAACGCCTTCATCCGCAGCGTCGCCTCGCTCAGCCGCGTGCCCGTGCTGAACATGCAGTGCGACGTCTACCATCCCTGCCAGGCGCTGGCCGACCTGATGACGATCCGCGAGAAGTTCCCCGACGGGCTGCGCGGCCGCAAGATCGCCGTCAGCTGGACCTATGCGCCGTCCTACGTGCGCCCCATCTCGGTGCCGCACTCGACGATCCTGATGATGACGCGCTTCGGCCTGGACGTCACGCTGGCGCACCCGAAGGAATTCAAGCTGATGCCCGGGATCATGGCCCAGGCCGAGGCCAACGCGAAGGCATGCGGCACGAAGTTCGAGGTCGTCGACGACATGGACGCCGCCTTCGAGGGCGCGCACATCGTCTACCCGAAGAGCTGGGGCTGCCTGGTCACCGAGCCCGACCGGCAGGCCGCGGTGCAGCACATCACCAAGTACCCGGGCTGGATCGCCGACGAGAAGCGCATGGCCCTGGCCGCCAAGGACAGCATCTACATGCATCCGCTGCCGGCCAGCCGCGGCCAGGAGGTCACCGACGGCGTGATCGACGGGCCGCACTCGGTGGTCTGGGACGAGGCCGAGAACCGCCTGCACACGGCCAAGGCCCTCATGGCCCTGACGATGTAGCGTGGACCGGGACGCCGACAGCCGGGTCGACGCGGGGGCGGACGCCGGCGGCGGCGCGCCCGCCGGCCTGCCGCCGGTCGCGGCCAACCCGCGCTGGCTGGGCTGCCGCTGCGTGCTGTGCGGGCGGGACCACGACCCCGCGTACGAGGGCTTCACCTGCGCCGACTGCGGCGACGAGGGGATCCTCGACGCGGTGTACGGGGCGGACGCGGGGCTCGGCGCGCGCGTGCGGACGGCCGCCGCCGACGTCTCGCGCGGCCTGTGGCGCTTCGCCCCGCTGCTGCCGGTGGAGCCGGCGGCTCCGCATCCCGCCTGGGCCGTGGGCGGCACCGCTGCGCTGCCGGCGCCGCGCCTGGCGGCGCGCCTGGGTCTGCGGTCGCTGGTGCTGAAGGACGACACGGGGCTGCCGTCGGCCAGCCTCAAGGACCGCGCCGCGGCGGTGGCGCTGGCGCGCGCCGCGCAGCTGGGCGTCGGGCACCTGGCCTGCGCCTCGACCGGCAACGCCGCGGCCAGCCTCGCCGTGCTGGCGTCGCGCGGCGGATTCCGCTGCACGATCTTCGTCCCGGCCGCGGCGCCGCGCGGCAAGCTCGCCCAGCTGCTCCTGCACGGGGCGCGCGTGGTGCGCGTGGACGGCACCTACGACCAGGCCTACGAGCTGTCGCTGGCCGAGATCGCGCGCCACCGCTGGTACAGCCGCAACTGCGCCCACAACCCGCTGCTGGTCGAGGGCAAGAAGACCGCCGCGCTGGAGCTGGCCTGGGACCTCACGCGCGGGTTCACCGACAGCGCCGGCCTGCCGGACGTCGTCCTGGTTCCCGTCGGCGACGGCTGCATCGTGTCGTCGACGGCCAAGGCGTTCCTCGAGCTGCGCGACGCGGGCCTGACCGACCGCGTGCCGCGCGTCGTCGGCGTGCAGGCCGCGGGCGCCGCCGCGCTGGCCCGGGCCTGGGCCGCGGCCGGCGGCGACCGCGCCGCCCTGACCGGCGGGCAGGTGCACGCGCTGGTCGCGCCGGTGCAGGCGCGGACGCTCGCCGACTCGATCAGCGTCGGCACGCCGCGCAACCGCGTGAAGGCCTGGCGCCGCGTGGCCGCCACCGGCGGCGCCTTCCTGGCCGTGCCCGACCAGGCCATCGTCGAGGCGATCGTCGCGCTGGCCGCGCACGGGGGCGTCTTCGCCGAGCCCTCGGGGGCCGCCGGGCTGGCCGGCGCCGTGGCGGCCCGCGAAGCCGGGCTGATCGGCCCCGGCGACGCCGTGGCCGCGCTGGTCACCGGCCACGGGCTCAAGGATCCCGGCGCGGCCCTGGGCGCCTGCGCCATGCCCGAGCCGGTGGCGCCGCTCGCCTGAACGTGCGCGGCCGGCGCCGACCGCGCTCAGAGCAAAGGACGTCCGCATGGACGGGACCATCGACCTGCTGCTGGCCGCGGGCGCGGCGCTGGTGGCCGGCGCGATCAACGCGCTGGCCGGCGGCGGCACCCTGGTGACCTTCCCCGCCCTGCTGGCCCTGGGCGTGCCGGCGGTCGCCGCCAACGTCACCAACACCGTGGCGCTGTGCCCCGGCTATGTCGGCGGCACGCTGGCGCAGAAGGCGGACCTGCGCGGCCAGGGCGCGCGCCTGCGGCGCCTGTTGCCGGCCGCGGCGCTCGGCGGCGTCCTGGGCGGCTGGCTGCTGCTCGAATCGGGCGAGAAGCTGTTCCGCGGGCTGGTGCCCTGGCTGATCCTGGTCGCCTCGCTCCTGCTGGCCGCGCAGGGCCGGGTGCGCGCCTGGCTGGGCCGGCGGCTGGGGAAGGGCGGCGACGAGCGGCTCGAGCGGGCGACCTGGCTGCCGGTGGGCGCAGCCGCCGTCTACGGCGGCTACTTCGGCGCCGGGCTGAGCGTGATCGTGCTGGCGGCGCTGGGCCTTTCGGCGCGCGAATCGCTGACCCGCCTGAACGCGGCCAAGCAGGCGATCGCCCTGGTCGTCAACACGGCGGCGGCCGTGTTCTTCCTCTTCAGCGGCCAGGTCGCCTGGACGTTTGCGGCCGTGATGGCCGTCGGCGCGCTCGGCGGCGGCGCCCTGGGCGGCAAGCTGGCCGGCCGGCTGCCCCCGACGGCGCTGCGGTGGACCGTGGTCGGGCTGGGCCTCGCGGTCGCGGCCGTGTACTTCGCGCGCGGCTGAGGCGACGCGCCGGGCGCGCGCCCGGCTCTCAGGCGAAGTCCCAGGTCGTGCCCGCGGGCCCGTCCTTGACCACGAGCCCGAGCGCGGCCAACTCGTCGCGGATCGCGTCCGAGCGCGCCCAGTCCTTCGCCGCGCGCGCCTGCCGCCGTTCCGCCAGCAGCGACTCGACGCGCCCGAGGTCCAGGCCCGCCTGCTGCGCGCGGCGGTCGCGGCGCCGCTGCAGCCAGACGTCCGCGTCGTCCCCGAAGCAGCCGAGGATCCGCGCCACCTGGTCCATGTCGGCGAGGAAGCCCGCCAGCCACAGCAACCGCGCCGCCTTGTCCACGCCCTTGGCGGCCGCCAGCAGCGTGTTGGCCTCGGCCAGCGGCCGGCTCAGCGTGCCCAGGGCGCCGCTGGTGTTGAAGTCGTTGCGCATGTGTTCGCAGAAGGCCGCCAGCAGCGGTCCCGGCCCGGCGGGCGCGGCCGGCGCGGCGGCGCCCGCCTCGCGCAGCAGTCGCCGCGCGCCGGCCAGCGTCGCGTAGACGTAGGCCAGGCGGTCGTCGGCCTCCTCCAGGCCGGGAAAACGCACGCGCGCGCGGAGCGCCTCGCGCCCGGGCTCGGCGCCGCAGGCTTCGCAACGGCCCCGGTCCTGGGCCTCGCGGTCCAGTTCCGCGCCGCAGGCGGGGCAGTCCACGCGCACGTCGAAGTTCAGCCCGCTGCGGTAGTGCACGGTCAGCAGGAAGTAGCGCACCGTCTCGGGGTCGTGCAGCGCCAGCACCTCGCGCGTCGTGAAGAAGTTGCCCAGACTCTTGGACATCTTCTCGCCGGCGAAGTCGATGAAGCCGTTGTGCAGCCAGTAGCGCGCGAACGTGCCGGGGCCGTAGGCGCCCTGGCTCTGCGCGATCTCGTTTTCATGGTGGGGGAAGATCAGGTCCCGCCCGCCGCAGTGGATGTCGAAGGTCTCGCCCAGGTGCGAGCCGCACATCGCCGAGCACTCGATGTGCCAGCCGGGCCGTCCCGGGCCCCAGGGGCTGTCCCAGGCCGGCTCGCCGGGCTTGGCCGCCTTCCACAGCGCGAAGTCCAGCGGCGACTCCTTGCGCGCGTCGACCTCCACGCGGCTGCCGGCGCCCTCCAGCAGTTCCTCCGGGCGCCGCTTGCCCAGCCTGCCGTAGTCAGCGAAGGCCGCCACGCGGTAGTAGACGTCGCCGTCGGCGACGTAGGCCAGGCCCCGCGCGAGCAGGCGCTCGATGAGCGCGACGATCTCGGGCAGGTGCCCGCTCACCCGCGGCTCCACGTCGGGCGTGAGCATGCCGAGGGCCGCCATGTCGCGGTGGTACTCGTCGGCGAAGCGCTCGGCCACGGCCATCGCCGGCACGCCGTCCGCATTGGCCCGCGCGATGATCTTGTCGTCGATGTCGGTGATGTTGCGCACGTACTTGACCTGCAGCCCCTGCTGGCGCAGGAAGCGCACCACCACGTCCGGCACCAGCGCCGCGCGCGCGTTGCCCACGTGGCACAGGTCGTAGACGGTGGGCCCGCAGCAGTAGACGCCGCACCGGCCGGGCTCGCGCAGCTCCAACTCGCGCTTCGTGGCGGTGAAGGTGTCGTGGACGAGGATCGGCGGCGGCGGTCCCTGGCTCATGGCATCCCCCGGCGGCCGCCCCGCGACGGCCGCCCGACTGGTGGTTCCCGTGGCCCGCCATGATAGGTCGCGCGGGCGCCGGGGACCAGCCGCAACGCGCGCGCCGGGCGCGGGGCTTGCGCCGGGAGCGGTCCGGCGTCATCATCGGCGCCGGCGTCCGGGCCCGCGCGGGCGCCGTCACCATGTGTCCCTGGAGGCGGCATGAACAAGGATACGACACCGCCACGTCCCGCCCCCCGGCGGCTCCTGTGGCCCGACCGCCCCCGGCGCCGGCCGCGCTCCCTGTGGTGGCTGGTGGCCGCCGCCGCGCTGGTGATCGGCGCCGTGATTCTGCTTGCCGCCGCCGGCTGCGGCTCAGCGTCCTACGCGGATCTGGCCGACCGCACGCCGCTGCCGGTGACGCCCGTGGACATGAGCAGCGCGAGCCCGGCGCTGACGGCGATCTTCAACCTGGGACTGGCGCACTACGCCGCGGGCGACTGGCCGGCGGCCGCGGACCAGCTCGCGCGGGCCGACCGCATGCTGCAGGCCGATCCCGCCGCCGGCCCGGCCGGGCAGCCGCTGTTCGCGCCGTTCGTGCGCATGTACCTGGGCGTGGCGCGCCTGCAGGCGGGTCAGCTGGCCGAGGCGCGGGCCGTCTTCGACGCGCTGGCGGACCCGGCGGTGGCCCTGCCGCTGCGCGAGCGGGGCCTGTGGTATGGGGCGCAGTGCCGGCTGCTGCAGGGCGAGGCCGAGTCCGCGCTGGCGCTGGTCGAGCAGCTGGGTTCCAGTCCGGTGTACGCGCAGCAGGCCCGCGACCAGGCCGCCGCCGTGAAGGAGCGGCTGGGAAGCTGAGAGTCCTGCGGCCTTCAGCCCGCGTCGCCGCCGAACAGGTCCAGCAGCCGGCGCGCGGCCGCCGTGGCCGGCAGGCGGCCCGCGACGACCTCGTCCTCGAGCGTCGCCAGCTGCGCGGCGACGCCGGCGTGCGCGCGGAACCGCTCCTCGAGCCCCTCGCGCACCAGCTCGCGCACCCAGGCCCGCTCCTGCTCCCCGCGCCGCCGCTCCCAGGCGCCGCTGGCGCGCGCCCGCCGTTCGAACGCCTCGACCACGCGCCACAGCTCCGGCAGCCCCGCCCCCGTCAGCGCCGAGCACGTGTGAGCCCGCGTTTGCCAGCCCTCGGTGGCCGGGCGCAGGTAGGGCAGCACGCCGGCGAAGCCCGCCCGGCACAGCTCGGCGGCGGCGACGCCGTCGCCGTCGGCCTTGTTGATCGCGATCGCGTCGGCCAGCTCGATGACGCCGCGCTTGAAGCCCTGCAGTTCGTCGCCGGCCCCGGCCAGCAGCACGAGCAGGAAGAAGTCGACCATCGAGCGCACCTGCGACTCGCTCTGCCCGACGCCCACGGTCTCGACGATCACGACGTCGTAGCCCGCCGCCTCGAACAGCACCAGCGTCTCGCGCGTCTTGCGCGCCACGCCGCCGAGCGTGCCGCCCGACGGCGAGGGCCGGATGAAGGCGCGCTCGTCGGCGGCCAGCTTCTCCATCCGCGTCTTGTCGCCCAGGATGCTGCCGCCGGTCAGGCTGGACGAGGGATCGATCGCCGTGACCGCCACGCGCCGCCCGCCGGCCGTCAGCCAGGTGCCCAGAGCCTCGATCAGCGTGCTTTTGCCCGCGCCGGGAACGCCGGTGACGCCAACGCGCACGGCCGGCCGGCGCCGGGGCAGCAACGCGGTGAGCACGGCCTGCGCCCGCTCCTGGTGGTCCGGGGCGTTGGACTCCACGAGCGTGATCGCGCGGGCCAGCACGGCGCGGTCGCCGCCGACCACGCCGTCCACGTATTGGCTCACGGTCAGCTCGCGGCGCTTCATGTCACGCGTAGCCCAGCCGGCGGTTCAGCTCCGCCAGAAGGTTGCGCGCGGCCTCCGGGATGACGGTGCCCGGCCCGAAGATGGCCGCCGCGCCGTTCTCCCGCAGGAACTGGTAGTCCTGCGACGGGACGACGCCGCCGCAGACGACCAGGATGTCGCCGCGCCCCAGGCGCGCCAGTTCGGCCACCAGCTGCGGCAGCAGCGTCTTGTGCCCGCCGGCCAGGCTGCTCAAGCCGACGATGTGCACGTCGTTCTCGACGGCCTGCCGCGCCGTCTCGGCCGGCGTCTGGAAGAGCGGGCCCACGTCGACGTCGAAGCCCAGGTCGGCGAACGCGGTGGCCACCACCTTGGCCCCCCGGTCGTGCCCGTCCTGCCCCATCTTGGCCACGAGCAGGCGGGGCCGACGGCCCTCCCGCGCGGCGAACGCCTCCACCAGCCGCCTCACTTCGCCCACGGTGTCGATGCCGTCCTCCCTCCGGAACGCGGCGGCGTAAACGCCGCTGATCGTGCGGATCTCGGCCTGGTGGCGGCCGACGACCTGCTCCAGCGCCGCCGAGATCTCGCCCAGGCTCGCCCGCCGCCGCGCGGCCTCCACCGCCAGCTCCAGCAGGTTGCCCGTGCCGTCGGCGGCGGCCCGGCTCAGGGCCTGCAGCGCTCCGTCCACCGCGGCCTGGTCGCGCTCCCGGCGCAGCCGCTCCAGCCGCTGCACCTGCTGGCGGCGGACGGCCGAGTTGTCCACCTCGAGGATCTCCAGCGGCTCCTCGCGCGTCAAGCGCCAGCGGTTGACGCCGACGATCACGTCCTGGCCCGAGTCCAGGCGCGCCTGCCGCCGGGCGGCGGCTTCCTCGATGCGCAGCTTCGGCAGCCCGCGCTCGATGGCCCGCGCCATGCCGCCGTGGCCCTCCACCTCCTGGATGTGGGCCCAGGCCCGCTCCAGCAGCTCGCCGGTCAGGCTCTCCAGGTACCACGACCCGCCCCAGGGGTCGACGTTGCGGCAGATGCCCGTCTCGGTCTGCAGGTAGAGCTGCGTGTTGCGCGCGATGCGCGCCGAGAAGTCCGTCGGCAGCGCGATCGCCTCGTCCAGCGCGTTGGTGTGCAGCGACTGCGTCCCGCCCAGGGCCGCGGCCATCGCCTCGACGCAGGTGCGCGCGACGTTGTTGAACGGATCCTGCTCGGCCAGCGACCAGCCCGAGGTCTGCGAGTGCGTCCGCAGCATCAGCGAGCGCGCGTCCCGGGGCTCGAACTGCCGCATCAGCTTCGCCCACAGCGCGCGGCCGGCCCGCAGCTTGGCGATCTCCATGAAGTAGTTCGTGCCCTCGGCCCAGAAGAACGACAGCCGCGGCGCGAACTGGTCGATGCCGAGGCCCGCCTTCAGGCCCGTGCGCACGTACTCCAGCCCGTCGGCCAGGGTGTAGCCCAGCTCGAGGTCGGCGGTCGCGCCCGCCTCGTGCATGTGGTAGCCGCTGATCGAGATGCTGTTGAACTTCGGCATGTTGGCGGCCGCGTAGCCGAAGATGTCCGCGATCACCCGCATGCTGAACGCCGGCGGGTAGATGTAGGTGTTGCGGACCATGTACTCCTTGAGGATGTCGTTCTGGATGGTGCCGGCCAGCTGCGCCGTCGGCACGCCCTGCTCCAGGCCCGCCACGATGTAGAAGGCCATGATCGGCAGCACGGCGCCGTTCATCGTCATCGACACCGACATGCGGTCCAGCGGGATGCCGTCGAAGAGGATCTTCATGTCCTCGACCGAATCGATGGCCACGCCGGCCTTGCCGACGTCGCCCTCGACGCGCGGGTGGTCGCTGTCGTAGCCGCGGTGCGTGGCCAGGTCGAAGGCCACCGACAGGCCCATCTGCCCGGCCGCCAGGTTCCGCCGGTAGAAGGCGTTGCTCTCCTCGGCAGTGGAGAAGCCGGCGTACTGGCGCACGGTCCAGGGGCGCGTCACGTACATCGTGGCGTAGGGCCCGCGCAGGAACGGCGGCAGTCCCGGCAGGTAGTTCAGGTGGTCGCGGTCGGCCACGTCGGCCGCCGTGTACGCGGGCCGCACGGCGATCTGCTCGTGCGTGGTCCAGGCGGCCGCAGCCGGCGGCAGCGGGCCCGCGTCGGGTCCGGGTCGGCGGCAGGGCATCTGCGCGAAGTCGGGCACGCGGCTCATGACTCGCCTCCGAGAGTGTCCAGGACGGCGCCCAACTCGGCCACCAGGTCGCTGCCCAGGTGCAGGTAGCGCGAGACGCCGGCGCGGTCCAGCGGCTCGGTCGAGGCCGACGGCCGGCCGGCGACCAGGAGCAGCGGCGGACGCGGTTCCGAGGCCAGCAGCGCGGCCGCGGCGGCGCCCAGCGTCGGGTACGTCTCGTCGAGGCCGACCAGCAGGACCACCGCGGCCCCGCTCGCGCGCGCCTCGGCTGCGGCGGCGGCCGCGTCCTGGTGGAAGGCGCCGATGGTGACGTCGAAGCCGCCGACGGCCAGGCAGCCGCGGGCGAAGTCCAGGCGCGGGCCGGTGCGGCCGACATCGCCCAGGCACAGGCAGTGAGCGCGCACGAGGCGCGGGTCGCGCGCCGCCAGGCGCGTCGCGCGCTCGCTGAGGGCCTCGAACGGCTCCGCGTCGCGGCGGGGCGGCGGCAGGATCCACGGCGCCCCGGGACCGCCGTCGACGCGGCCGCCCAGCGCGGCGACCAGCGACGCCACGGAGGCGCCGCGCGCGGCGGCCTCGCCCACGGCGCGCAATTGCGGCGCCGCCTCGGCGCGCGGATCGCAGGACAGCGCGCCGGCGGGCGCCGAAGTCGCCGCCGCCCGTCGTTCGGCCAGCCAGGCGGCTGCCCGCCCGTCGACCGCGGTCGCTTCGCCGTCGGGCTGCAGCCGCGCCGCGCAGTAGCGGTTGACGCCGACGCGCGCGTCCTGCGCCCGGGCCAGCCGCGCCGCGCGGCGCTGGGCGGCCTCGGCCACCAGCGAGCCGACCAGGCCGCCGGCCAGGGCCGCGCGCAGACCGCCGGCCGCCTCCACCTGGCGGAACACGGCCCAGGCGCCTTCGCCCACCTGGCGCGTGAGCGTCTCGACGTACCAGGAGCCGCCGGCCGGGTCCGCGACGGCGCCGAAGCGGCACTCGTGCCCGAGGATCAGGTGCAGATTGCGCGCCAGCCGCCGTCCGGCGCCGCCGGGCCTCGCCTGCAGGGCGTCCCACGGCGTGACGTGCAGGCTGTCGACGCCGCCGCAGACCGCGGCCATCGCCGCGGTCGTCGCGCGCAGCAGGTTGGTGTGCGGATCCAGCCGGGAGAGCAGGCGGTCGCCGGTGCGCGCGTGGATCCAGGCGGCCTGCTGCCGCGCGGGCTCGACGCCGCAGGCGGCCAGGACGTCCGACCACAGCACGCGCAGCGCGCGCAGGCGCGCGATGTCCAGGAAGAAGTCCGTGTCCAGGCTCGTCTGGAACGCCAGGCGCGGCGCGCAGGTCTCGGGCGACAGGCCGCGGGCTTCCAGTTCGCGCAGTGCGGCCACCGCCCCGGCCAGCAGCAGGCCGAGCGACAGCACGCCGTCCGCGCCCGCCTCGTGCCAGGGGCCGTCGCTGACCGTGACCGTGCGCAGCGCGGGCGCCTCGGTCAGGGCCCAGCGCGTCAGCAGGGCGCAGTGGTCGTAGAGGGCGTCGGCGGTGAATACAGGCGCCGCGTCGCCGGCGGCCGCCAGCGGATCGCAGGCCCAGCAGCCGCTCAGGGCCGATGCCGGCGTGCCGCGCTCGCGCGCGAGCGAGATCAGCATGGCGGCGGTCGGCAGGGTCGCCGCGCCGGCCTGCAGCAGCAGCGGGCAGGCCGCCAGGTCCACCGAGGCGAGCGCGCGCCGCAGGTCCGCCAGAACGCCGATGGACACGCCGCCCCTGCCGATGTCGGCCGGCGGCGCCGTCGCCGGATCCAGCCCGCGCCGACCCGCGGCGTCGAGCTTCAGCACGACCGCGGTCTGCCCGCGCTCGAGGTCGTGCAGGAGTTCCAGGTTGAAGGCGCCCGCGTCGGCGGCGGCCAGTTCCTGCGCCACCAGCCACGGCACCGGACCGGCGGCGCCGTCGCGGGCCCCGCGCAGGAACGGGGCCCGGCCGGGCAGCGACGCCCCCCAGATGCCGTCGCGCAGGTCGGCCGCCGTGTGGAGCGGCTGCACCTGCAGGCCGCCGGCGAGCGTGGCGATCATCGCCTTGTCGAAGGGCGCGCCCTTCAGCAGGCGGTCGACCTCGCGGCGCCAGGCATCGGTTTCGACGGGGGGGAATTCGTCCCGCAGCAGGCCGGAAGGCCGCGGGCTGGCAGCATCGGCAGAGCTCATGTCACACGCCCCAAGGCTGGGCCGGCGTGGCCGGCCGGTTGCGGGGCAAGATAATGCGCGAAAGGGGGATTCGTTAGGAGAATCCGCGCGCCGGCCCGTCGGCGGCAAACGCCTGGCGCCGGGAGTCGGCGTGCTGCAGAGGTCACGCTTCCGGACGCAGCGCGCCCAGGATGAGGGCGGCGACGGCTTCGGCCCGCGCCTGCAGTCGCGTGTTGCGCCGGGACAGGACCCAGTCGGTGGCCATCTCGTCCAGCACGCCGAACACGGCCTTGGCCAGGAAGAGCGAGTCCAGGTCGCGCCGCCACAGGCCGGCGGCCTGCCCCTCGGCGACGACCGCGGCGATCGCCTGCAGGTACGCCGCCACGCGGTCGCGCGAGAGCTGGTCCAGGAAGTGCAGGCTGTGGCGCAGCTCGACCTGGGTGATGATGGCCAGGTCGCGGTCGGCGCCGACCAGCTCGAGGTGCAGTTCGATGATGCGCCGCAGGCGCTCGCGCGGCCCGGGCAGGCCGGCCAGTTCGCGCGCGCCCTGCCCGGTGAAGCGGTCCATCGCGCGCTCGAAGAGCGAGACGAGGATCTCCTCCTTGCCCTCGAAGTAGAGGTAGATCGTGCCGTCGGCGACGCCGGCGCGCCGCGCGATCATCGCCACCGTGGTGCCGTGGTAGCCGTGGGCGGCGATCTCGACGGTCGCCGCGTCGAGGATGGCTTCCTTCTTGCGGCCGGTGGCGGGGCGGGGCATGATGGCTGAACGTCCATTCAGTTGGGTGGCGACCTTGCTCGCAGCCGGCAACGTGTCCCGCGCCGGGCTGGGCTATCGTAACACAGCGATTCTGCCGCGCAAATCGGCGATCGGCGCGGGCGCCGGTTGACAGGCCGGTTCCCGACTGGTACAGTCAGCTTTGACTGAACCATGATTCATTAATAGCCCTCAGGCGACCGGCCCTCGCGGCAGGCGCCGGAAAGGCCGGGCCATGCGCAGGCAGATCCGCACGGTCGCCGTCCTCGGCTCGGGCGTCATGGGCAGCGCGATCGCCGCCCACTTCGCCAACGCGGGCGTGCGGTCGCTGGTGCTGGACATCGCCCCCCGCGAGCTCACCGACGGCGAGAACGCCGCGGGGCTGGCGCTCGACCACCCGCAGGTGCGAGGGCGCCTGGCCGCCGAAGCGGTGGCCGCCATGGCGAAGAGCCGCCCCTCCCCCCTGTTCAGCGCCGCGCGGGCCGCCCTGATCACCACCGGCAACCTCGAGGACGACCTGCCGAAGGTGCGTGAGGCCGACTGGGTCATCGAGGTCGTGAAGGAGGACCTGCCGATCAAGCTGAAGGTGCTGGCGGCCGCGGCCCCGCACGTGCGCGAGGACGCGCTGCTGACCAGCAACACGTCCGGCCTGTCGCTGGCGGCGATGTCCGGAGCGCTGCCGCCGCCGCTGCGCGCGCGATTCCTGGGCACGCACTTCTTCAACCCGCCGCGCTACATGAAGCTGTTCGAGGTGATACCCACGGCGGACACCGACGCGGCCGTGCTGGAAGACGTCTGCGCCTTCGCGCGCGACCGCCTGGGCAAGGGCGTGGTCATCGCCCGCGACACGCCGAACTTCATCGCCAACCGCGTCGGCGTGCACGCGATGATG
>CAYNPY010000020.1:0-42443 GCA_964399195.1 uncultured Fibrobacteraceae bacterium
GGTCCAGGCGCACCGTGCGCTCGTCCTGCCAGGCGACCAGGTCCTCCTGCTCGTCGAACTCGTCCTCGATGTCGCCGACGATCTGCTCGATCACGTCCTCGAGCGTGACCAGGCCCGCGGTGCCGCCGTACTCGTCGATCACCACCGCCATGTGGATCCGCTTGGAGCGGAACTCGTCGAGCACGTCGTCGATCTTCTTGCTCTCGGGGATGAAGTATGCCGGTCGCGCCAGGTCCGACACCTTGCGACCCTCGGCCGCGAAGCGCCCGTCCTGCACCAGCCGCAGCAGGTCCTTCGAGTAGAGCACGCCGACGACCTTGTCGACGCTGCCTTCGTAGACCGGCAGCCGCGAATGGCCCTGCTCGATGACCGTCGGCACCACGTCCAGCACGGTGGCGTCGCCGTCCAGGGCCACCATGTCGATGCGGGGCACCATGATCTCGCGGACGGCGGTGTCGTGGAAGCTGAAGATGCTCTGGATCATCTCGCGCTCGTCCTCGTCCAGCGCGGCGTCCTCGCCCTCGTCGGTCATCAGGCTGCGGATCTCGCCGGTCGACAGGTGCGGCTGCATGTCGCCCGACCACAGGGTGTCGTCGAAGCGGTCCATGATCGCCAGCAGCAGGGCGGCCCACGGGCGCAGCAGCCAGCACAGCGGCAGGATCAGCGTGCCCACCACGCGCGCATAGCCGAGGGCGGCCCGGGCCGCCAGCGAGCGCAGCAGCAACCCGCCCAGCGACCACACCAGCGTCGCGCCGAGGCCGAACACGACCAGGAAGCGCAGGCCGCCCGCCGTCGGCCACGCCTGAGCCAGCGCCGTCCCCAGCGCCCAGCCCCCGATGAGCGAACAGCCGAGGTAGAGCGCGCCCACGGTGACCTGGAAGCGGCGGTCGTTCTCGAGGTAGTCCGCCAGCACGGACCCGGTCGCGTCCTTCTCGAGCAGGCCGTTGCGGAACAGCCCGCTGACCCGGTACCAGGCGGCCATCAGCCCGCCCAGGACCAGGGCCGCGCCCCAGGCGGCCAGGGCGACCAGCAGGGCGGCGCCCTGCCCCATCGACGTCGTCGCGGCTGTCACGTGTCCTGTCCTTCGGCCAGCGGGTGCGGCAGCCCGAACCCGCGCAGGACCGCGGCCTCCAGTTCCCGCATCGCGCGGCGGTCGGCCTCGGTCTCATGTTCCCAGCCCAGAATATGCAGGCACCCGTGCACCACGAGCAACGCCATTTCCTGGTCGACCGCCCAGGCCCGCTCGGCGCAGCGGTGCGTGATGAAGCCGGGAGCCAGCACCACCTCGCCGACCAGCGGCGGCTGGCCCGCCTCGCCCAGGCCCGGCTCCAGCCACAGGTCGCGGCGCGCGCCGTCCCGGCCCGTCGGCGCATCGGGCGCGCCCGGCCCGTCCGCCAGCAGGTAGGAGAACGAGAGCACGTCGGTCGCGCCCTCCCCGCCGCGGTAGGCCAGGTTCAGGCCCGCCATCGCCTCGTCGTCCACCAGCACCAGTTCGACCTGCCAGCTCGCCGGCCCGACCGCGCCGGCCAGGCCGGCGAGCGTGGACCACGGCAGGACCAGCGCGGCCCCGGCCTCCGGCTCGCGCCTCGTGCGGCGGTCGACCAGGCCCAGGATCATGCGCGCAACCTCGGTTCGGCGCGGCGGTCGTGCGGGCGCTCGCCGGTCTGGCCGGGATAGGCGATGCGCGCGTGGTGGATCCCCGTCAGCAGGGGCACGAAGGCGTCGCGGATCCGCGCGATGTCGCTGAGCGAGAGGCCCGACTCGTCCAGCTCGCCGCTCAGCATGCGCTTGTCGATGATCTGCCGCGTCATCTCCTTGATGCGGCTGGGCGTCGGCTTGACCAGCGCGCGAGTGGCCGCCTCCACCGCGTCGGCGAGCATCAGGATGGCCGTCTCCCGCGAGCGGGGCCGCGGCCCGGGATAGCGGAAGTCGTCGACCTTGACGGTGTCCCCGCCGTCGGCCTCGAGGGCCTTGTGGTAGAAGTACTCCATGACCATCGTGCCGTGGTGCTCGGGGATGAAGTCGATGACCATTCGCGGCAGCCGCCAGCGCCGTCCCAGCTCGATGCCCTCCTTCACGTGCGCGGCGACCACCAGCGCGCTCATGCTCGGGCTGAGGTCGTCGTGGCGATTGTGACCCGGCGCCTGGTTCTCCACGTAGTACTCGGGCTTCTCCATCTTGCCGATGTCGTGGAAGAGCGCGCCGACGCGCGTCAGCAGCGTGTTGGCATCGATCGCGCGCGCCGCGTGCTCGGCCAACTGCCCTACCACCTGGCTGTGGTGGTAGGTGCCCTGCGCCTCCAGGGCCATGCGCTGCAGCAGCGGATGGTTGAGGTCGGACAGCTCGAGCAGCGTCAGGTCCGAGCAGACGCCGATCGCCGGCTCGACCACCGGCAGCACGAACAGCCCGATCGCGACCGACAGCACCGGCATGACGGCCGCCACCAGGTAGACGGGCGGCAGCCGGTGCCCCTCGCCGAGGCCGAGCAGGAACACGAGGGTGACCGACAGGAACGTCAGCAGCAGGATCGTGCGGTAGAACAGGCTGCGCCGGTAGACGCGCCGCACCGACATCACCGTGACCATCCCCAGCACGTACCAGGCGAAGACGTGCCCCGCCGTAACGCCCGGGAGCACGGCCAGCAGCGTGACCGCCAGCAGCGTCGTCGTGTAGCCGATGCGGCCCTTGTAGAGGACCGTGGCCAGCAGCGCCATGAGGATGATCGGCACCGCCAGGGGGCCCAGCCCGGGGCGCGCCAGCGCCAGGGCGGCGCCGCCCAGGTAGAGCGCCAGGATCGCCGTCATCGCCACCTGGAAGCGGCGCTCCCGGAGCCGCCCCGGGAAGTGCAGGCCGGCCAGCCAACCGTAGAGCAGCAGCGTCGTGGCCACCAGCAGCGCGCGCGCCACGTAGCGCCGGACCGCGTCGAGGCCGCCCTCGCCGCCGCCCCGGCTGCGCAGGCGCGACGCCAGTTCCTCCAGCCAGCGCGCCTGCTGCCCGGTCACCTGCACGCCGCGCTCGACGATCCGTTCGTTGGCGATGAACGAGCGCGTCTGCGGCACGGCGTCGCGCGCCTGCTCCTGCCGCAGGCGCGTCTCGTGCGGCTCGTAGATCAGGTTCGGCGTCATCAGGGGCCGCAGGACGGCGGCCGCCTCCGCGGCTTCCAGCGGGCCCAGCCCGGTCTCGCGCAGGGCCGTCAGCAGGCGCTCGCGCACCTCGGCCTGCGTGCTGACCGCGTCGCGTTCGCGCAGCGTCTCGGCCTGTCCCGACAGCACGATCACCCGCGCGTAGCGGCCGGCCGGCAGCATGTCCGCGACGCCGCCGTCCCGCACGACGTGCCAGCCGCGCCGCAGCCGCGGCACCAGCGAGTCCGGGCGCGCCGGGCGCAGCAGGTGGCGGAGCTGCTCGCCGCCGGCGTCCGGGAACTGGACCGTCAACAGGTCGCGCCGCTCGGCCAGCGGCCGCGTCGAGTCGGCCACCGCCGCGGCCAGCGCCGCGAACCACATCTCCACGGCGGTGTTGGCCGCCGCTGCCGGCGGCACCAGGCGCAGCACAGGCGGCTGCTCCACGACGCGCTCCAGGCGCGCCATCCGCACCTCCTGCTCGAGCAGCGGCGCCTCGAAGGCGAACGGCGCCCGGATCTCGGAATCGGCGACCTCGCCCGCTGCCGGGAAGTCCACCGTCAGCCGCGGCACGGGCGGGAAGAGCACCAGGTGCAGCAGGAGCAGGACGCCGCCGAGGGCCAGCGCCCAGCCTGCCGCGTGCGCCGCGCCGCCACCCTCGCGGGAGGCCGCTGCGCGCGGGGGCCGCACCGCGCCCGCCGCGGTGGTCTGTTCCTGTCGCCGGAAGCGCCACCACTGCATCGCGTCCCCCGCTCAGCCCTGCTCGCCGGGTCCGGCCGCCTCGAAGGCGTCCACAATGCGTCGGACCAGCGGGTGACGGACGACGTCGCGCCCGTCGAGATCGACGAAGGCGACACCCTCGGTCCCGGCCAGGATCTCGCGCACGTGGACCAGCCCCGACCGCTTGTTGCCCGGCAGGTCGATCTGCGTGATGTCTCCGGTCACGACGGCCTTCGACTGGAATCCCAGCCGCGTCAGGAACATCTTCATCTGGCCGACGGTCGTGTTCTGGGCCTCGTCCAGAATGACGAAGGCGTTGTTCAGCGTGCGGCCCCGCATGTAGGCCAGCGGCGAGGCCTCGATGACCCCTGAGGCCATGTAGCGCGAGATCCGGGCGGCGCCCGTGATGTCCGACAGCGCGTCGTAGAGCGGCCGCAGGTAGGGATTGATCTTCTCCTGCAGGTCTCCCGGCAGGAAGCCCAGCTGCTCGCCGGCCTCGACGGCCGGCCGCACCAGCACGATGCGGTCCACCAGCTGCCGTTTCAGGTAGTCCATCGCCATGACCACGGCCAGGAACGTCTTGCCGGTGCCGGCGGGTCCCGTCGCGAAGACGATGTCGTGCTCGCGCACCGCGTCCACATAGGCCTGCTGCCCTGGCGTGCGAGCGCGCAGCGCCTGGCGGCTGCCCGAGGCGTAGAGCAGCGTTTCGCCCGGTTCGCCCTGCGCCTCCACGGCTTCGCGACGCCCGGCCCGCTGGTCCCAGAGGTAGCCCAGCGAGATCTTGTCCACGAGCTGGCCGTGGCGCACCCGCTGGATCAGGTCCTCGACGACTTCCTGCACCAGGTCGAGGCTCTCGACGGGCCCGCGCACGAGCAGCCGCTCGCCCCGAACGGTCAGCGTCCCGCCGAAGCGCTCCTCGAGCAGGCGCAGGTTGGCGTCGCGCGGCCCGAACAGGCCCAGCTGGTCGACCCCGGAGAGGTCGATCGCCATCTGGCCGGGAGCGTCCCGGTCCCCGCCCTGGGCGCCGCGGTTCACGCGCCGGCCCCCTCGCCCGCCGCCGGCGCCGGCGGGATGATCGCCAGGTTCAGCTCGCGCAGCTGCTCCGCGCTGATCGCGCCCGGGCTGCCGTCCAGCGGCGATGCCGCCAGGGTCGTCTTCGGGAAGGCGATGACCTCCCGCAGCGAGGGGCTGCCGGTCATCAGCATCACCAACCGGTCCAGGCCCAGCGCGATGCCTCCGTGCGGCGGCGCGCCGTAGCCCAGCGCCTCCAGGAAGAAGCCGAACTTGCCCAGGTACTCCGCCGGCTCCATGCCGGCGATCCGGAACACCCGCTCCTGCAGTTCGCGCTGGTGGATGCGGATGCTGCCGGAGCCCAGCTCGACGCCGTTGCAGACCAGGTCGTAGAGCTGCGCCCGCGCCGCGCCCGGGTCGGACTCCAGGCCGTCGATGTCCTCCGGCCGCGGCTGCGTGAACAAGTGATGGCAGGCGGCCCAGCCCTGCCCGTCGGGCGTGCGCTCGAACAGCGGGAAATTGCGGACCCAGGCCAGCGCCCAGGTGCCCTCGGGGATCCACCCGCCCAGCCGCGCCACCTCCAGGCGCACCTGGCCGAGGGCGGCCACCGCCTGGTCCCAGGGCCCGGCCACGGCCAGCAGAAGGTCGCCGTCCTGCAGGCCGAGCCGTTCGCGCAGCCGCGTCCCGAAGTCTCCGTGCAGAAACTTGGCGATGCCGCCGTCGAAACCGTCGGCCGTGACCTTCGCGCGCGCCAGGCCGTGCGCCCCGTGCCTGCGCGCCAGGGCCTCCAGCTCGTCGACCTGCTTGCGGCTCCAGCCGCCGAGCCCGGCCGCGCGCAGGCAGCGCACCGTGCCGCCGGCCTTCACCGCGTCCTCGAACACGGAGAAGCCGCAGCCCGGCACCAGGTCGTCGATCGCGTGCAGCGGGCAGCCGAACCGCAGGTCCGGCTTGTCCGAGCCGTAGAGGTTCATCGCCTCGTCGTAGGAGATGCGCGGGAACGGCGTCGCGACGACGATGCCCGCGGCCTCCGCGAAGATGCGCGCGACCATCTCCTCCACCACGGCGTAGATGTCGGTCTCGCGGACGAAGCTCATCTCCAGGTCGATCTGCGTGTGCTCGGGCTGGCGGTCCTTGCGCAGGTCCTCGTCCCGCAGGCAGCGCGCCAGCTGGAAGTAGCGGTCCACGCCGCTGGCCATCAGGATCTGCTTGTAGAGCTGCGGCGACTGCGGCAGGGCGTAGAACTGCCCGTGGTGGATGCGGCTGGGCACGACGTAGTCGCGCGCGCCCTCCGGCGTGGTCTTGATCAGCAGCGGCGTCTCCACCTCGAGGAAGTCGCGCGCCGAGAGGAAATTCCGCGCCGCCATCGCCGCTCGGTGACGCACGGCCAGGTTACGGGCCATGACCGGGTGCCGCAGGTGGATGTAGCGGTGCTTGAGCCGCAGTTCCTCGCTGGCGTCCTGCGCCTGGTCCACCTGGAACGGCAGCGGCGCGCAGCCGTTGAGGATCGTCGCCGCGCCGGCGACGATCTCCACCGCCCCGGTCTCCTTCTCCGCGTTGACCATGCCCTCGGGCCGCGGGCGCACCGTCCCGCAGACCCGCAGCACGCACTCCAGCCGGAACTCGCGCGCGAGTTCAAGCGGCTGCCCGCCCTCGCACACCACCTGGACCTGGCCGTAGCGGTCGCGCAGGTCGACGAAGACCAGCCCGCCCATGTTGCGGATGCGGGCCGCCCAGCCGGCCACGGTCACCGTGCTGCCCACCAGATGGGTGTTGATCTCGCCGCAGCGGTGCGTGCGCATCGCCTCGTTCGCGTTGCCCTGGCTCACCCCTCGAGGACCTCCCTGACGGCATCCAGCAGCCTGCCCCGCGCGACCGCCGTCTGGTCGCCCGTCGAGAGGTCCTTCAGGCTGACCTCGTCCCGCTCCAGTTCCTCGTTGCCGATGGTCACCAGCAGCCGCGCGCGCCGCGATGCCGCGGACTTGATCTGCGTCTTGAGCGCCCGGCCGGTCGTGTCCACCTCGACGCGGCAGAAGCCGCGCAGCAGCCCCGCCAGTTCCAGCCCGGCCTGTTCGGCCGGCCGGCCCAGGCAGGCCACGAACACGTCCACGGCCGTCTGCCGGCTCAGCTGCGGGTCCACCGGCTCGTCGCCCAGGTGCAGCAGCGTCCGCTCGATCCCGAGCGAGAAGCCGACCGCCGGCACGGACGGCCCGCCGCACTGCTCGACCAGGTGGTCGTAGCGTCCGCCGCCGGCCACGCTGCTCTGCTTGCGGTCGCCGCCGGCGGTGATCTCGAATGTCGTGCGCGTGTAGTAGTCCAGCCCGCGCACCAGCGTCGGGTCCGGCTGCACCGGCACCGCCAGCCGTTCCAGCGTGGACAGGACCACGGCATGGTGCTCGCGGCAGGCCGCGCACAGGCTGTCGGTGATCGGCCGGAACTCCCGCAGCAGGGCCTGCACGGCGTCGTCCTTGGCATCGTACAGGCGCAGCGGGTTGGTGTCGATGCGCGAACGGAACGCGGCCGGGACCGCCTCCAGCCGCGCGCGCAGGAAGGTCCGCAGATCCTCGAGGTATGGCGGACGGCACTCCCGGCAGCCGATGCTGTTGACCCTGACCAGCAGGCCCGTCGCGTCGACGGCGTCGAACAGGGCCATGGCCAGCTGGATCACTTCGGCATCCAGCACCGGCGACGCCGAGCCGATCGCCTCGACGCCCAGCTGGTGGAACTGGCGGTACCGGCCGGCCTGCGGGCGGTCGTGCCGGAACATGGGCCCCAGGTAGAAGAACTTGAGCGTGCCCGGCTGGCGCTGGAGCCCGTTCTCCAGGTAGGCGCGCACGACCGAGGCGGTCATCTCCGGCCGCAGGGTCAGGCTCTCGCCCCCGTCCCGGGTCTCGAAGGTGTACATCTCCTTGTCGACGATGTCCGTGCCCTCGCCGACCGAACGGAGGAACAGCGCCGTCGGCTCGATGATCGGCGTGCGGATCTCGCCGTAGCCGAACCGGCCCAGCACACCCGCCCAGACGTCCTCGCACCAGCGCCAGCGCTCGATCTCCTCGAGGAAGATGTCGCGCGTCCCCTTCAGTGGGTGGTACCTGGCTTACATCGCACCTACCCCCCTGGGCGGGGCGGCGCGCCCGCCGCCGCCGCCCCCCGCGCCGGGCGGCGCGGGGGCGCGCGCCGCTCCAAATATGGCTCAAGGCCGGGCCGGGGGCCAATCCGCGGTGAACTGGGCGCGCACGAGGTCGAAATCGGGATCGATCAGGAGGTTGAAGCCGACGAGTCCCAGGGCGGTCATGGCCGCCGCCAGGTCGCGCTCGGCAGGGGTCAGATCCGCCAGTTCCCGCCCGATGCCGGCCAGGCGCTCGCCGCGTTCCAGACGCAGCGGCGCCGGCAGCCGCCGCGCCGCCATCACGACCAGATCGGGAACCGGAACGGTCACCTCGGTGAATGTCCACTCCGCGTCGGCGAGCAGACCCTGCGCCCGGAACCGCTCGGCGTCCCACTGGCGCACCACGGCGTGGTCGCGCCCGCCCAGACGCAGCGCGTGCAGAGCTGGGGCGTGGTCGTAGGGATCCGGGCCCCAGGCGACCCCTCGCGGCGGGGCCGCGGGCGGAGCGCCCGCCGGCCTCAAGGCGCCCGTGGCGGCCAGGCCCAGCGAATCGCCGAAGACGACGCTCGCCGGCGCCGCGCGCCACGGCGCGGGAGCCGCCGCGGCGCCGACCGGCGCGGCCGCTCCCTTGCGCGACACCAGCACGCCGCGCGGGCGGAGGTTGCGCGGCGCCGCGCGCCGCCCGGCCGCCAGCGGCGCCCAGTTCCCCGAGGCCAGCCCGAGCGCGACGCCGTCGGGACAGACCAGATAGTCCGCGTCCGCCGCCAGTTCCAGGAAGGCCGCGCGGGTCCGCGCGACGTCCAGCCGGGCTTCGACCGCATCCTGTCCGGCCAGCACCGCCGCGAGCGCCGGCCAGGTGGACGCCAGCCGGCGCTCGTCGCCCGCCGGGTCGAGCACCACCACGCTGACGCCGTCCGGCGAGCCCGCCGGTCGCGGCCACCAGGTCGCGGCCGCCGCCAGCAGGAGCACGCCCAGCGCCGCGCCGACGGCCACCGGTCCCCGCCCGCCGGCGCCCTGCGGCCGGCGCTCATTCACGCCGGGGCCCTTCGCCCGCCGGCCCGGCGCCGGCGCCGCCGCCGGCGGCCCCGACCACGACCTGGAACTGCGCGGGATCCAGGCCGATGACCGCCACCCAGGACGGCGCCGTCACCTCGCCCGGCAGCCGGTGCAGCCCCGGCGTCAGGCCGTCGGCGGCCACCGTGACCGCCAGGCGCGATGGCACCAGCGCGAGCAGCGAGTCGGCCACGCCGCGCACCAGCACGTCCGCGCTCACTGGCGAGACGCCCACTTCCCGGCCGGCCGCGACGCCCGTCGCGCGCACCGGCACATCGGCCACCGTGCGCTCGGCCAACTGCCCGACGCCGTAGACGACCTCGATCTCGCTCGCCGACAGCTGCAGATGCCGCTCCGGCGGCAGCAGGCCCAGCGTGAACCGGCCCTGGCCCTCGAGGCGCCCGAGGTCCAGCGTCGCCGTGCGCACTTCGGCCTGGTCGGGGAAATAGCGGGCGGGCCCGGTGACGAGCACAGATTCCGGCTCGGCGCGCGGCGGCACGACGTAGCCGTAGCCCGGCCGCAGGGTGCCGACGGTCGACAGGGTGACCGGCAACCGCCGCTGGATCTCGCCGTCGATGCGGATCGTCAGGCGCAGCGGCTCGATGATCTCGGTCGCCGTCACTTCGCCCTGCACGTCACCCGGCGCCAGGGTCACCGTGAACGGGCGCCCCGCCGGGCGATCCGACAGATCGAGCAAGACTTCGCCGATCGGGCGCTGCAGCCAGCGGTGCGCCAACAGGCGCAGTTTGCTGCCGCGCACGCGCACCTCCACTTCGGAAGGCAGCTGGCTGCCGGCGATGGTGCGCCCCGCCTCCAGGCCCGTCACGCGCAGCGGCAGCCGCGCCGGCCGCTCGACCGCGGACGTCGAGGCGATCTGGATCCAGATGACGATCGCCGCGGCCAGGCAGCCCAGCTTCAGCCCGAGCCGGCTCACGGCCTCGCTCCGGCCGCCGGCAGCCGGAGCCGCTGGCCGATCTTCAGTTCCCGCTGGCGCTCGCTCAGGTTGTTGCGGCGCGCGATCTCGTTCATCGTCGTCCCGTAGCGGTCTGCCAGCTTCCACAGGCTGTCGCCGTTCTTGACGCGGTAGACCGTGCTCCAGCGGTCCCCGCCGGTGGCCTGGGCCACCGCCACGGCCCGCGGCGCCGCCGGCGCGTTGCCCGCGCGCCAATCCTGGATGCCGGCGGCCAGCGCCGCCGCCAGGCGGCGGCGACCGGCGGGGTCGGCCAGCAGCTGGTAATCGCCCTGGTTCGACAGGTACGACACCTCCACCAGCGCCGAGGGCATGGCCAGGTTCTTGAGCACCTGGAAGCCGGCCTGCTTGACGCGGCGGCCGGCGACCACGCCGCTGCGATCGGCGGCCGCCAGCAGCGTCGCCGCCAGCCGGCTGGAGTCCTGCAGCACGCGCGTCTTCTTGAGGTCCATCAAGATGTCCACGACCAGGTCCGCGTGCTGTTCGCCCGCCGGCAGCCCGACCAGGCCCGCGGCGTTCTCCTTGTCGGCCAGTTCCCGCGCCTCGCGGTCGGTCGCCCCCTGCAGCGACAGGAAGTAGATCTCCATGCCCGAGACGGTCGGCCGCGGATGCGTGTTGCAGTGGATCGAGATGAACACGTCGCCCTTCTCGCGCCTGGCGATCTCGACGCGCTGGCCGAGCGGCAGGAACACGTCGCGGTCGCGGGTGAGCACGACGCGGCAGCCCGGCACCTGCTCGAGCAGGCGCGCAGCTTCGCGGGCGATGTCCAGGACGATGTCCTTCTCCTGGAGCGAACCCCTGATCGCGCCGGGGTCGTTGCCCCCGTGGCCGGCGTCCAGGACCACGACGAACGGCGCCGGTTCCGGGGCCGCCGTTTCGGCGGCCGGCGCGTCCGGCGTCGTCGCCGCCACGGCCGGCGCGGCCGCCGCCGTCTCTTGCGGCGGCGATGACGCGGGCGCCGCGTCCGCCGGTTCGGTCGACTCGTCCAGGGGCACGTCCCGACGCGCCGCGCCCGCCGGAGCCGGCGGCGGGCCGTCGGCGGCCAAGGGGAGCTCCCCGGCGCCGGAACGGTCCGGCGCCGCGGTGTCCGCGGCCGCGAGCGTCAGCGGCGCTTCCGTCCGCGCGGGCGGCGGCGCCGCCGCGCGCAGGATGTCGATCACGATCCGGTCGGGCTTGCCCGCCTCGGCCGGCAGCGAGAAGGCCCGGAACTCGCGCGGGCCGTTCAGGTCGATCACGACCTGGGCGCGCTCCTGTCCCGGGTTGCGGCGGATGCGCTCGACCAGGCCGTCGCCGACCGGCAACTCGCCACCGATGACGAATCGGGCGTCCGGCACGTTGACCACGACGCGGTCCGGCTCGACGACCCGCCGCACCTCGAAGGAGCAGGCCCGGTCGAGGTCCAGCACGACGCGCGTGTGCTCGGAATCGGAGAAGTGGCGGATACGCAGGATGCCGGCGCCGCCGGCGGCGAACGCGCCGCCTGCCGGCAGCAGGGCGACCGCCACGACGGCCGCCAACAAGGCGGGAAGGGATCCTGCAGCCGCCCGGCGCGGCAAGGCCATGGTCCTGCGCTCCTTCGACCGTCGCCGGCCGGGCCCCCGGCGCCGGCCTCCCTGCCGGCCGCACGCCCGGCCGCCGTCAGGATAGCACAGGGGGCCGCGCCCGGCCAAGCGCATTGCCGCCGGTTTCCGCGGGCGCCCGGCCGCGCCGGTCAGTAGTAGTCCCGCAGGATCGCCTGCCCCTGGCTGTGCCGGAGCTTGGCCAGGGCCTTCTCCTTGACCTGCCGGATGCGTTCGCGCGTCAGGCCCAGCCGCTCGCCGATCACCTGCAGCGTCTGGGCCTCCTCCCAGCCCAGCCCGAAGTACAGGATGACCACCTGCGCCTCGCGCTCCGAGAGCACCGACAGCGCCTGCCGCACGTCCTCGCGCAGGCCGCGCTCGAGCACCGCGGCGTCCGGCGCCGCCAGGTTGGTGTCCTCGATGACCTCGGCCAGGGGCCGGTCCGAGCCGTCCTCGCCGACGTCGTCGAGCGCCACCTCCACGTGGTCGGCGCGCAGGGCCTGCAGCACCTCCGCGCGCTTGAGGCCGAGGTGGGCGGCGATCTGGCCGGGCCGCGGGTCGACGATGCCCTCCTGCTGCAGCTGCACGCGCGCGCGGTTGATCTTGATCAGCACCGCCGTCTGGTTCTGCGGCAGACGGATCGTGCGCGACTTGTCGAGCAGGGCCTGCATGATCGACTGCCGGATCCACCACACCGCGTAGGAGATGAAGCGGTAGCCGCGCTCCTCGTCGAACCGGCGCGCCGCCTTGAGCAGCCCCAGGTTGCCCTCGTTGATCAGGTCCGAGAGCATCAGCCCCTGGTTCACGTACCGCTTCGCGACCGAGACCACGAACCGCAGGTTCGCCCGCACGAGCTCGGCCAGGGCTTCCTCGTCGCCGCCGCGGATCCGCCGGGCCAGCGCGAACTCCTGCTCACGCGTCAGCAGTTCGTAGCGGTTGATGTCGCGGAAGTAGACCTCGAGTCCCTTCTCGTGCATCGCCGGTAGGAAGTTGCGTCTGCCGGCCATGGCCGTCCTCCCTGGCAGTGTGGGGCACCGTCAGTTCTCCACCCCGGCGCTCCGGGGTTCCACCCGCAGGTAACGTTCGACGGAGCCGGTCCTGACCAGAACGGTCAGGGGCGCCGGCACGGCCACGTGTTCGGCGCGCAGCTGTTCCCAGTCGCCCAGGTCGCCGATCCGCCTGCCGTCCACCGCGACCAGGACGTCGCCGGGGCTGACGCCCGCCAGCGCGCCCGGGCCGTCGTCCTCCACCGCGACCACGATCACGCCTGTCGCGGCCGTCACGCCCAGCAGATCCTTCAACCGCTCCACGCGGGGATCGTCCCCGTCCAGCGCGGCGACCTCCAGGCCCAGCCAGGCGCCCGCGGTCGCCGCCGGGACGGCGGCGCCCGGCTCCGCCTCGGCGTCGACCGGCGTGACGGTCACTTCCAGCTTGCGCCCTTCCCGCGCCAATTCGAGCGTCACCGGCCGACCGGGCGCCGACTCGGCGATGCGGAACTGCAACTGGCGGTTGGTGCCCGCAGGACGGCCGTCGTAGGCGGTGATGAAGTCGCCGGGCTGCAGGCCGGCGTCCGCCGCCGGCGACCCGGGCGCCACCTTGAGCACGCGCACGCCCGCCGCCGGCTCCCCGGGCCGCGACTCGCCCACGACGGTCACGAGATCCTCGGTCCAGACGCCGAGGTAGCCGCGGACCACGCGCCCGCGCTCCTTCAACTGGTCGTAGACGCCGCGGGCCAGGTTGCTCGGCACGGCGAAGCCGATGCCCTGGCCGCGTTCGCTGATCGCCGTGTTGACGCCGATGACGCGCCCGCGCGCGTCCACCAGCGGGCCGCCGCTGTTGCCGTGGTTGATCGAAGCGTCCGTCTGGATGAAGTCCTGATAGCGCGGCGTGCGGCCCCCGATCAACAGGTCGCCGCGGCCTTTCGCGCTGACCACGCCCACCGTCAGGGAGCTCTCGAGGTTGCCGAACGGGTTGCCCACCGCGATCGCCCAGGCGCCGACCTCGACCTTGTCCGAGTCGGCGAACTCAAGCACCACCAGCGAGCGCCCCGCCGGCTCGATGCTCAGCAGCGCCAGGTCGGTGGCCGGATCGGTGCCCACGACCCGGGCGCGGTACTCGCGCTGCTCGCCGCCGAAGCGGACGAACACCTCGTCGGCGCCCTCGATGACATGGTGGTTGGTCAGGATGTCGCCCGCGGCGCCGACGACGAAGCCCGAGCCGGTGGACGGCGACTCGAAGCGCCCGCCCTGCCCCTGCTCGTCCGGGAAGAAGCGGCGGTACATCTCCTGCAGGGGACCGGTGCCCATGCCCTCGGCGTTGACCGCCCGCACGGTGCGGATGCTGACCACGGCGGGCCGCACCACCTTGCCGACAGCCGAGAAGGGCGAGGAACCCGGGTCGGACTGGCCGCGGGCCGGCGGCGCCGTCGCCGCGGCGAGCGCGAGCAGGAGCCCGGCCGTCACGAGGGTCGGCGCCCAAGCGCCGCGCGCGACAAAACCGCGCCCGCGCCCCGGGATCCCGCCTGACGCAGGGATCGCCCGGGCGCGGGCACGCCCGATCGCCCGACCGGCCGAAGGTCGGGCCAAAGGCTGTCCGGTTGTCTCGCGACGCCTCACGTTTCCACCGTCCGTGGGGTAGGACCGGTGAAGGGGTGAGGCCACGCCCCGGCGGCCGGCCACGATCCTGACCCGGCCCGGGACCAACAGGGATTCCGGTCAAGATCCTAGGACAATTGTCCAGCCGGTGTCAACTGGAAAAATCGGGTTGACGATCTCCCGGTTCGCCGCCGGCCGCGCCGGCCGCGCCGGCCGCGCCGCCGGCGCTCCCCGTGGCGCCCGGCGCGGCCCCGGGATCCGGCCCCGGTCCGTCCTGCGGGTCGCGCCGCTGCGCGTACTGCCGCCGGATCTCGTCGATCTCCTCGTCCTTCTGCCGCCGTTCGCGCTCGAGATCCTCGACCTCGGCACGCAGGGCCGCCACGCGCGGATCGCCCAGGACGTCCTGGCGACCGGCGTTCAGGCCCGCGTGGACGATCGACCCGAGTTCGGCATAGCGGCGCTCGATCTCGCGCCCGAGCGCGAACCGGTCGTAGCGCCGCGACGTCACCTTCGCCGCCTCGGCCGTGCGCTCGGCGGCCACCGCGCACCATTCCGCGAAGCTGCGCTTCACATCGTCGATTCCGGACATCCGCGTCCTTTCCGGCCGTCCCGCCTGCCCCCGCGCCTTTCCGGTTGCCACCGGCGGTGGCGCCCGCCACTATGCCGGGCATGAGCGATCCGGCCAGCATGAGCCATCAGGCCAACATGAGCGATCCGGCCAAGTCGTCGGCCCTGTTCGTCGCCGACACCCACTTCCACCTGGAACCCGACGCCGCGGAGCTGCGACGCCGCGACCGGTTCCTGGAGCTGTGCGACCTGGCGCGCGGCGCCGGCCACTTCGTCCTCCTGGGCGATCTCTTCGACTTCTGGTTCGACTACCCCCACTTCCGCCTGCGCGGCTACGAGGAGGTCCTGCAGGCCCTCGACCGGGTCCGCGCGGCCGGGACCCGCCTGCACTTCGTCGGCGGCAACCACGACATCTGGGCCGCGCCCTACATGCGCGAACGGTACGGCTGCGAGATCCGCCCCCCGCACAGCGACCTCGCAGCCGGCGGGCTGCGCGTGCGCCTGTGCCACGGCGACGGGCTGTTCAAGCTGGACTGGGCCTACGGCGCGTTCCGCTCCGTCGTGCGGGCTCCCGCCGGCATCGCCGCCGCCAAGTCGCTGCACCCGGAGCTGCTGTACGCGCTGAGCACCTGGCTGAGCGGACGCAGCCGATGCGCCACGCGCGACGAGGCGGTCGTCATCGAACGCCGCGCCGCCGCCTGGCTCGCCCGGCAGGCGCCGCCTGCCGGCCGGGCGCCCGGTCCGGACCTGGCCGAATGGGACCTGATGGTCATCGGCCACGTGCACCACGCGTTCACGACCGAGGCCGGCGGCCGCCGCCTGGCCGCCCTGGCCGGCTGGCTGCGCACGCTGGGCTACGCCGTTCTGCGCGACGGCGAACTGCGCCTGCTCGACTTCGACCGCGACCCGCCGCCGGACCTCGGCTGAGCTCCGCGCGGGGCCGACCGCCTACCAGGCCACCACCAGCGAGAACTTGTGCCCGTCCTCGAAGCCGGACACCTTCGATTCCTCGAACGCGTAGTCGACGCCCAGCCTGCCCGTGCGGAAGCCGGCGCCCGCCGTCAGACCCTGGTTCTCGTAGTTGAGCCTTGAGCCCGCCCGCAGCGCGAATTCGCCCAGCAGCCGGTACTCGACGCCCAGGTGCGCCTTCTCGGTCGTGTCGTTCGGGAAGACCATGTCCGCCGCCAACGTCAGCTTCTTGCGCAGCGCCGACGCGGCCGGCGTGTACGCCACGCCGATCCGCGCGGCGGCCGGCAGATCGAACGGCTCGTCGCGCAGGTTCATCTGGCCGCCCACGTTCGTCAGGCTGGCGCCGAACACCAGGCCTTCGATGAGCGCGTGGTGCGTCAGGAACGCATCGAGCGCCAGGCCCGAATCCGAATAGAGGTCGATCGTCTGGTAGATGAACTTCGCGTTCACGCCGGCGGCGAACCGCTCGCCCAGGGCGCGCGCATAGGAGAGCCCGATGGCCAGGTCGTAGGGGCGGAACGTCCCCTCCGGAACGCCCACGGCGTCCTCGCCGCGGCGGACCAGTTCCTCCGCATAGAAACCGCTGAAGACCAGGCCGATGACGCCGCCCGCGGCGCGATGGGCGACGGCGGCCGCCTCGTGGTCGAAGTGGCCCAGGTAGTCGTGGTGCTGCAGCAGCAGATCCGTGCCGCGGTCCAGCAGGGCGTTGTTCGCCGGGTTCCAGTAGAGCGCGGCCGCGCCCTCGCTGGCCGCCACGGCGGCCCCGCCCATCGCCGCCTCGCGGGCGCCCAGGCCCATGCGCAGCGAGAGCATGCCGACGTCGCCCGGATCGGCGGCGCGCGCCGGCGACGCCACGGCCGACAGGCCGGCCAGGACGCAGGCGATGAACAACTTCGTGCGGACCATGGTCTCCCTTTCCGGATGCCGGCCGGCGTCAGCGCTCGACCGCGAACGTCACCACGCTTGCCTCGGTGCGCCCGTCGCGGTCCACCACGACCAGGCGGCAGAAATACACGCCCGACGCCACGCCGGGCAGCGGGATCTCGATGGCGAACGGCTCGACGGCCGCGACCTCGCGCCAGGCGGTGGCCGCCACCTCTTCGCCCGCGAGGTCGTGCACCGTCACGCGCGCCCGGGCCGGGCTCCGCACCTGCGCGCGCGCGCGCAGGACCTCGCCGCCGAGCGGATTCGGGTAGCAGAAGTGGCTTCCGGACACCAGGCCCGAGCCCGCCGCCACGGCCGGCGTGCCCGTGAACCCGTCCCGGTCCCAGTCGCCGCTGCGCCAGGCGGAGCCGCCCCACATGGGCCAGCGGGCGGCGGCCGCGACATCGCGCCAGACGACGATTTCCGCCACCGGAACCGTCACCAGCGCCGCGCCGCCGTCGGCGTTCCCGGCCACGCGCCGGAAGCTGCCGGAGGCCGCCAGGTCCAGCTCCGGGCCGCCCCCGAGATCGGCCAGGACCGGCGTGCCCGCGGCGGCGGCCGGTCCGGGCAGCGGCCAGCCTTCGACCTCCTCCCCGCGCGCGCCGCGCGCGAGCAGGCGACCGTCGGTGGCGGTGAAAAGGTAGTGGTCGCCCGGCGACGGCGCATCCACCAACCTGGCCACGAGCGCCGTCGCGCCCGCGCCGTCGATGGCGGGTGCGACCGTCCGCGGCCAGCCGTCCAGCCAGTCCCCCCCGTGGCCGACGCGTCCGAGGCGCCCGGCGGACACCAGCGCGCCGCCCGGACCAGGCGGCCCCTGCAGACGCAGGTCCGCAGGCCAGGCCCTGACCGCGCCGCCGGGCGGCGCTTCGCCAGCCAGCACGACGCCCTGCCCGGCCCCGTCGCGGTCGACGACCAGTGCGGCCAGGCGCGGGGACGAGCCATCGTCGCCGGGCAGCGGCGTCAGCGCCGGGGGCCAGGGCCCGGGCACGCCCCGCAGCGGAATCGCCACAACCTCCGGCACCTCCGGCAACGGATCGCGCGCCAGGTCGACCACCGCCAGGCGACCGGTGCCGGCGAGCGTGTCGGCGATCGCGCAGACCAGCAGCGAGCCCGCCACCTGCGGCGGCGACGCCAGGTAACCGGAGCCCAGTTCCAGCGTGCGCTCCACCGCCCCGTCGGCGCCTCCCAGCCAGACCAGGCCGCAGGCGCCGTCGCGCGCCCACGCCGCCAGCGCCTGGACGCGCGACGCCGGATCGCCCGTGGCGGCGTACGGCGCCGCCGGCAGCAGGACGACCGGCTGGTTGCACCCGTCCACCGCGGCGTAGAACCCGTCGTCGCCCGGCGCCGCCGCGCGCAACGGCCCGCCGTCTGCCCCGAATGCGTAGAGGCCGTCGGCGGCCGCCAGCACGATTTCCGGCCGGCCGTCGCCGTCCAGGTCGCCTGCCGCCGCCGGCAGCAGCCAGGAGACCGGCTCGCCGCCGCGCCGGCCCACCGCCAGCGGCGCCAGCGTCGCCGGATCGCCGTCGTGATCGAGGAATTCCCCGAGGCCGGCGCTGAAGGCCCACACGCCCCCGGCGGCGTCGGCGACCACGATTTCCTGGGCGCCCGCCCCATCGAGGTCCACCGCCAGCAGGTGCGAGCCGGCCAGGTCGGTGCCCGCCGGCAGCGCCACGCGTGCCGCCGGCGTCCGCTCGCCAGCCGCAGGAGCCGCGCGCGACACCGTGAAGGTCATCTCGTCGGCGTAGTCGTACCCCGGATAGCTCAGGTCGCCGATCTGCACGACGTAGGCCGCCGAGTCGAGCACGACGTCGCTGAAGCCGCTCATGACGATGCCCGTCGGCAGCCCGGCGTTCGAGCGCGTGTCCGGCCTCGTGTCGGGACCGAACCTCGAGTTGCCTTCGCCGCGATAGCTGTCGTCGTCCCCTCCCAGCTGCCAGTCCGACGGCTCGTTCGTGTCCAGGTCCTGGATGCCGTCGGCCTCTTCAAGGTCGACCGCCTTGCGCGCCGGATCCGCGTTGAAGAGGTTCGTCGCCTGCCCGAACGCCGCGGCGACCACGCCCTCGTCGACGTGCCAGATGTACACGCCGCTGCCGGCGCCCAGTTCGCCGGGCCGGCGGGCGCGGTTCTCGCTCATCGCGAAGTCCCACTCGGCGCCGCGCAGGTCCTCGTGGGTGTCGGTCGCCGGGTCGAACTTGCCCGTCGGCGTGCCGTCGCCGTTGCCGGAGTCCGCGTCCCAGAAGTCGGGCAGGCCGTTGCCGTTCAGGTCGCCCGGGAACGTGAAGCGGCGGTCGCCGTTGGGATCCTGAAGGCGGTACTCGGCCAGCCAGTACTCCTGCCCCGTGATGTCGATGCGCGCGCAGGCCAGCCCCTGCGTTCCAGCTGCGGGCGGGAGCGTCACGAGCGCGCCCGCATCCGGGTCGACCGGCGCAGGCTCCAACCAGCCCATCAGGAGCTTGTTGAACGGCCCGGGCTGCGGGGGCAGGAACCCGAGCCCCACGAACAGGCCGTAACCCATCAGGTCGTACTGGCCGACGCCCTGGCTGTCGGGGCGCCCGGCGGGCGTGAAGTCGCTGAGCGAGAGCATGCCCAGGTGCAGGCCGAACTCGAAGCAGTACAGGCCCAGCGACCCGAAGCCGCCGCCGAACGAGCCGAACGGATCCTGCTGCGCCGTTTCCGGCAGCACGAGCACGCGGTCGATGCCCTCGCCGGCGGGAAAGCCAGCCGCGGCGAGATACGGCTGCGGCAACACGCTGTCCTCGAACGCCGCCCGGAAATCCGCGGGATCCAGGTAGGTGCTGTAGATCTGCTCCGGGCTGTCGCCCAGGATGTCGGTCTCCTCGCCGGCGCCGGCGTGCACCAGCACCACGGTGTCGTACAGGGTGAAGTCGACTTCAGCGTCCAGGCTGTCGATCACCGCGGCGGCCAGGACCACCGGCTGCTCGCCGAGGCTCGGGTGGTTGCCGTACCAGGCCATCGGCTCGGGCAGGTTGACCGCGCGCGCGTGCACGGTGAAGCGGATCTCGAGCGCGCCGCCGCTGACGTCGGCGAAGTACGCGGCGACATCCTGCAGCTTGTGGTGCAGGTAAGTCGAGTCGTGCGCGTCGTAGTGGCGGTCGGTCTGGCGCGGCGGGGGGAAGTCGCCGGGAACCAGCCCGTGGCGGCCGAGCAGCAGGCTGTCGGCGAAGTCGCAGCTGATGACGATTGCGTCCAGCGCGGCGGGGGCCTTCTCGCCCGGCAGGCGCCGGAGCGATGCGTCCCGCGCCTCCCTAAGCAGGGGCGCCGCCCGCTCGGCGAGCCGGCGCGCGACCTCCGTCGGCAGGGGTCCGGTGCCCGGCGGCGGCGCGGCGTGCGCATCGGCGACGAAGCATCCCAGCAGCGCGGCCAGCAACACCACCGGCGTGGCCGGCGCGAAGGCTCTCATGCTTCGGAATCCCTTTCCCGGCCGCCACCTGGCCGGCACCTGGCCCGATCCTCACGCGCCCGTGCAGTCGGCGCATTGTAGGCCCACCATGCGGCGAGGTCAATTGTGCGGTCCGAGCGCCGCCGGCCGGCGCCCTCGGGGCGCACCGGCCGGAGTTTCGAAAAATGGGAGAGCCCGACGCGGTACCTGTCACCCCTGATCGACATTCCCCCGCCGGGCTCCCCCGTCCATGCTGGTGTCCCCGTCTACCCGGTGCTTCGCCTCTTCACGATCGGCTGCCAACCACTTCGGGAATCCGCGCCGCTCCGGCCGACGGGAGATGGGGGGAAGACCACCAGCACACCTCTGCTCACCTTCTGGCCGCGCCCGGCGCCCGCCGCGCCGGCGCGTCGCCGGAGCGCGCGTCGCCGCCGTCGCCGGACCGGTCGCTGCCGCCTGACCTGTCGCCGCCGCGATCGCCCGTCTCGCGCCCGCGAGCGGGCTCGCTGCGCCTGGGCGCTTCCTGACGCGCCGGCGGTTCCTGGCGGGGCGCCGGCGGCGTCGGCCGCGCCGCGGGCGCCGTTTCGCGGACCGAGCGCGGCGATTCGCCCCGCCGGACCGCGCTCTCTTCACGGCGTCCGGAACGGCCGCGGTCGGGAGCCGGCTCGCGCACCGTCTCGCCGGCAGCGGGGCCGCGGCGCGACTCCACGCCCCGGCGGTCGCGGCCGCCGCCGGCGCGCCGCGGCGCGCGGGTCGGCCGGTCGGCCGGCGACTCGCCGCGCTCGCGGGTCTCCTCGCGCGGGCGCACCCGCGCCGGACGCTCGACGCCCTGCTCGCTGCGGCCACTGCCGCGGTTCCAGGTGCGCGGGTCCTGCTGGCGCGGATTCAGCGTCCGCACGCCGTCGCGGTCCTGTTCGCGCGCCGGCGGCGCGCCCCTGACGCCCTGCTCGCCCCCCCGCGTCGGCTCGCCGGCGCTGCGCCGCGCCGGCTTGACCGGCTGCAGGCTCGGGGCCCGTTCGCCGCCGCCGGCGGTGTGCCGGCGCGTCGGCCGGTCGGCGCCGACCGCGGCCGCCCCGCTGCCGCTCTCCGGACGGATGCGCAGGCCGCCACCGCGGCTGCTGCCGCCCGCTGCCGGGAAGCGTTCCCTCTCGCGCGCCAGCGGCTTGTCCCCGCGGGCGACCGCCACCGGCGCCACGTTCCCGTCGCGCTCGCGTCCGATGCCCTTGCCGTCCCCGCGGCCGGCCAACGGCCGGCGCGCGATCATCGCGCTGCGCTCGTCCTCGGCCAGGGGCCGGCGCGCGACCTGGCGCGTCACCTTGTCGAACTCGCGCACCTTGCGCACCGCGACCGACTCGCCGTGGCGGTTCAGCGGCCGGAAGCGACGGTCGCCGCCATCCCAGCGGGTCCAGCTGTTGCCGCGGTAGTAGGGCGAGTCGTACCAGATGTAGCAGTCCCAGTAGTACGGGCGCCAGCCCTGCCAGGGGGCGCACACGTACCAGGGGTCGTACCAGAAGTTGATCCACGGCCGCCAGGTCCACGGGTCCACGTACACGTACACGGGGTTCCAGTACACCGGGTAGTAGCCGTACGTCGTGTACCAGCGGTTCGACCAGCCGTAGTCGTATTCGATCTCGAGCGTGCAGTGCGCATCATACGGGTCGTAGCGGACGACGTCGTCGGTATGACACTGCGAGCAGAGGTAGCGCGGATGGTCCACCACCCGGTGCACATAGTACCGGGCGTGGTTGGTGATGACGTGATCGCGGGAATCCTCGAGGCCCGTGATCGCGTGGTTGACCTCGTTCATCGCCAGGAACGGGTCGCCGGCCACGCGGAACCCGTACTCCTCCCGCCCGTTCTCGCCGAGGAAGTCCAGCTCGAGCGCGCGCAGGTCGAACGGGTAGCGCGACACGACCGCCTGCACGTAGCCCTCGCCCTCGGATTCGCGGATGCGCAGGGCCGGCGCCTCGCGCCCCGGCAGACGGTACTCGTGCCCGCCGAACACGAAACCGTCGTCCAGGCGGTCGCGCGGCCAGAGCACGGTCACCAGGCCGTCGGTGTCGATGCGGTAGACCACCGCGTAGGCGTCCTCGTTCGTCTGGAACGTGACCCGCTGCTCGTCGCCGCGGTTGTAGATCTCGTCCTCGTCGCGGTCCAGCCAGACCGAGACCCGAAGCGTCTGCGCCGCGTAATCGTAGCCGTCCTCGGAAGCCGCGGGCGCCTCGTAGTCGGCGCGCGTCCTGTTCGGCTGGTAGCGCTCCGCGCCTTCCTGCGCCGGCGCCGGGCCCGGCAGCAGGGCCAGCCCGAGGCCGATCAACGCCGCGCCGGCACGCAGGCCGCCGATGCCGTTCAGATGGTGTCTCATGACTGCGCCCCTTTCTTCCGCGTCGCCCCGCTAGAGGCTGATGAAGCGCGGACCTTCCTCCGCGGACCCGTCGCCGCCCGCCGGCGCCGAGAGCTCAGGCAGGTTGGGAATGAGCTGGTAGGCCCACACGAGGTTGACCAGCCCGGACCCGAGGCTGTCGACGCCGAATTTCGCATAGTGCACGTTGCCGCCGCCGACGTGGATCTCCGCCACGTACACGTGCCCCGGCACGAGTTCAAGCGTGCCGGTGGCCGAGTAGCCGCGCACCGGCGCCCACGACACGCCCTCGAACAGGAGGTTGCCGGCGCCGTCGCTGAAGTCGCCCATGTCCTGCAGGCGCACATGCGACGCGCCGCGCGTGACGAAAGGCACGCCGCCGCTGAAGAAGACCTCGATATCGGCCACGGTCACCTCGACGCCCGGCGTGACGCGCCCGGCGGTCAGGACCAGCGGGTTGGACGCGGCGCGGCTGAACACGAAGCCGTAGCCGATCGCGCCCGGGGCGTTCCCGTCGAAGACGGGCAGCGGGACGAACCAGCCCTGGCTGTCCAGCGGGCTCATCGGCAACGGCGCATCGACCACGAATTGGAAGCTCAGCGCGCTGCGCACGCCGGCGGCGTTGACCGAGGCCACCGCGTATTCGTACTGCAGGCCGTTGCTCACGTTCTCGTCCACGTGCCAATGCAGGCCCGTGCCCGCATCGTAGTTCTCGTCCCAGTCCACCACCGCGATGGGCACCGGGTCGAACGTCCGCTGCGGGTCGTTCTCGTCGCCGAACTCGTAGTCGCGGCGGTAGACCTCGTACGCCACCAGGCTGGCGTTGTAACTGCCGTCGTAGGGCGCGTAGACCAGGTCGTGCCACTCGACGATGACATAGCCGTCGCCGCTGATGCTGCGCACCCCGGTCGGCACCACCGGCGCCGGCACGTCGACGCAGTTGAGGCAGTCGTCCTCGGAACAGCCGGCCAGGAAGAGTCCCGGCGCCACAAGCAACACCAGGATCAAGATGGCGGCCGGACGCCTCGCTGTACGCCCCGCCGCCCTCCCGGTCGCCAACGCGCATTCGTACATGGTACCCCTCCTGGCCGGCTCGATCGTTCACCCGCCCCGGCTAGGCAGGGTTCGTGCCACCGGCGGGGCCTCGCCGGGCGGCCGGTCGGGGCGTGCCGGACCGGGCGCCGCGAACCCGCAGATCGCCGCCAACTCGCTGCCGGGTCTACGCTTGCCGCCCGGACGGTCTTCCGGCACCCCAAGCCCGGGCGCCGCTCATCGCCCGCGCCGCGCCCGGCCGCCGCCGGGGGGCTGTGCGCGATGTGGGACAGTTTCCCCGAAAGAGGACGTTCAACCGGCCTCGCGGCAGGCGTTCGCCGGTTCCGGGCAACGGGAGACGCCCCGGCGGGATCGGCGGCGGCGCGCAGCAAAAAAAAGAGCCCCCGCCTTGCGGCGGCCGGGCTCGAGGCTCGCCTCCCCGAACCCGGCGGGGGCTCTTGAATTCTCACGCTGTCCTGATCTTGCGGTCCGCGAATTCGTGTTCCGGGAGAAGAGGATCCTGGCTCTCTACGCCGTCCTGTCGGGATGCTCCAGACCCCACCTCTTTCACACCCCCCGGGCGGCCTCCTCGATGAGAGCCCCGCCTCGCAGCGGGACGGACTCAATTCTCCCGAGAACACGAAATTCTGCTTCGTCCGAAGAGGATCCCTGTTGCTCACCCCTTCAGGGCTGGCTACAGCACTTGGCGTACCACTTCCACGCACGGTCGCAAAATACTTCAAGTTGTTGTCAAAAAACAGGTTACCGGAACAGCGACCGGCACCTCGCCGCCCCCCCGGCACAGTCGGCTATAAACGGAATTGACAATCTCGGAGCGCTGCGAACAACTGGCTGAAACTAAAGGCATTACGCTATAAAGAAAATTCCCGGCTCCGCCGGGATCCACCGCCTGCCCTTGCCAATCGGGGCCGTTGCCTACTCGCCGTCCGCCAGTCCGTACAGTCGGGCCTTCTTGAGCAGGTTCGGGTAGCTGATGCCCAGTTCCCGCGCCGCCTGCGATTTGTTGCCGCCGGCGCGCTGCAGGGCGGCGCGGATCTCGCGGCATTCGACCTCGGCCAGCGCCTCGCGCAGGCCTGCCGTCCGCCCCGGGCCCGCGGCGGGACGGCCCGCCCCGGCGCCGAACTCAGGCGGCAGGTGCTCGCCCCGCAGCGTGCGGCTGCCGCCGGCCAGCACGATCGCCCGCTGCAGCGTCTTCTCCAGTTCACGGACGTTGCCGGGCCAGGCATGCCGCAGCAGGGCGTCGCGGAACCGGCGGTCGACCGACGGCGCGACGATCCCGAGTTCGCGGCTGAAGCGGGCCACGAAATGTTCCGTCAGAAGCTCGATGTCGTCCGGCCGCTCGCGCAGGGGCGGGATCACGAGCGGGAAGTCCAGAAGCCGGTAGTAGAGGTCCTCCAGGAAGGCCCCCTGCTGCGCCAGCTGGTGCAGGTCGTTCTTCGAGGCGCAGATGACGCGCACGTTCACGCGGGATTCCTGGTTCGAGCCGACCGCCCGCACGACCTTCGTGTCCATGAAGTGCAGGAGCTTGCCCTGCATGCTGAACGGCATCTTCCCGATCTCGTCGAGGAAGACGGTCCCGCCCTCGGCCTCCGCCAGCAGGCCTTTCTTGTCGGCGTGGGCGCCGGTGAAGCTCCCGCGCTTGTGCCCGAACAGTTCGCTCTCGAGCAGCGTCTCCGGGATGGCCGCACAGTTGATGGACAGGAAGCGTTGGCCGGCGCGGCGGCTCAGGGCATGGATCGAGTAGGCGAGCAGCCCCTTGCCGGTGCCGGTCTCGCCGTTCAGCAGGACGGTCAGCTCGCTCGGGGCCACCTTGCGCGCGAGGCCGAGCACGTCCAGCATGCGCGCATTGCGCGTGATGATGTTCTCGAAGCTCTCGACCGCGGCGAACGGCGTAGGCGCCGCGCCCGACCCGCGCGCGCCCGCCTTCTCGTGAAGGAACAGCGCCAGGAAGCCGAGATACGTGGCCAGGAAGTCGAGGGCCGCTCGGTCGAAGGCCGTCTGGGTCGCGCCGACGCCGGACTTGCCGAGGAACAGGACGCCGAAGCGCCGCCCGTGCAGCGCGATCGGCATGAACAGGCAGCTGTCGGCCACCGTCAGCAGGGCCGGCACGTCGCGCACGATGCCGTCGCGCGGGCCCAGGCGCGTGTGCAGGGAGATCCCGCCCGGGTCGCGCGCGTTCGCCGAACCGGCGAACCACCGGGCCAGCTGCCCCGCGAGATTCTCGGTCAGGCCGCGGCGCGTCACCACGCGCAGCTGGTCGCCGGCAGCGCCCGCTTCCGCCATGGCGATGAAGCCGCTGTCGGCGGCGACCCGCGCCATGCCGGCGGCCAGCACCGCTTCGAGGTTCCCGGGCACCGCGGCCCCGTCCTGGTCGAACAGTTCGGGCAGCGAGGCGATGGCCTCGAACTGCGCCTCGGGCGCGCCCACCGCGCGCAGGATCCCGCGCTCGATGTCCTCCCTCAGCGCGGTCACCATCCGCAACCAGCGTTCGTCCTCCAGCCCGGCGGCGCAGCGCTCGAGGTCGAACGCCGTCAGCAGCGCTTCGTCGAACCGCCCGAGCCTGACCTGGACGTTGGCCAACCGGTCCAGCACCTGGCAGAGCATCGCGTCGCTGACGCCGGCCGCGACGCGCTCCTGCGCCTCGGACAGGAGCCGGCGCAGGACCAGCAGCAGCGGCTCGGGCGCCGACGCGAGACGGGCATCGCACCAGGCCACCACGGCGCGGCACCACAGGTGCGGCAGGGCCTGGTCGTGGAACGTCGCGACGGCCTGCCGGAAATGGTCGTCGGCGATCGCGGGCTCGCCGAGCGCCAGCCGCGCGCGCCCGCTGGTCAGGTGGCAGAATCCGATCTCGTACGCCTCGCCGCACTGCGCGCAGACGGCCAGGGCGGCCTGGGCCGCCGCCAGGGCCTCCTCGGGCCGGCCGGCGGCGAAGTGGGCCTCGGCCAGACGCCGCTGCAGTTCGCCTTCGAGGTCGTTCCCGGTCGCGATGGTCCGCGAACGGGCTAGCCCTTCGCGGAAGTTCGCGGCGGCGCGCTCCGCCTCGCCGCGCGCCAGCAGCACGTCGCCGAGGTATTCGGTGGCGATGCAGATCTCGCGCGGATAACTGCCCTGCTCGGCCAGGACCTGTCCCTCCAGCAGGAGCTCCTCCGCCCGCGCCAGGCGGCCCGACAGCGTCTCCAGCCGCCCCAGCGCCAGGGCCAGGCGGCAGGCCTGGAGGCGGTCGCCGAGGCTGGCCGCCAGGCGATGGCCCTTGTCGAGGACGGCGCGCGATTCGGCCAGCCGGTCGGTCTTCTGCAGCACGATGCCCTGGTTCAGGTAGAGCATCGGCAACAGGTGGCTGGCGCCGATGCGCTGCGCCAGTTCGAGCGCCTTGTCCAGCTGCGCGAGCGCTCGGTCCCAGCGGCAGCGCACGTTGTCCAGCAGCGCCAGGTTGTTCAGCAGATTCGCCACGCCCAGGTCGTGGCCGATGCGCCGGAACGTGGCCAAGCCGTCGTTGAAGAGCTCCTCGGCCTTCTCGAGGCGGCCCAGGCGCAGGTGGCAGACGCCCATGACCACCTGGAGGCGCGCGACGTCCGCGTGCTCGTCCGTCAGGGCCAGCACGGCGAACGCCCGCTTGGCCAGGTTGAGCGCGTCGTGCAGGCGGCCGCGCTCGCGCAGCACGATCGCGCGCCGGATCTGGAAGGCGGCCCCGAGCACGGCGGCCTGTTCGGGCGCGGCAAGGGCGGTGGTGCGCGCCAGCAGGGCGTCGGCTTCGTCCAGGAGGGCGTCGGCTTCGGCCAACTGGCCGAGCAGGAGCAGCGAGTCGACGGCCTTGCGCAGCAGGGGCAGGGCCCGCTCGCGCGGCAGCGTGTCGAGCACCTCGCCGTCGGTCAACTGGGTGTAGTAGTCCAGCGCGGTCGCGTAGGCCGAGGCGTGGAAATGGAGGTCGCCGATCTCCTCGAGGCGGAGCCAGTCGGACCCCGCCTGGGCACGCGACTGGCGCGGCCTCGAGGCGTCCCGGCGTGCGGGGTCCCGGCTCTCGTCGTTCATCAACCGCATCCCTCGGCGAGGAAGTGGATTCGGTCTTCTGTTCGTCTCTGTCGCTTCGTCTCTGTCGCTCTGCTCGACCGCCCGCCGGCCGGGCGCCCCTCCGGGCGCCCTAGCCTGCCGCCTGCATCAGCCGCAGCAGCTGGAGCAGCAACTCCAGCGCGGCGTTCGCAACGCCGGACAGCGCGGACCCGATGGCCACGCCGTCGGGGTCGACCCCCAGCCCGTCCCCCGCGCCGCCCGGGTCCCCGCGCCCGGAGCTGCCCGGGTCGGACTCTCCGTTGGTACCGGCAACGGGGCCGGTCGGCGAACTGGTTGACTGCTCAGTGGTCTGGACCGCGTCGGCGGCGGGGGGCAGCACAGGCCCGGCGACCAGGCAGATCGCCAGCAGAAGAAACAGGACCGCTCGGCAGCGTTTCATGTCCTTCGCCCCTTGTCCAAGGCACCCCGTCCCCGGCCTGGCGGCGCCATCGACATGCCCGGGCGCCCGCCTGACCTTGCCATCATTGTTACGGAAACCGCACGGAACTGTCAATCTCCGTTGTCGGAACGGCCCCCGTCCCCCCCGGGCTGCGTCCGCAGGCCGTACTTGGCGATCTTCTTGTAGAGATTGCTGCGCTGCATGCCCAGGACGTCGGCCGTGCGGCTGACGTTGTACAGGTTCTCCCGCAGCTTCGTCTGCAGGAACAGGGTCTCGCTGCGCGTCTTGAACTCGAGGAAGTCGCGGGCGGCCAGCAGCTGGGACTCCACCGGGCGTCCCGGCGCCGTGCCGGGCAGCGGCGGGAGGTCCGCCGGCCGGACGGTCTCCTCGGGGGCCAGGATGAGGAGGCGCTCGACCAGGTTCCGCAGTTCGCGCACGTTGCCCGGCCAGCTGTACTCCTCGAGCATCGCCACCGTCTCGGGCGCGAAGCGGCGCGGCTTGAGCTTCAGGCGCGTCGCCAGCTCGGCCATGTACCAATCCAGGAGCAGCGGCACGTCGCCCTGGCGGTCGCGCAGCGGCGGCAGGTGCAGCGACAGGACGTTCAGCCGGTAGAAGAGGTCCTGGCGGAAGCCGGACTGCGGCGACGACAGGTCCCGGTTGGTGGCGGCCACGATGCGCACGTCCACGCGACGCGTCTCGGCGCCGCCCACGCGCTGGAAACGGCTCTCCTCGACGGCCTTGAGCACCTTCGCCTGGGCCTCCTCGCCCATGTCGCCGATCTCGTCCAGGAACAGCGTGCCGCCGTCGGCCTGTTCGAAGCGACCGATGCGCTGGCGATCCGCGCCGGTGAAGCTGCCCTTCTCATGGCCGAACAGTTCGCTCTCGACGAGCTCGCGCGGGATCGCGGCGCAGTTGACCTCGACGAGCGGACGGTCCCGGCGCGCGCTGGCGCGGTGGATCGCGCTGACGACCAGCTCCTTGCCGGTGCCGTTCTCGCCCGTGATGAGCACGGTGGCGTCGCTGGCGGCCACCTTCTCGATGAACGAGCGCACCTCGCGCATCGCGCGGCTGTCGCCGACGATGACGCGCCGTCGGTCGCCCTGGTCCTGCAGCACGCGGCGGTCGGCCAGCGCCTCGTGGTGCGCCAGACAATTGCTGATCGTGACCATCAGCCGGTTCATCGAGAACGGCTTCTCCAGGAAGTCGTAGGCGCCGCCCTTCACGGCGGCCACGGCGGTCTCGACGTTGCCGTGGGCCGAGATCACGATCACCGGCACTTCACTCTCCGCCTGGCGGAGCCGCTGCAGCACCTCGAGCCCGTCCATGCCGGGCATCTTCACGTCCAGCAACATCACGTCCGGGCGGTGTCGCTCGGCCATGGTCAGGCCCTCGGCGCCGGTCGACGCGGTGAGCACGTCGTACTGGTCGCCGTAACGCAGGGCCTGCGCGGTGATGTCGCGGATGGAGGGGTCGTCGTCGACGATCAGGACGGTCTTCACGGCGGCTCCTTGCGGCGCGGCGTTCCGGAACCCGGCGCGGCGCCCGGGGGCCGTCCGGCACGGTGGCTTGCGGGGCGGACGGCGGGGCAGGACATTGTGCCCCGGCGACGCCCGCACTTTGCGCCGCCGACCGAACCGCTGTCAAGAAGGCGGCCGCCAAGGCCGCCGCCGGGGGTGTCCGTGGCCAAACCGCTGCTGCGTTCGCTGGTTCCCGACCGCCTGGCGGCGGCCGTGACGACCGCCGGCGGCGAGCCCTTCCGCGCGCGCCAGCTGGCGAACTGGCTCTACGCGCACGACGCCCTCGGCTGGGACGAACTGCGCAACCTGCCCCGCGCGCTGCGCGAGGCGCTGGCCTCCGACTGGGACCTGCGGGGGCTCGAGCCGCTCGAGCGCCAGGTCAGCGGCGACGGCACGCGCAAGTTCCTGTTCCGCCTGCGCGACGGACAGACGGTCGAGAGCGTGATCATCCCCATGGAGAGCCACGCCACGTTCTGCCTCTCGACGCAGGTGGGCTGCGCGATGGCCTGCAGCTTTTGCGCGACGGCGCGCGGCGGGCTCGTGCGCAACCTCGAGACCGGCGAGATCCTCGAGCAGGTGGCCCACCTCCGGCGAGACCTGGGCGCTGCGCCGGTGCCCGGCCACGGCGATCGCCAGTTCAACGTCGTCTTCATGGGCATGGGCGAACCCCTGGACAACTGGGACGCGCTGCCCTCGGCGCTGGCGATCATGCTGGACCCCGACGGACTGGGCATGTCGAAGCGGCGCATCCAGGTCTCGACCAGCGGACCGGGCGACGGGCTGCGCCGCCTGCTCGAGCTGGCGCCGGGGACCGGCCTGACGCTCAGCCTGGGCGGGACCACGGACGAAGAGCGCCGGCGCCTGATGCCGGTGCCCGGCCGCACGCCGCTGGCCGAAGTGCTGGACCTGGGACGTCGCTACGCGCGGCAGTCCGGACGGCGCACGACCGTCGCCTGGGTGCTGATCGCCGGCCGCACCGACAGCCCGGAGCAGGCGCGGCGGCTGGCGAAGCTGGTCCAGGGCGGCCTGTTCAAGGTGAACCTCATTCCGCTCAACCCGCTCGACGACGACCGGCAGGCGCCGCCGCCCTCGGAGGCGGTTCTGGCGTTCCAGGCGATCCTCACCGCGGCCGGGATCGACGCGACGATCCGTCTGAGCGGCGGCCGTGACATCGCCGCCGCCTGCGGGCAGCTGCGGCGCCGGCGCGAGGCGCCCGGCGGCGACGGCCGGAAAGAGGCAGGCGGACAACCCGGTTAGGGCCGTCCGCCTGCGCGGACCTCGGCGCGTTCTTTTCCTTCGCGCGCGGCGGCCGCCGCGCTACATCACGTCGGCCAGCCGCGTCTGCTCGAGCGCGCCCGTCAACGCGTCCTGGGCTGTCTTCCAGGCCTTGGCGACGTTGCAGTGCTCTGCGTTCTGGCAGGGATCCACCTGGCGCAGGCAGTGGTTCAGCACGATGCCGCCTTCGCAGACCTCCACCACCTCGCGCAGCGAGATCTCGGCCGCCGGGCGACCGAGGCTGAACCCGCCCTTGACGCCGCGGTGTGACTTGACGATGCCCGATTGCGCCAGCATCTGGAAGATCTTCGCCAGGAAGGCCTCGGAAACTTCGCACGCCCCGGCGATGGACTTCAGTTGCACCGGTGCGTCGCTCTCGCGCCGCGCGAGTTCCTGCAGCCCCCTGATCGCGTACTCGGTCTGCCTGGTAATCTGCAGCATGGCTGAACCTCTCCGCAGTTGCACGTAGGGTGATCCCGGGGATCCTTCCCAAAGGAGATGCATCGAAACCGGATTGTCAACCTCCACCGACAGCCAGCAGGCGCAACGCCTTGCGCGTCAACTGGCTGACGTGCAGGTCGGGCGCTCGGCCGGAATCCACCCAGATTCCGTCCGGACGTCCCGGCAGCGGCGGCGCGGCGCGCGCCTGCGGCTGGTCGACCCCGAGGACGGCGGCGCGCAGGCGGTAGCGCGTGATCGCGTGGCGCACGGCGCCCAGCGGCGTCGCCCGGCCCGGCAGCCCGACGATGCCTGCCGCGAGCGCCGCCAACGCGTCGCGCTGGCCGGCCGCGCCCCCCGGCAGCGGGTACCAGGCGGTCATCGGCAGGCCCAGCAGGCCCGGGTGCAGGCGGCCGAAGTCCGAGCGCGCGGGCGCCGATGTCCCCTCGCAGTCCAAAGGCGGCCCGCCGGCGGTCTCCAGCCACAGGCGCCCTGCCGCGCGGAAGATGACCAGTACGACGCCGACGGCCTGCGCAGGTGCGGCCGCGGCGGCGCCCGCACCCGCGGCGCCCCGCGAGCGGCAGTATGACGCCACCGGGCAGTCGGCGCAGCGGGGACGCCGCGGCAGGCAGACGGTGGCGCCCAGTTCCATCAGGGCCTCGTTCCACGCTCCGGCCTCGCCCGCCGGCAACAGGGCGCAGGCCGTCTCCGAGGCCGCCGCCGCGCGGGCGGGCGGCCAGCCCGCCGGCTCCCCGTGCCAGCGCCCGAGCACGCGGCGCACGTTGGCGTCGACCGCCGCCTCCGGCAACCCGAGCCCGAGGCTGGCGATCGCGCCGGCGGCATAAGGCCCCACCCCCGGCAGCGCGCGCCATCCGGCCGCGTCCCGCGGGAGTTCGCCCCCGAGGGCGCCGGTGACGTGCCGCGCCGCGGCCAGCAGGTGCCGCGCGCGCCGGTAGTAGCCCAGGCCCGACCACAGCGCCAGCACGTCGTCGTCGTCCGCGGCGGCCAGGGCCGCGACGTCCGGGTAGCGGGCCAGGAACCGCTCCCAGTAGGGAACCACCGTCGCCACGGTGGTCTGCTGCAGCATGATCTCGCTGATCCAGGTCCCGTAGAGCGAGCGTCGGCGACGCCAGGGCAGGTCGCGACGGTTGGCGGCGAACCAGCCCAGCAGCGCGCGGTGGAGACCGGCGGGGGGCGGCGCGCCCGGCGCGCCGAGCAGGGAGTCGGGCACGGTACGGCTTTCCGGCGCTGCACAGAGCGCGCCATTGACAAGGTCCCGGCGGAACGGGAGGATATTGGCATCCCGCCGCCGCCGGCGCAATCGCGGCCCGCGGCCACCGGCCGCCCCGTCCCCCAACCGAACTGGAGGACCGCATGTCCGTCGGCACCATCCCCGCCCTGCTGTGGTCGGCGGCCACCGAGCGGCCGCGCCCCGACTGCCTCGCCTACCGCGCCGGCGACGGCCCGTACGTTTCGATCTCGAGCGCGCGCGTGCTGGAGCGGGTGCGCGACCTGAGCCTGGGGCTGCGGGCGCTGGGCGTGGGCCCGGGCGACCGCATCGCCATCCTCAGCGAGAACCGTCACGAATGGGCGCTGGCCGACCTGGCCGCCCTGGCCTGCGGCGCGGTGACGGTCCCCATCTATCCGACGCTGCTGCCCCCGGCGATCGCGTACATCCTGGCCGACTGCGAGCCGGTCGCGATCTTCCTGTCGACGCCCGAGCAGGCCGCCAAGTTCGCAGCGATCCGCGGCAGCCTGCCGTCGATACGGCAGGCGATCGCGTTCGACGCCGTCGACCTGCCCGGAGCGCTGGCGCTGGCGCGCGTCGAGGAGTCCGGCCGCGCCGCCGCCACGACGGATCCTGCGGACGCCGCCTACTGGACCGGCGGCGATCCCGACGCCGTCTGCAGCATCATCTACACCTCGGGCACGACGGGGAACCCGAAGGGCGTCGTGCTGACCCACCGCAATTTCGTCTCGAACATCCTGAACGTGGCGAAGGTCGTCGGCTTCGTCCCGGAGGACACCTGCCTGAGCTTCCTGCCGCTCAGCCACGTGCTCGAGCGGATGGCCGGGTACTATTCGATGCTCCACTTCGGGGTCGGGATCTACTACGCGCGCCGCTTCGACACCATCGCCGACGATCTGGCGCTGGCGCGACCGTCCGTCATGATCAGCGTGCCGCGCCTCTACGAGAAGATCCACGGCGGCGCCGCCACTGCCGCGACGACGGCGGGCTTCCCGAAGCGGCAGATCTTCTTCTGGGCGCGGCGCGTGGCGATCCGCAAGGCCGAAGCCGACGTGGACGGGCCGCCGGCCGGTCTGGGGCTGAAACTGGCGCACGCGGTCGCCGACCGGCTGGTGTACCGCAAGCTGCGCGCGCGCCTGGGCGGGCGCATCCGCCTGATGGTCTCGGGCGGCGCGCCGCTCAATGCCCGCGTGATCAAGTTCTTCCACGGGGCCGGCGCGCTGATCCTCGAAGGCTACGGGCTGACCGAGACGTCGCCCGTGCTGTCGGCCAACTGGCCCGGCTCCATCCGCTTCGGCAGCGTCGGCAAGCCGATCCCCGAGACCGAGATCAGGATCGCCGCTGACGGCGAAATCCTCTGCCGCGGCCCGCAGGTGATGAAGGGCTACTACCGGAACGACGCCGCTACTGCGGAAGTGCTGGACCGCGACGGCTGGCTGGCCACCGGCGACATCGGCCACCTGGACCCCGACGGCTTCCTGTACATCACCGACCGCAAGAAGGAGTTGATCGTCACGGCCGGCGGCAAGAACATCGCGCCGCAGCCGCTGGAAGGCAGCCTGGCGGCGGACAAGTACATCGCCCAGGCGGTCGTCATCGGCGACCGGCGACCGTACCTGTCGGCGCTGATCGCGCCGGACTTCGCGAACCTGCAGCGCTACGCCGCGGCGCGCGAGTTGGGCGTCGCTTCGCCCGCGGAGCTGGTGGCGCACCCCCGCGTGCAGCGGCTGTACCAGCGGATCATCGACGGCGTCAACGAGCACCAGCCGGGCTTCAGCCAGATCAAGCGCTTCACGCTGCTGACGCGGGAGTTCACGCTGGCGGACGGCGAACTGACGCCGACGCTGAAGATCAAGCGCTACGAAATCGCGCGCGCATACAAGGCGGTGATCGACGCGATGTACCCCGTCGAGGCTCACCACGAGGACGAATGAGCGCGGTCGCGGGCGCCGGCGCCGCGGGAATCAGCGTCGCTGCGCCCGGTCGCCCAGGGCGACGGTGAACTTCAGCGCGCGACCGTCGCGCAAGATGCCGATCTCGACGAGATCGCCCGGCGCGTGAGCGCGCAGGGCGGTCGTGAAGGTCGCCAGGTCGGTCACGGCGTGGTCGCCGAAGCTCACCATCAGGTCGCCCTTGGTCAGCCCCGCGGCCGCCGCCGGACTGCCCGCAAAGACGCTGGCGATGCGGTAGCCCGTCTGCCCTTCCGTGAAATCGGGCATGGTGCCCAGCCATGTCTGGCGGTTGCCGCCTCCAGCCCCGTCCGCCTCCTCGCGCAGCGAGCCTTCCACCGGCACCCAGGCGAAGGGATCCCGGGCCGCGCGCAGGCTGTCGACGAGCACGTGCGTGAAGTCCACGACGCGCCCCAGAGACGCATAATCGAGGATTGCCGGCTCGTCCTGCGGGCGGTTGTATTCCGGATACGGGCCGCCGAAGAGGAAGAGGACGGGAACTTCGCGGGTGTTGAAGACCATGTGGTCGCTGCCCGACCAGCCGCCGCGCGAGGGATTGACCGCGAGCCCGGCGGCGGCGGCCGCCGCCGCCACGGCGCCCGCCAGCGGCGCGGCGGTGCCGATACCGCTGACGATCAGCCGGCCGTCGGCGAGCCGCCCCACCGTGTCGAGGTTCACCATCGCATCGATGCTGTCCAGCGGCACCGGCGCGTGGTCGACGAACCAGGCCGCGCCCTGCAACCCCGCCTCCTCGGCGTCGGGGTGCAGAAAGATGACCCCGCGGCGATCGTGGGCCGTCCCCGCCGCGGCGCCCTGCAGGCGCCGCGCCAGTTCGTGCACGGCGACGACGCCCGCGGCGTTGTCGTTGGCGCCCGGATAGTAGGCGCCCGGGGCCGGGGCTTCGCCTTGCGCGCGCGCGGGATCCACAAGGCCGAGATGGTCCAGGTGGGCGCCGACGACCAGCCAGCGCCCCGCCAGATCGCCCGCGCCCGGCAGGAGCGCGCCGATGTTGCTGCCGTGGCGTCCGGCCAGCGCCTCGCCCGTCCAGCCTTCGCCGCGCAGCGGGAAGCGCTGCCGCCAGTCGCCGGCGAATGCCGGCGCCAGGCCCGCGGCGGCGTACCAGGCCGCCAGAGTGTCGGCTGCCGCCGCGCCGCCGGCCGAACCGGCGGCGCGCCCGGCGAGCGCCGGCGCGCAGAGCGCCTCCACGCGCGCGCGGAGTCCCGCCGCGGGAGCCGCGGCGTCGGCCCAGCCCGTGGCGGGGCCGGCAGCCGCCCAAAGCAGGATCAGGGACAATGCCGCGCGCCGCGTCCAGCGGCGGCGCCCGGTGATCCGCCGGTTCACGATTGTCCGACCTCCGCGGATTCGAGGTTGGCGCGCCAAGCCGGGCGCGCGCCGCAATGGGCGGCGAACAGCCCGCCGAGCAGATCGAGGTGCCCGTCCAACTCCGCGGCGGAACAGGCGCCCGGCGCGAAGATGACGGCCAGCAGGGCGGTGGTCGTATCCGTGACGCTGGTGCGCGCCGAATCGCTCGTCGGGGAGCCGAACGGCCCCGCCTCGTCGTAGAGCGCCAGGCGGGCGCCGACGTTGACGGCGTCCTTGCGGATCCCGGCGTAGGCGTCGCCGGGCGCGCCCACGGTCACGACGATGTCGCCGTGCACGCGGGCCAGATCGTACAGTCCGATCGGGAGCAGGAACGACAGCGAGGCGAGGTTGCAGGCGTCCACCGCGCAGCCGACGCGGTAGAGATCCTTGCCCTGCAGGACGCGACGAAGCAGCGCCTCGCTGCTCGGGCGGTGCCGCGACGGGTCCATCCCGAACGAGCGGTAGAGCGAGCGCGCCGGGGCCAGTCCGGGCACCGCCGACGGCGGGCACCCCGCGTGGCGCGCGCGCAGTTCGTCGGCCAGTCGCGCCGTCCGCGCGGCGAGGGCGTCCGCATCGCCGACGAACGGTCCCTCGGCCACCAGAGCCCCGCAGCGGACCCGGCCGCCCAGCGCCGCGTCCAAGCGGAGGCGGCGCCCGTCCGGCAGCCGCGCCGCCGCCGTCATCGCGCCGTGTCCGCGCCCGCGTGGCGCCCGCCCGGTCCGTACATCTGCGCGTAGTATTCGCGGTAGCGTCCGCTGCGGATCTTCTCCCACCACGGGCGGTGCTCCAGGTACCAGTCCACCGTGCGCGCCAGTCCGGTCGCGAAGTCGACCGTCGGCGCCCACCCCAGTTCCGCCTGGATGCGGGAGGCGTCGATGGCGTAGCGGCGGTCGTGCCCGGGACGGTCGGCGACGAACGTGATCAGCTCGTGCCCGAGTCCCAGCTTGTCCAGGAGAAGCTTCACGAGGTCGAGATTCCGCAGTTCGTTCCCGCCGCCGATGTTGTAGACGGCGCCGGGACGTCCCCGCCGCAGGGCCAGGTCGACGGCTCGGCAATGGTCCTCCACGAACAGCCAGTCGCGGATCTGCAGCCCGTCGCCGTAGACCGGCAGCGGCCTGCCCTCCAACGCGTTGGCGAGCATCAGCGGGATCAGCTTCTCGGGAAACTGGTAGGGACCGTAGTTGTTGCTGCAGCGCGTGACCACCACCGGGAAGCCGTAGGTGTGGTGGAAGGCGCGGCAGAGCAGGTCAGCCGCCGCCTTGCTGGCCGCGTACGGCGAGTTCGGGGCCAGCGGCGTCAGCTCCGTGAACAGGCCTTCGCTGCCGAGCGAACCGTAGACCTCGTCGGTCGAGACCATCACGAAGCGGCCGACGCCGGCGGCGCGCGACTCTTCCAGCAGTATCTCGGTGCCCAGTACATTCGTCGTCACGAACACCTCCGGGCCCTCCACCGACCGGTCGACGTGGCTCTCGGCGGCGAAGTGCACGACGGCGTCGATGCCCTCCGCGGCGAGGAGGCCGCGCACCAATTCGCGGTCCCGCACGTCGCCGCGCACGAAGCGGTAACGCGGATGCTCCTCGCAGCCGGCGAGATTCTCCAGATTGCCGGCATAGGTCAGCAGGTCGAGGTTGACCACGCGGTCCGCGGTGTTCGCCAGCAGGTAGCGCACGTGGTTGGAGCCGATGAACCCCGCGCCGCCGGTGACCAGGATGTTCACGCGTGTCCTTTCCGGGCGGCCGCCAGCCGCGCCATGAAGTCGGCCGCGCGGGCCGCGCTGACTGGGGCGGCGACGTCGCCGCCCTCCTTGAGGCTGGTGCCGACGATGAAGCCGTCGGCCGCCGGCAGGAAGATCCCGACGCCCCCGGCGGCGACGCCGCTGCCCACCAGCAGCGGGCAGTCCGGCAGGGCCCGGCGCAGGTCCGCCAGTTCGTCGGGGTCGGCGCCGGCGCCGGTCGCCGCGCCGGTCACGACCAGCGCGTCCGCCAGCCCGCGCAGGCGCAGGTCGCGCGCCTCGTCGAGCAGCGGCCGCACCGCGAGCGGCGCCGCGTGCTTGACGCGGACGTCCGCGAGGATGCCGACCGCGGCGCCGTACTCCCGCCGCAGGCGCAGGGTCTGCCAGGCGCGGCCCTCGAGCAGGCCCTGGTCGGTGACCGCGGCGCCGACGTGAACATTGACCCGGATGAACGCCGCTCCGACGGCCACGGCCACGGCCAGCGCCGCTTCCGCGTCGTTTCGCAGCACGTTGATTCCCAGCGGGCAGTCGGGCAGTTCGGATCGGATCCGCGCCGCCAGCGCCGTCATCGCCGCCACTGTGACCGGCGGGACCGCGTCCGGATGGAACGGCGCGTCCTGGAAGTTCTCGAGCAGCAGGGCGCCCACCCCGCCCTCGCGCAGGGCGCGCGCGTCGCGCAGGGCGGCCGCGGCCACCGCGCCCAGATCGCCGCCCCAGCGCGGGCTGCCCGGCAGGGGACCGAGGTGGATCATGCCGATCACGCCGGATCGGCAAAGGTCGGCGAACACGGTGCGGGTCCAGGTCGTCACGTCGGGTCCCTTCGGGCGGGCGGCAACGCAGGCTTGGCGCGTCAGCCACGGTAGAATAAATTGGTGCGGCCGCCCCTGACAAGCAGCGAGGTCCGCCGCCGAGCGCCGGCCCCGACCCCGAGGAGTCCGATGCAGATCGTCCATGGCAAGTCCGGCTGGCTCGAGGTCATCTGCGGCCCGATGTTCAGCGGGAAGAGCGAGGAGCTCATCAAGCGCATCCGCCGGGCGCAGATCGCGCGGCGCCGCGTCCAGATCTTCAAGCACGGCGTCGACGCCCGTTACGACGCGACCAGCATCGTTTCGCACAGCCAGCAGAGCCTGCCCGGAACGGCGGTGACCGACGCCCGCGACATCCTCGCCCTGGTCGACGACCGGACCGAACTGGTGGCGATCGACGAGGGGCAGTTCTTCGGCGACGAGATCATCGAGGTCGCCACGCGGCTGGCGAACCTGGGCAAGCGGGTGGTGATCGCCGGGCTGGACCTGGACTACCGGGGGCTGCCCTTCGGCCCCATGCCCCAGCTCATGTGCCGGGCCGAGTACGTGACCAAGCAGCTCGCCATCTGCATGACCTGCGGCGACCCGGCGAACTTCACGCAGCGAATGACCCGCGACACGGCCCAGGTCGTCGTGGGCGCGGCGGAAACCTACGAGGCCCGGTGCCGGGCGCACTTCGAGCCGCCGGTCGCCGAGCGCCCGCCGCTCGCCTGACCGCTTACGTGAAGAAGTGCGGGTCGATCTTCAGCGCGCCGGCGCGCGCCACCAGGTCGGCCACGCTCTCGGGCGTCAGGCCGAGCAGGCTCGCCGCCGGACGGAGCGCTGCCGCCTCTGCCGCGCCGGATTCGGCGTCGGGAGTTCCGTCGTCCCCCCCCTGGCAGCGCGCGATCTCCTCGCCGAGGGCGATCATGGCCGCCACGCGGACGTTGCGCGCCTCGGGCTGCTCGAAGCGGTGATGCCAGCGCACCGCGTCCTCGAGATCCTCGGTCAGGTTCCATTCCCGCAACAGCAGGGCGCCGAGCTCGCCGTGGTCGAAGCCGAGCACCTGCGCCTCGACCTCGTGGTAGGGCCGCCCGCTCTCGGCCGACTCGGCGAGGATCTCCTGGAACAGTTCGGGGTGGCTGCGCGCCAGCACCAGCTGGCCGATGTTCTGCATGAGCCCGCCGACGAAGACGCTCTCGGGCTGGACGCGGCCCACGGCCTGGGCCACCAGCTGGCTGCCCATCGCCGAGAGCACGGACTGGCGCCAGATCCGCTGGTACAGCATGCCCGCCCCGGGCGCCAGGAAGACCGACCGCGCCGCCGTCACCAGCGTCCAGTTGCGGATCGTCACGAAACCCAGCCTGACGATCGCCTCGCTGACGGTCGTGATCTGGCGGGCCGCGCCGTAGAACGGGCTGTTGGCGATGCGCAGGACCTTGGCCGTGAGGGCCTGGTCCATCGCCAGGGCCTTCTCCAGGCGCGTGGCGGTCGTTCGCGGATCCTCGATGACGGCCATGATGTGGCAGGCCGCCTTCGGCAGGGCCGGCAGTTCGCCGCTGTGGCGCAGGATGATCTCCGGCGTCAGGGCGTGGCGCAGGTTCTCCTGGAGGACGGTCGGCGCCGGCTGCGCCGGCAGCGGCGGCGCGGCGGCCGGCGGCTCGTCGTCGCCGAAGATCCGCAGTTCGTCCTCCGCCGGCGCCGGACGCCGGGCGCCCATGGGCGCCAGCAGGCGCGCCACCGGCTCGCCGCCGGGCGCGGTCGTGAACGGATCGATCTCCGGCGCCCGGCCGCGCGACAGCGCGACGGCTTCGTCCGCGACCGTCGCCGGCGGCTCGGGCTCCTGCCGGTCCCGCGCGCGGCGGCGCCGGTCCAGTTCGGCGCCGAGGATCGCCGAAACGTTGCCGTGGCGCACCTGCAGGCCGCGCTCGAGCAGACACATGCGGCTGAGCGCGTAATGCGCGAGGATGCCCGCGCCCGCGAGCCCCGGATCGCCCGGCTGGTCGGCGTCAAGGTAAAGGAACGTGTTGCAGTGTCCTTGCGCCGGCAGCGGCAGGATCACGACGTGGCGGTCGCGGGCGCCGCGCCCGAGAAGGATCGTCAGGTCCAGCGGGAAGTGCTTCTGGGGCACCGGTCCGCAATACACGGTGACGTCGTGGGCGACGGCCGCGAAGACGTCTTCCTTGGTGCTGGGGATCGGCGCGCGCCCGTCCTTGCGCTTGCTGCGCGCTTCCGGCGGGAGCTTCACGTTTTCCTCGAGGAACACCTGCAGCCCGCTCGACCACCGCTTCAACAGCAGCAGGCGCAGGCCGCGCTGGCGGGCGAAACGCTGGAAGAATTCGGGGAACTCCTTCAGGCGCGTCAGCGAAGCCAGCTCGGCGATCCCCGTCTGGATGAGCGCGTAGTCGGCGGCCGGCCGCTGCGGGGCCGGTGTCGCCGCCGCGCCGGCGAGCGGAACGTCGCGACCGGACGCGCCGCCCTCGCCGACGGACGCAGGCTCGACGGCCAGCTCCCGCACGCGCGCCTGCAGGCGCGAGAGCGTCAGCTGGATGTCCTGGAGTTCGCTCGTTCCCTTGCTCAAGCGTTCCCTCGCTGTGTGACCGGCGGCTCGCGGCGGGGCGCGGACGGCGCCCCCTCGCGCGAAGGATCGGCAGGAACGGGCGGGGTTGAAGGAAAATTGCGGGCCGTCCCGCCCGGCGGCCGGCGACGGTTGCCGCGCGCTCCCCATCGCGTATCATGGTTCCGCGGGCGGCCGGGCCCAGGAGACCGCGGGACTCCGGCCAACGCGGCGGAGCCCGCCCGGCGGGCCGGGGCGGCCTGCCGGGAAGCGACCGGACTCGGGCGGCGGAAGGGACAAGGTGGCGATGCGGATCGCGAAGTCGTTCAGTTTCGACGCGGCCCATTTCCTGCCGCGGGTGCCGGAGGGTCACAAATGCCGGCGCCTGCACGGACACACCTACGAGGTCGAGGTCGGCCTGGAGGGCGCCCTCGATCCCGTGCTCGGCTGGGTGGTCGATTACGGCGAGGTCAGTCGCGCCGTGGACCCGGTGATCCGCGAATTGGACCATCGGTGCCTCAACGACCTCCCAGGCTTGGAGAACCCGACAGCCGAAGTCCTCGCCGCCTGGCTTCACGCGCGGCTGCGCCCGGCGCTGCCGCAGCTGGCCGACGTGACCGTGCGCGAGACGCCGCGCACGTCGGCGACCTACCGTCCCGGCGACTGAGGCCGGGGCGCGGCGGTTGCCGGCAGGTGCACGGCCTCGACCGCCTCGGCCGGCAGCCAGCCCTGCCAATCCCCGCCCAGACTCACCCGGCACCAGCCATTGCGCGTCTCCTGCCGGTCCAGCGTCAGTCCGGCATGGACCTCGAACAGGGTCGGGTAGCTGACAGCGGGGCCCGAACGAACGGCGACCGCTTCCGCCGTGACCACCGCCTGGTCGCGCACGCGGTCGTGGTGCCAGCGCGCGGCCGTCACCGCGCCCGCGGCCAGCGCAGCGGCCGCAGCGGCGACCAGCGCCCGCCGTTGCCAGATCGAACGCCCTCGCCACCAGCCCCAGCCGACCACGCCGGCGGTCAGCCAGAGGAAGATGAGCAGGGCCAACCCCCATTCGTCGAGCGACAGGGCGCCGACCAGGGCGGCGGCCTGCGCCACGAACAGGGGCAGCGAGCGGTCGCTCAGCTCCAGGTCCTTGAGGTTCTGGCGCAGCCACCCGAGATTCCGCCGCACGTCGCCGTCCCGCGGGGCCAGTCGCTGGGCCCGCAGGTAGCTGGCCACGGCGGGCCCGACCCTGCCCGCGCGCGCATGCGCATTGCCGAGGTTGTAGTGGACGTCGGCCGACCACGGCGCCAGATCACGCGCCGCCAGATAGGCCTCGCGCGCGTCGTCGAACCGGCCTTCGGTGTACGCCTGGTTGCCGGCGGCCATCAGGGCCGCCAGATCGGCCGCCGAGCCCGCGGCCGGCAGCGTCACGGCCGCCGCCGCCAGCAACACGCCGAGGGCCCCCGCGGCCGGCCCCCGCGCGGCGCGGTGCGCGCCGCCGGCGCCGCGGTCGAGGCGCTCGAGGCCGCCGAGTGCGGCGTCGGCCAGGGAGGCCGCGCCGGTCCCGGACTGGCCCCCGAACCGCGCCTGGTCGCAGCGCTCCAGCAGCTCCGCCAGGTCCCGAGCGACGTCGGGGCAGCGACGCGCCTCGCCGAGCGCGGCGATCTCCGCCGCGCCGGCGGCACCGGCCGGCAGGTCGAGCGAGTCCGCGACGTAGCCCGTGATGGCGCGCGCGACCAG
>CAYNPY010000021.1:0-2376 GCA_964399195.1 uncultured Fibrobacteraceae bacterium
CCCGCCGCCCGCGGCGGCCGGGGCGGAACCGGCGCCGCCGCCCGCGCCCGCGGTGCTGGTGGCCGAAGACGCGTTTCCCCGCCCGGTCTGCCGCGGGGTGAGCCTGCTCAGTTCGGACCGGTCGGTCCGCGCGGAGGTGGTCCTGGCGGCGGGCGGCCGCGAAGCCGCCGGCGCAGCCGAGGCCGCGAATCACGCCGATGCGGACCTGCTGTGCATCGCGCGCGCGACGGTCGACGCCGTGGGCCGCCTGCTGGCCCTGCCGGTCCTCCTGCACCTGCGCGAAGCGCGGCTGGACACCGTGGGCGGCCAGGCGAGCGTGCTGGCGGCCGTGGACCTGGTCGAGTCCCGCCGCACCGAGACGCTGCTGGGGGCCTGCGCCCTGGGACACAACCGGCAGCAGGCGGTGGTGCACGCGGTGCTGGCGGCGCTGAACCGACGGCTGGGGCTGTTCGCGCTGCGCGAGGACGAGGCAGCCGGCTGACCGCCGCAGCCAGGGGACCCGGCTTGAACCGCCGGCGCCGGGATCCTATCATCCCGGCGCCGGCGTTCCCGTTCCCGGCCGGGGCGGGCGCCGTGCCCGGCACCCCTGCCGCCCCGAAAGGACCGCCATGAAGTACGCCGACAGCGGGGTCGACATCGACGCCGCCACGCGCGCGCTGGCCCGCAGCCGCGAGCACGTGCGTTCGACCTGGGACGCCCGCGTCCGCAACGAGATCGGCGCCTTCGGCGGCCTCTTCCAGCCCGCGCCCGGCGAGCCGTTGCTGGTGGCGAGCGTCGACGGCGTCGGCACCAAGGTGATGGTCGCGGTGCAGGCCGGCCGCTACGACACCGTGGGCCAGGACCTGGTCAATCACTGCGTGGACGACATCCTCGTGCAGGGCGCCGAGCCGCTCTTCTTCCTCGACTACTTCGCCACCGCGAAGCTGGACGAGGCGGTGTTGCCCCAGGTGCTCGCCGGCTTCGCGCAGGCCTGCCGCGAGAACGGCTGCGCGCTGCTGGGGGGCGAGACGGCCGAGATGCCGGGCGTCTTCCGCGTAGGCGAGTTCGTCCTGGCCGGCACCATCGTCGGGCGCGTGCTGCCCGAGGACGTGATCGACGGCAGCGCGATGCGCGCGGGCGACCGCGTCTGGGGCCTGCCCAGCACCGGCCTGCACACGAACGGGTACTCGCTGGCCCGCAAGGCGCTGCTGGAGCGGGGCGGGCTGACGGTGGCGGACCGGCCGGCGCTGCTCGGCGGCGCCAGCGTGGGCGAGGCGCTGCTGGCGGTGCACCGCAGCTACCTGCCGCACGTGCGCGCCATCTGGGAGGCCTGCGGCCGCCCGTCCGTGCGCGCCCTGGCGCACATCACCGGCGGCGGCTTTCCGGACAACATCCCGCGCGTCGTGCCGGAAGGCCTGTGCGTCCACGTCGACCCGACCGCATGGCAGCCGCTGCCGATCTTCCGCCTGATCGCCCAGCTGGGGCAGGTGCCCGAGCCGGAGATGTACCGCGTCTTCAACATGGGCATCGGCATGGTCGTCGTGACTCCGCCCGACTGCGACCTCGGGCGCGTGCCCGGGCTGGAGGCCGTGCTCCTGGGCGAGGTGCGGCCGGGGCCGCGCAAGGTCGCGCTGCCCTGGACGGACGACGCCTGACCGGCGCAACGGTGAGCGGCGCCGGGGCCTCGGCGCGGCCGTGTCCCGAGGCGTCCGGCGCGCGCCCGCTCGCCGCGGCACAGGCGGGACACGCGGAGGCTTGCCGCGGCACCCGCCCGCACCTCTAATCTCAATTCGCGCAGCAACTTGCCAGGCCGCCGGCCGCCCGGTGCGCCGCGGCACGACTCCTGCCGTCGGGGTGGCCGTACCCCACCCGACGGGAGGAGCGATGGAGCGAGCGACATTCTGGGACGAGGAACTGCGCGCCTTTCCGCACGGCGGGCGCGGCGCCGCCGTCTGGGTGGTGCGGCGCGACGGCCGCGAGGCGGCAGCCCCGCTGCGGCTGCTGCTGGCCTGGGACTGGGGGCAGGCCCGCCGCGACGGGCTGGCGGCCCGGCCGCCCCTGGGCAGCCTGCTGCGCGCGATGGCCGACGACCGCGAGGAACTGATCCACCGCGGGCGCGACACTGCCCTGTGGGTCGAGCCGCTGCGGGAGCAGGGCCACGTCGCCGGCTGCCTGGCGGTATGGATGGATGCCGCCGAGCCCTGGCGCGAGGGGATCTTCCTGTGGGCGCAGCGCCTGGTGCCGCGGCTGCTGCCGGTGCTCGGCGCGCTCGAGCCGCAGGGACCGGTGCCCGGCGAGACGCTCGGCCAGCCGACCCTGTTTCCGCTGCCGCCGGAGCGCGCCGCCGGCGTCCGCGGGCGGGCACACGCAGGCGGCGGGCCGGCGGCCGCCGCGGAC
>CAYNPY010000021.1:2386-11752 GCA_964399195.1 uncultured Fibrobacteraceae bacterium
GGGGGTGGGACCTGGTGGGGGGGGGCGGGGGGCCGGCCGCGGAGTAAGGCGCGGCGCGCCGCCCGTACCGGCGGCGGACGCTGCTGCGGGTGTCCGGCGGGGGGCCGACGGTGCCGCTGCCGCGGCCGGTGACCGTGCCCGGCATCCCGGGCTGCGTGGGCTGCAGCGCGGAGATGGTGCGCCTGGGCCAGCGGCTGGCCGGCATCGCCCGCAGCGGCGTCAACGTGCTGCTGCACGGGGAGAGCGGCACCGGCAAGGAGATCATCGCGCGGGCGCTGCACCTGAGCAGCGACCGCGCGTCCGGGCCGTTCATCGGGCAGAATTGCGCCGCCTTGCCCGAGACCCTGTTCGAGTCCGAACTCTTCGGCCACCGCGCCGGCGCCTTCACCGGCGCCGCCACCGAGAAGAAGGGCCTGCTCGCGGCCGCCAGCGGCGGCACGTTCTTCCTCGACGAAATCGGCGACATGCCGCTGGCGCTGCAGATCAAGCTCCTGCGCGTGATGCAGGAGCGCCAGGTGCGCCGCATCGGCGAGCTCAAGAGCGTGCCGGTGGACCTGCGCTTCGTCGCCGCCACGCACAAGGACCTGCCCGGCGAGATCCGCGAGGGCCGGTTCCGCCTGGACCTCTACTACCGGCTGAAGGTGGTGAGCATCGTCATCCCGCCGCTGCGCCACCGCCCGGAGGACGTGGCGCCGCTGCTGGCGTACTTCCTGCGCAGGTGCGGGCGCAACCTCGACCGGACGCGCATCACCGAAGAGGCGCTGTCGGCGCTGCAGCGCTGGCGCTGGCCCGGCAACGTGCGCGAGCTGGAGAACGAGGCGCAGCGCCTGTCGGCGCTGTTCCCCGACGAGCCGGTGCTGCGCGCGGCGCACCTGTCGCCGGAGATCCGCGGCGCCGACACGGAGCACGTCGAGGCCGCGGACCTCGGGACGCTGCGGGCGCTGGACCAGGCCGCCGAACTGCTCGAGCGCTACCTCATCCGCAAGGCGATCGCCGCCTGCGACGGCCGCAAGGCCGCGGCGGCGCGCCGGCTGGGCGTCTCGCGCCAGGGGCTCTACAAGAAGATCGCGCGCTACGGGATGCTGGATCTCATCGCGCCGGAGCCGGGCTGACGCGGTGGGAGGCCGTCGCCGCGGCGCCCGCTGGACAGGGCCGCGCGGCCGTGGTTATGTTCGGCGCATGCGCGTTCCCGTCCCCAGCCGCCGGCGCCTGCTGCCCGGGCGACCCTCGCGCGCCACGGGCCTGGCCCTGCTCGCGGGGCTGCTGGTCACGGGCGGGCTGCCGCCGCACGCCTGGACCGGGCTGCTGGTGCCGGCCGGCCTGGCGATGCTCATGGCGCTCACGCTGGACGCGCCCCGTCCCGCCCGGCTGGCCTGGACCTTCGCGCTGGCCCACCAGGGGTCGCTGCTCTACTGGCTGTTCCTGCTGGACCCGGCCAAGAGCATCCCCACGCGGGCGCTGGTGCCCATCCAGGCGATCCTGACGATCCTGTACGTCTCGCTGTTCTACCTGGCCTGGGGCTGGCTGTGCGGCCGCGTCCGGCGCCGCTGGGGCCGCCTGCCCGCGCTGCTGGCGATGCCGGCGCTGTGGACGGCGATGGAGGCCGCCCGCGCGGCCGGCGAACTGGGCTTCCCCTGGTGCCTGACCGGCGCCTGCGCCGTCGGCACGCCGGCGCTGGCCCTGGTGCGCGGCGCGGGCGAACTGGGCCTCGGCTGCGGGATCGCCTTCCTGGCCGCCGCGGCGGTGGCCTGGACGGCGCCCGGCGCCCGCGCGGCGCGGCGGCCGCTCGGCGTCGCCACGGCGCTGGCGTGGGTGGCGCTGGCCGCCGGCGCCGCCTGGCGCCCGGCGCCGCCGCCGCTGCCGACGGAAGGGCCTTTCACGGTGGCGGCCGATTCGCTGGCGAGCGGGCCCGTGCGCGTGGCCGCCGTCCAGGCCGACGTGGCCCTGTCGGACAAGTGGGAGCCGGCGCGCATCGACTCCACGCGCATCCCGTACGCCGAGCTGACCCGGCGCGCCGCGGCCGCCGGCGCCGAACTGGTGGTCTGGGCCGAGACGGCCGTTCCCGGCTACGTCCGCTTCGACGCGCAGAACCTCGCCTGGCTGCGCGGGCTGGCGCGCCAGAACGGCATCTGGCTGTACGCCGGCTTCCCCGACGGCGAGCGGCGCGCCGACGGCCGCATGCGCCTGTTCAACTCTTCGGGGCTGCTGTCGCCGGCGGGGCTCATCACCGACCGCTACGCCAAACACCACCTGCTGCCCATCGGCGAGGCGATGCCGTTCCAGCGCTATCTGCCTGTGCTGGGCAAGCTGAACGTCGGCCAGGCCGAGTGGGACCCCGGCGAGCCGCCGCGTGCCCTGGTGGCGAAGCTGGCGCAAGGGCACTTCCCGTTCAGCGGCCTGATCTGCTTCGAGTCGGTGTTCGGCCGGCTCGCCCGCGACAGCGTGCGCCGCGGCAGCCGCTGCCTGGCCGTGATCACCAACGACGGCTGGTTCGGGTTCACGGCCGGGCCGCGCCAGCACGCCTGGCTGGCGCGGATCCGCGCCGTCGAGTGCGGCGTGCCGGTGATCCGCTGCGCCAACAACGGCATCAGCTTCATCTGCGACGCCGACGGCCGGCTGCTGTCCTGGCTGGACCTGGGCCGACGCGGCATCATCATGGCCGACATCGCGCCCGGCCCTGCTCGCACCGGCTACGTGCGCTGGGGCGCGGCGCCGGTGGCGCTGCTGCTTGCCGCCTGGCTGCCGGTGGCCTGCCTCGGACCCTGGCGCCGGCGCGCCGGCGGGGAAGCGGAGTGAGCATGGAACCCTCGGACCTCCCGGTGCCCGACACGCGCCACGTGTTCCGCTACTGCCCGCAGTGCCGCACCCCGATGGCGCGGCGGCTCGACGGCGGCACCGAGCGCCCCGCCTGCCCGGCCTGCGGCCTGGTGCAGTACCTGAACCCGGCGCCCGCCGCGGGCATCGTGCTGCTGCGCGAAGGGCGCATCTGCCTGGTCAAGCGGCGCTTCGAGCCGAAGCGCGGCCAATGGTCGCTGCCGTCGGGCTTCATGGAGTGGGACGAGCCGGCGGAGCTGACCGCGCGGCGGGAGGCGCTGGAGGAGACCGGGCTGGAGGTCGAGCTGACCGGCCTCTACGCCGTGGAGCAGGGGCTGCTGCCGCCGGACACGCCGGTCGTGGTCGTCTTCTACCTGGCGCGCGAGACCGGGGGACGCCTGCAGGCCGGCGACGACGCGGAGGAGGCCGGGTTCTATCCGCTGGACGATCTGCCCGGGCCGCTGGCCTTCGCCGCGCACCGCCGCGTGCTGGCCCGGCTGCGCGAGGACCTGCGGGAGCGCGGCGGTCCCGCAGCGGCGGGAGGGCGGCCGTGAGCCCGGCGCGCGCCGCCGTGCTGCTGTCCGGGAGCGGCCGCACGCTGGCGAACTTCCTGGAGCGCATCGAGCGGGGCACGCTGCCGCTGCGCATCGTCGCGGTGGTCTCCAGCCGCGCCGACGTGCGCGGGGTCGACGTCGCCCGCGAGGCGGGCCTGCCGCTCGGCGTCTTCCGCCGCCGCGATTATCCCGACGCGGCGGCGCACAACGCCGCGATCAACGCCTTCCTGCTGCCGCACGCGCCGCAGCTCATCGCCCTGGGCGGCTACCTCTGTCTCTACGCGCCGCCGGCGGGCTTCACGGGTCCGGTCGTGAACATCCACCCGGCGCTGCTGCCGAAATACGGCGGCCGCGGTTTCTACGGGGACAAGGTGCACCAGGCCGTGCTGGCGGCAGGCGAGCGGGAGAGCGGCTGCACGGTGCACCTGGTGGAGCCCGAGTACGACAGCGGCCGCATCCTGGCGCAGCGCCGCGTGCCGGTTCTGGCCAGCGACGACGTGGGCAGCCTGGCCGCGCGCGTCTTTGCCGCGGAGTGCGAGCTGTATCCCGAGGTGCTGGCCGACCTGGCTCGGCAGCTGGGCGGCGGCGGGCCCGAGGGTGCGCCGGAAGGGCGCCGCGACGGCCCCGCCTGATGGCCGGACCGTCCCGCAGACGACGCCGCCCGCGGACCGAAGTCGCGGGCGGCGTCGACTGGCCGGCGGCGCCGGGCGGCGCCGCAGCCGGAGCCTACATCAGGTTCGGGCACACCCCGCTGTCGCCCACCGTCGCGAAAGGATCGCGCGGGTCGCCGGTCGTCAGGTAGCGGTGCATCGCGTCGGCTGCGACGCGCCCCTGGCCCATCGCCAGGATCACGGTGGCCCCGCCGGTGACGATGTCGCCGCCGGCGAACACGTTGGGCAGGCTCGTCTGCATCAGGTCGTTGATCCTGATCGTGCCCTTCTTCGCGTCGCGCTCCAGCTCGGGGCAGTCGGCGGTCAGCAGCGGGTTGGGCCCCTGGCCGATGGCGATGACCACGGTGTCGACGGCGAACTCGCGCACCTTGCCCTCGATGGGCACCGGCTTGCGGCGGCCGCTGCTGTCCGGCTCGCCCAGGGTCATCTCCTGGCAGCGGATGGCGCCGACGGCGCCCTTGCCGTCGTTGACGATCTCCAGCGGCGAGTGCAGGAGGTTGAACTCGACGCCCTCCTGCTCGGCGTGGTGGATCTCCTCGACGCGGGCGGGCATCTCCAGCCGCGAACGGCGATACACCAGGTAGACGACCTCCGGCCGCAGGCGCTTGGCCGTGCGCGCGGCGTCCATCGCCGTGTTGCCGGCGCCGATCACCGCGATGCGCTTGATCTTCTTGACCGGCGTGTCGGCGCCTTCGGGGAATTTGTAGCCGCCCATCAGGTTCACGCGCGTCAGGAACTCGTTGGCGCTGTAGACGCCGTTGAGGTTCTCGCCGGGGATGCCCAGGAACCAGGGCAGCCCGGCCCCGGTCCCGATGAACGTCACGTCGAACCGCGAGCGGATGCTGTCGAGCGATTCGGCCTTGCCCACGGGGTAGTTCAGCACGAACTCCACGCCCATGTCGCGCATGCCGTCGATCTCGCGCAGCAGGATCTCCTTGGGCAGACGGAACTGGGGGATGCCGTAGAAGAGGACGCCGCCCGGCTTGTGCAGGGCCTCGAACACCGTGACCTTGTGGCCCTTCTGCGCCATGTCGCTGGCGGCCGTCAGGCCGGCGGGGCCGGAGCCGATGATCGCGACGGTCTTGCCCGTGGCCGGGGCCACCTGCGGGGTGATCCGCAGGTTGTGCTCCATGGCGTAGTCGCCCAGGAAGCGCTCCACGCGCCCGATGCCGCCCGGCTCCCGGCCCTTGTCGGGCTTGTTCAGGGTGCAGACCATCTCGCACTGGTCTTCCTGCGGGCAGACGCGGCCGCAGATCGCGGGCAGGAAGTTCTTCTCCTTGATCTTGCGCAGCGCGCCCTCGAAGTTCTTCTCGCCGACCAGCTTCAGGAAGGCCGGGATGTCGATGCCGACCGGGCAGCCGGCGATGCAGGGCTTGTCCTTGCAGTCGATGCAGCGCAGCGCTTCCTGGGTGGCCTCCTGCTCGTTGTAGCCGAGCGGGACCTCCTCGAAGTTGTAGATGCGCGCGGCCGCCTCCTGCTCCCGCATCGGCGTCTTCGACTTGGCCTTGTTGATGACCCTCTTGGGCTTCGGGCTCTCGTCACTCATGACGGGTCCTTCCTCCTAGTGGCGGAGCTGGTCGGCCGCGGCTTCGAGGCGGCAGCGGTGGTAGGCGTCCAGCGACGCCCGCTCTTCGGGCTGGTAGTAGGCCAGCCGCGTGATCAACTCGTCGAAGTCGACCTGATGGCCGTCGAACTCCGGGCCCTCGACGCAGGCGAAGCGGGTCTGGCCGCCGACGGTCACGCGGCAGGCGCCGCACATGCCCGTGCCGTCGACCATCAGCGGGTTCAGCGAGGCCTGCGTGGGGATGCCGTGCGGCGCGGTGGTGCGGCAGACGAACTTCATCATGACCACCGGGCCGATCGTGATCACCTCGTCGACCTTCTCGCCGCCCTCGATCAGGTCGGCCAGCGCGTGGGTGACCATGCCCTTGCGGCCGTAGCTGCCGTCGTCGGTGGTGATGATGACCTGGTCGGCCAGCGCGCGGATCTCGTCCTCGAGGATCAGCAGCTCCTTCGTGCGCGCGCCGAGGATGGCGGTGCAGCGGTTGCCGGCGGCCTTGAGGGCCTGCACCTGCGGCCACACGACCGCGTTGCCGATGCCGCCGCCCACGCAGACCACGTGCTTGCCCGTCGGGATGTGGGTCGCCTTGCCGAGCGGACCGGCCAGGTCGTGGATCTCCTGGCCGGCCTTGAGAAGCCCCAGCATCTCGGTGGTCTTGCCGACTTCCTGGAAGACCAGCGTGATCGTGCCCTGGTCGGGGTCGCGGCTGGCCAGGGTCAGGGGGATGCGCTCGCCTTCGTCGTTGACGCGCAGGATCACGAACTGCCCCGCCTGGCCGCGCCGGGCGATGTGCGGCGCCTCGATCTCGAACAGGCGCGTGCGGGGCGCGAGGTCACGGGTGCGGACGATCTTGTTCCCCACGGGAAGCTCCTTGGCGCGATGGGCGGAAGAGCGGGGGCCGCGGCCCGGGGGCGGCGGCTGCAGACACGGCGCCTAAAATTGCCGTCAGCGCCGGTGGAGGCAAGGGCAAAGCTCTGACAATGATTAGCGATATCAACGACTTGGAGGCGCTGGAGGGGGAAGGCGCGCAGCGGAAGAGGTGTCAAGGGGCCGCCGGAACTCCGCCCGCCGGACGGGGGGAACGTCCGACGGGCCTGCGGATGCGTTCGACGGCCCCTTGCACTGTGCTCGCCCGAGGTACGCTCGCCGGGGGGACCTGCATCGACCGTGCCCGGCGTGGCGGCGCCTTGACGCCGCCGGGCGGCCGCCCGATCTTGCGCCGGCAGGCCGGTTTGGCCGCCTCGTGGCGCGGCCGGGCACGCGGCGCCGCTGCGCGCCGGCCGGGCGACCTGCAAGGCACGGCGCGAAGGGACGGGACATCCGCATGGAAGAGATCATCCGGCAGCTCCTGGTCGAACTGGGCGAGGACCCCCAGCGCGAAGGCCTGCAGCGCACCCCTGCCCGCGTGGCGCGCGCCTGGTCCGAGATGACCGCCGGCTACGCCGAAGATCCGGGCGCGCTGGTGCGCGCGGCCCTGTTCGAGGCCGAGAGCAAGGAGATGGTCGTCGTCGGCGGCATCGACTTCTACAGCACGTGCGAGCACCACCTGCTGCCGTTCTTCGGGAAGGCCTATGTCGCCTACATCCCGAAGGACAGGATCGTCGGGCTCTCGAAGATGGCGCGCGTCGTGGAGGCGTACGCCCGGCGCCTGCAGGTGCAGGAGCGGATGACGTCGCAGATCGCGCGGTGCCTGATGGAGAACCTCGAGCCGCTGGGCGTGGCCGTCGTGCTGCGCGCGCAGCACCTGTGCATGATGACGCGCGGGGTGCAGAAGCAGAACTCGTACGCCGTGACCAGCGAGATGCTCGGCTGCTTCAAGCGGAGCCCGAAGACGCGGGCCGAGTTCCTGCAGCTGATCCGCGACTAGGCCTTCGGCCGGGCGCGCGGCCTGACACGAGCGCCGGCCCGGGCGGGCCGGCGCTTCCGCGTCGCGTGGCGCCGCCCGATCCTACCGGTACGTCGACTTGAACGATCCCCAGCTGAGCGATTCGACGGGCACAGGCGCGCAGGGATCGCCGCGCGCCGGTTCCACCGCGGTCGCGTAGAGGCAGGCGCCGCCGGCCGGCACCAGCGCCAGGATGTCGCCGTAGACGTCCACGGCCTCGCCGCTGCGCACCAGAGGCTCGTACTGCGAGGGGTGGATGCGGCTGAGGTCCAGGTCCTGGTAGCACAACCACTGCCCGCAGTCCTGGACGCAGGGCACGATGTGGTAGCGCGTCCCGGTGGCGTCGGCCTCCAGCACCCCGCGCACGGCCGGCGCCGTTCCCCAGGCCAGCGAGACGATGGGCGTCACGTCGCCGAAGGGGCCCAGCAGCTCGAGGCTGCCGTCCGGGTGCCGCAGCGCGGCGCGGTACAGCCAGGTGCGCTCGGGCCAGGGGGAGCCGAAGCTGACCTCGTGGACGGCCTCCTGCTGCCACGGCGGCAGCGCGAGCGCAGGGGCGGGGGCGAGTGTCGGCCGCTCGCAGGAGCCGGCAAGGGTCTGCTCCAGCACGATCGCGTACCCGGTCGTGTCGCCGTCGACCAGGTCGTTGACCACGACCACGGTGAAGGTGAACGCGCCGCTGGTCTGGTCGCACGCGCCCTGCAGGTCCACCAGGGCGGACGCGGGCCCCGCGGCCGCGAGCACGGCCGCGACGAACATCGCCTTGAACGTCACCTCAGGAGCCTCCCGCTGCGGGTCTCCGGCGCCGGATCCGGCCGTCCGGCGCCGCCCTTCCGCCAACCATGACAATCCACTCGAAACGACGCGCGCAAGCGCTTTCATGCAATGATGATACCATTTCGCGGCGCGAAAATCAACGGGCCCGGCGCCGATGCTGCCGGGCCCGCTCCCGCGCGCAGACGCGGTCAATGCCCTTGGGCCGCCAGCCAGCGCTCGGCTTCGATCGCCGCCATGCAGCCGGTCCCGGCCGAGGTGATCGCCTGCCGGAAGACGTGGTCCTGCACATCGCCGCAGGCGTACACCCCGGGCTTGCCCACGGACGTGGAGCCCGGCGTCGTCACCAGATAGCCGGAGTCGTCGGTGGGCAGCTGCCCGTCCAGGAACGCGGTGTTCGGCGTGTGCCCGATGGCGATGAAGCAGCCGGTGACCGCCAGATCGCGGTCCGGGCCGCCGGTCGTGTCCCGCAGGACCAGGCCGCGCAGGTTTCCGGCGTCGTCGGCCAGGTAGCGCGCGGGCGCCGCATTCCAGGCGACCTCGATCTTCGGGTTACCCAGCGCGCGGTCCTGCATGATCTTCGAGCCGCGCAGCTGGTCGCGCCGGTGGATCAGCGTCACCTTGCGCGCGAAATTGGTCAGGTAAGTGGCCTCCTCCAGCGCGGTGTCGCCGCCGCCGACCACCGCCACGTCCTGGCCGCGGAAGAAGAAGCCGTCGCAGGTCGCGCAGGCGCTCAGCCCCTTGCCGTGGAACTTCTCCTCGTCGGGCAGGTGCAGCCAGCGCGCGGTGCTGCCCGAAGCGATGATCACGACCGGCGCCACGTATTCGGCCGCGTCCGTCCGCACCCTGTAGGGCCCGGCGGACAGGTCCACCGAGGTGACCGTCTCGCCGCGGATGACCGTGCCGAAGCGGGCCGCCTGCGCCTTCATGCGCTCCATCAGCTCCGGCCCGGTGACGCCGTCGGGAAAGCCGGGGTAGTTCTCGACCTCGGTGGTGAGCATGAGCTGTCCGCCGGGGAGGATCGGCCCGGGGTCGGACTGGGGACCGCCGAGGCAGCACGCGGGGTTGAGGTTGGCCCGGGCCGCGTAGATCGCGGCGGTCCACCCGGCC
>CAYNPY010000021.1:11762-42367 GCA_964399195.1 uncultured Fibrobacteraceae bacterium
CGGGGTAGTTCTCGACCTCGGTGGTGCTGGTCAGCGGGCCGCCCGGCTGATTCCCCTCGAGCAGGAGGTTCGGGATGTTGGCGCGGCTCAGGTAGATGGCGGCCGTCAGGCCGGCGGGCCCGGATCCGATGATGACGGCTTTGGGGGTGTGCGCTGCGCTCATGCTGGTCGAACTCCCGGTGGCCAGGGGACAGGGGGCGACGCCCCGTGACATTGACAACACCGCCTCAGGTTAAGGCCCGCCGGCGCATTGTCAACCGCCACGGCAACCGGTCCGGGCGGGGACGCCGCCGGCGGCGTCCGGGGGCGGGGCGGCCGGGAATTCCGCCGGCCCGGGCGGTTCCCCCGACACAATCCCCCGACCCGGCCTTGACGCCCATGCCGGGGCGGCACTATTATTGCCGCTTGTGTCAAAGGCCGGGCGCGGTTGCGCCGGCGTCCCCTTGTGCCCGCGCCGCGGGCGGGATCAGTTCCGGCTGGTTCCAGAGCGCGCGGCGGGCACCGCCAACGGGTAGGAACACGATGTACGCAGTCGTCAAGATCAAGGAGCAGCAGTTCCGGGTCACGCCGGACACCACGCTGCAGGTTCCGCTGCTGGCGGACGAGGTCGGGGCCCAGCTCAGTTTCGACCAGGTCCTCATGGTGTCGGACGGCGCTTCGGTCAAGGTCGGCAACCCGATCGTGGCCGGCGCGGCGGTCAAGGCCGAGGTGCTCGCCCACGGGCTGAGCCGGAAGATCGTCATCTTCAAGAAGCGCCGCCGCAAGAACTACCGGCGCAAGACCGGCCACCGCCAGCCATTCACCCAGATCCGCATCACCGGCATCACCGGTTGAGCCGAACCCGCCCGCAGCGGACGCCCCGCGCCCGCCGGGTCCAGACGAACGAAGAGAAGGTGCGACATGGCGCATAAGAAAGCAGGCGGCTCGACCCGCAACGGGCGCGATTCCAACCCCAAGAACCTCGGCGTCAAGCGCTTCGGCGGCCAGACCGTCAGCGCCGGCACCATCCTCGTCCGCCAGCGCGGCACCCGGATCCACCCGGGCAAGCACGTGGCCAAGGGCGGGGACGACACCCTGTACGCGCTCGTCGACGGGACCGTGGAGTTCCAGGACTTCCGCGGGACCAAGAAGCGGGTCAACATCCTCCCGCTGTAGGCGATGAGTCGCGACGCGAACACCGGGCCCACCCCGCGCGGGGTGGGCCTCGCCGTTGGCGGCGGCGCCCCTGCCGGGGGGGGCGTCCTGGTCGTCATCCCCGCCCGTTACGGCTCGAGCCGCTTCCCGGGCAAGGCGTTGGCCGACGTCCACGGCCGGCCGCTGATCGTGCGCGTGGCGGAAAACGCCCGCGGCGTGCGCCGCGCCGACCGCGTGGTCGTGGCGACCGACGACGAGCGGATCCGCGACGCGGTGCTCGCCGCCGGCTGCGAGTGCGAGCTGACGGCGACGCACCCGACCGGCACCGACCGCATCGCCGAGGTGGCGGCCCGCCACGCCGCCTCGCTGGTGGTCAACCTGCAGGGGGACGAGCCGCTGCTGCCGCCCCGCGACGTGGACGCGCTGATCGCATTCATGCAGGCGGAGCCGGCCTGGGACATCGGCACGCTGGCGCATCCGTTCGCGGACGAGGCGGCCTGGCGCGATCCCAACGCGGTCAAGGTCGTCACCGCGAGGGACGGCGGGGCTTTGTACTTTTCGCGGGCGCCGATTCCCGGTATGTTCCCGGGCAGGCAGGCCAGCGGCCACGCCGCGGCGCTCCGGCACGTCGGGATCTACGCCTACCGCCGGGCGGCGCTGCTGCGGTTCGCGGCCCTGCCGCCGACGCCGCTCGAGCAGGTGGAGGGGCTCGAGCAGCTGCGGGCGCTGGAGAACGGGCTGCGCATCGGGGTGGTGCGCGTCGAGGCGGGCCCGGTCGGCGTCGACACGCCGGCCGATCTCGAGCGCGTGCGCGCCGCGTGGCCGGCCGGGCGCTGAGCGCCGGCGCGCCGGGCACGAAGCAGGGCGCGGCATGGGCCGCGGCACGGACGCCGCCGCGCGGCGGAGCAGGGAGCAGCATGGCGAAGTACGTGTTCGTCACCGGCGGCGTCGTCTCGGCGCTGGGCAAGGGCATCGCCAGCGCCTCGCTGGGCAACCTGCTCAAGGCCCGCGGCCTCAAGGTGGTGCTGCAGAAGTTCGACCCCTACCTGAACGTGGATCCCGGCACGATGAGCCCGTTCCAGCACGGCGAGGTGTTCGTGCTGGACGACGGCGCCGAGTGCGACCTGGACTTGGGCCACTACGAGCGCTTCACCGACACCGACCTGGCGCAGATCCACAACCTGACCAGCGGCCGCGTCTACGAGACCATCCTCGCCCGGGAGCGCAAGGGCGAGTACCTCGGGCGCACGGTGCAGGTGATCCCGCACGTCACCGACGAGATCAAGCGCCGCATCATGCTGCCGGCCCAGAGCGACCCGACGGTCGACGTCGTCATCACCGAGATCGGCGGCACCGTCGGCGACATCGAGAGCCTGCCGTTCCTGGAGGCCATCCGCCAGTTCCGCCTCGAGAGCGAGCCGGAGGACTCGGTCTCGCTGCACCTGACCCTGGTGCCGTACATCGCGGCGGCCGGCGAGATCAAGACCAAGCCCACGCAGCACTCGGTGCGCGAGCTGCGCAGCATCGGCATCCAGCCCGACTTCCTGATGTGCCGCACCAGCCAGCCCATCGGCGACGAGGCGCGCCGGAAGATCGCGCTGTTCTGCAACCTGCCGGTGGCGAACGTGATCGACGGGCGCGACGTCGCCAGCATCTACGAAGTGCCGCTGACGATGCACGAGCAGGAGCTCGACCGGCGGCTCTGCCGGCGGCTGGGCCTGGACACGCCCGAGCCCGACCTGACCGAGTGGCGGCGGATGGTCGGCCTGATCCTCGACCCGCCCGACCGCGTTCGCATCGCGATCGTGGGGAAGTACATCGAGCTGAAGGACGCCTACAAGAGCATCAGCGAGGCGTTCATCCACGCCGGCATCCCCAACCACGCTGGGGTCGAGCAGGTCTGGATCGATTCGGAGTCGCTGGAGGGGGCGGAGGTCGGCGACGCGCGCCTGCGCGAGGTCTTCGCCGGCTGCCACGGCGTGCTCGTGCCCGGCGGCTTCGGCGACCGCGGCATCCCGGGCAAGGTGCGCGCGATCCGGCACGCCCGCGAGCAGGGAATTCCCTTCCTGGGCATCTGCCTGGGCCTGCAGTGCGCGATGATCGAGATCGGCCGCGACGTGCTGGGACTCGAACGCGCCGGCAGCGCCGAGTTCGACCCCGACACGCCGCACCCGGTGATCCACCTGATGGAGAAGCAGAAGGGCATCGTCAACCTGGGCGGCACCATGCGGCTGGGCGCCTACCCGTGCCGCATCGAGCCGGGCACGCTCGCCTGGCGCTGCTACGGCCGGCCGGAGATCTCCGAGCGCCACCGGCACCGCTACGAGGTGAACAACGACTACCGCGACGCCTTCGCGCGCGCCGGCGTGGCGTTCTCGGGCCTGTCGCCGGACGGCCAGCTGGTCGAGATCATGGAGCTGCCGTCGCACCCGTTCTTCATCGCCGCCCAGTTCCACCCCGAACTCAAGTCCCGGCCGCGCCGCCCGCACCCGCTGTTCCGCGCCTTCGTCGGGGCGGCCATCGCGCACCGCGACGGCGCCCCGGCGCGGGCCAGCGGCCGCGCCGAGGGCTGACCGCCGCCGGATGACCGCGCAGGAAGGAAGCGACGTGAACCAGCCAGCCCCGCGCCCCGCCGAGCCGGTGACCATCGGCGGTCGCCGCGTCGGCCGCGGACAGCCCCTGTTCGTCATCGCCGGTCCCTGCGTGCTCGAGGACCCCGGCGAGATGCTGCAGGTGGCCGCCCATCTGGCCGCGGTGTGCCGGGAACTGGGGCTCGGCTACTGCTTCAAGGCCTCGTACGCGAAGGACAACCGCACGAGCGGCGGCAGCTACCGCGGACCCGGCGCGGACGCGGGCCTGGCCCTGCTCGAGCGCATCGGCCGCGAGACGGGCGTGCCGGTGCTGACCGACATCCACCGCCCGGAAGAGGCGGCGCCCGCCGCCGCGGTGGCCGAGGTGCTGCAGATTCCGGCCTTCCTCTGCCGGCAGACCTCGCTGCTGGAGGCCGCCGGCGCCACCGGCCGCCTGGTGAACGTCAAGAAGGGGCAGTTCCTGGCGCCGGAGGACCTGGGCCACGCCGCGGGCAAGGTGCTGGCGGCGGGCGCGGCCGGGGTCCTGCTGACCGAGCGGGGCTCGTTCTTCGGGTACCGCGACCTTGTCGTCGACTTCCGCGGCATCGCCGTCATGCGGCAGCTGGGCCACCCCGTGGTGATGGACGCCACCCACGCCGTGCAGTCGCCCGGCAGCGCCGGCGGGGCCACCGGCGGCCGGCCGGCCATGATCCCGCTGTTGGCCCGCTGCGGCGTCGCCGCGGGAGCGGACGCCGTGTTCCTGGAGGTCCATCCCGAGCCCGCGCGCGCCTTGAGCGACGCCGCCAGCCAACTGCCGCTGGCGGCCGCCGCGCCGCTGCTGCGCCAGTTGGCCCGGGCGCGCGAACTCTACCTCGAAAGCGAGGCGTGATGAACGAGGCTTCCTTCGCGCCCCGCGACTTCCCGTGGCCGCCGTCCAGCGACGAGGACTACCGCCAGGAGGCGGTCGTGCGCGCGGGCAACGCCCTGGCCGATGTCTTCGCGCGCGTGCGCCTGCTGGTCGTCGACGCCGACGGCGTGCTGACCCCGGGGCACATGCTGTACGGGCCCCACGGCGAGGCGCTGAAGTCCTTCCACAGCCGCGACGGCCTGGGCCTGGTGCTGGCGCGCGCGGCGGGCCTGAAGCTGGCCGTGCTGACCGGCCGCCACAGCGACATCGTCCTGCGACGCTGCACCGAGCTGCGCTTCCACGCGATCAAGCTGGGACGCTTCGACAAGGTCGACGCCCTGGGCGAGATCCTGGCCGAGACCGGCTGCCGCGCGTCCGAAACCTGCTACATGGGCGACGACGTGATCGACCTGCCGGCGCTGCACCAGGTGGGCCTGCCGGTGGCGGTGCCCTGCGCGCCGCAGGAGGTGCGGCACGTCTGCCTCTACGTCACGCAGGCGCGCGGGGGCGAGGGCGCGGTGCGCGAGGTGGTGGACCTGGTGCTCAAGAGTTCCGGGCTGTACGGGCTGGCGCTCGAGCGGCTGCGGGACAAGGCGTGGCAGCCGACGCGGGCCGAACTGTCGTCCGACCACGGGCGCGACCGGGAGCCGGCGTGAGGGCGGGCGACGCGACGGGCGGCGGCCCGACGGGCGGCGGCCGCGACGAGGCCGGCGCGAAGGCCTGGAGCGACCAGGACCTGATCGCGCTCGGGCGCGAGGCGGTGGCGCAGGAAGCGGCGGCGCTGGGCGGGCTGGCCGGCGCGTTGGACGCCTCCTTCGCTGCGGCCGTGCGCGTGCTCCTGGCCTCGCGCGGGCGCGTCATGGTCACCGGTTTGGGCAAGAGCGGCTTCGTCGCGCGCAAGCTGGCCGCCACCTTGACCAGCACGGGCACGCCCAGCCAGTTCATCCACCCGGTCGAGGCCGCGCACGGGGACCTGGGCATCGTCAGCGGCAGCGAGGTGCTGATCGCCGTCTCGCGCAGCGGCGCCAACCACGAGGTGACGGCGCTGCTCTCGTTCTGCCGCACGTTCGGCATGCGCACGATCGTGATCACCGCCGATCCGGCCAGCGACGCCGCTCGCGCGGCCGACGTGGTCCTGCACACGCCGGTGGCGCGCGAAGCCTGCCCGCTGAACCTGACGCCGACGACCTCCACGGTCGCGGCGATGGCGATGGGCGACGCCCTCGCGGTGGCGCTGATCCGGCTGCGCGGCTTCGCGGCCGAGGACTTCGCGCTCTTCCATCCGAGCGGCGCCCTCGGACGCAGCCTCCTGCTGACGGCCGGCGAGCTGATGCACACCGGCGACGAGCTGCCGGTCGTCTCGCACCGCCTGACGCTGCGCGAGTCCCTGCCGGAGATCGTGGGCAAGCGGCTCGGCGGGGCCTGCGTGGTCGACGACGACGGCCGGCTGGTCGGTCTGTGCGTGGACGGCGACATCAAGCGCGTCCTGCTCGACCGCGAGCAGGCGCTCGATCTGCCGATCACCGAGGCGATGAACCGGCGGCCGACGACGATCGGGGCGGGGGAGCTGGCGATCAGCGCGCTGCGCCTGATGGAGCGCCGCGAGGGCGGGGCCGTCACGCTGCTCATCGTGGCCGACGCCGACGGCCGCCCGGTCGGCCTGCTGCACATCCACGACATCCTCCGCGCGGGGCTGCTGTGAGGCGCGTGCGGCGCCGCTCAGGCTCCGCCGGCCGCGGCGCGCCCACCCTGTAACATGCTTGTCGGCAACAAATTGAATGGCTGGCACATTTCCTGCTTGACGGCCGGCCCCCGCCGCGGCTTTGCTGGGTCCGGGACCGCCGGTCCCGCTTCCGGCGGCGCGCCTGGTGGCTGGCGGTGCTGCTGGTGGCGGCCGCGGCGGGCAGCCTGCGGCCGGGCCCCGGGAGGGCGGCGGGGGCGTGGCTGGGGCGCCTGGCGCTGCTGGTCAGGCGGCGCGAGCGGCGGCAGGCCTGGCGCAACCTGGAGCTGGCATTCCCCGCGCAGGGGGTCGCCGAACGGAGACGCCTGCTCGCGGAGGCGGCGGCGGCCGCCGGCCGCAACCTGTACGACGCGCTGGCGGCGCCCCGCCTGCTGACCGACCCGGCGTGCGTCCGCGACGAGCCGGGGCGGGACGGCCGGCCGCTGCTGGCGGTGCTGCGCGAGGCGGCGGCCGAGGGGCGCGGGGTGCTGGTGCTGTCGGGGCACCTCGGCTGCTGGGAGCTGTTCGGCGCCTGGCTGGCGCGCGAACTCGCGCAGTCGGGCCTGCCGCCGCTGCACGTGACCACGGGCGTGGTCCGGAACCCGGCGGTCGAGCGCTGGCTGGCGGCGCGGCGCCGCGGTCTCGGCCTGGTGCCGGTGCCGCGGACGGCCGGCGTCCGGCCGCTGGTGCGGTGCCTGCGGGCCGGCGGCGTCGTCGCGGCGCTGGTCGATCAGAACACCGGGGTGGACAGCCGCCCCGTGACGTTCTTCGGCGCGCCGGCGCCCACCCCGGCCGGGCCGGCGCGCCTGGCCGTGCGCCTGGGCGCGCCGGTCGTGGTGGCGACCATCCATCGCCGCCCGGACGGCGGACACGCCGTGACCCACGGCGAGGTGTGGCGGCCGCGGGCGGGCGCGCCGGCGGACCAGCAGGTGGAGCAGTGCCTGCGCGAGGTGAACGCCCGGCTCGAGGAATGCGTGCGCCGGAACCCGGCGGAGTGGGTCTGGTACCACCGGCGCTGGGCGACCGGGGCGGGCGCCTGAGGGGAGCGTGCGAGGATGAACATGCCGGCGGGAATCCGGGCAGCGCGCCGCGCGGGCGCCGCCGCCGCGGTGGCGACGTTCCTGGCCGCCGGGCTGGGCGCCTGCGGCGACGGCGGGACGCCGGCCCCGTCGGCCGCGCCGGCGGGCGGCCAGAGCGCCGAGGGCCCGCGCCCGAGGCAGGAACTGTTCGACTACAAGCTGACCGAGACGGTGTCGGGCGTCCGGCAGTGGGTCCTGGCCAGCGACCGCATGCTGCGGTTCGCCGGCCGCGAGGAACTGGACCTGACCGACGTGCACATGGACTTCTACCGTCAGGGCGAGCCTTTCTCGACCCTCGACGCCGACAGCGGGCGGGTCAACCCGCGCACGCGCGCGGTTCACGTCTGGGGGGCGGTCGACATCGTCACCACCGACGGGCGCCGCCTGCAGACGGAGGACCTGGTGTTCGACAACGCGACCGGACGCATCGCCAACGACGTGTTCAACCGCTTCACGCGCGAAGCGGACGTGCTGACCGGTTACGGCCTGGACGCCACGCCCGACCTGGCCTACGTCGAGATCAAGCGCGAGGTGAAGGCCGAAGTGGCCGACAGCCCGGCGCCGGCGGGCGGGCGGCCGTGAGCGCGCCCGACCAGGCCGCCGGTTCAGTGCTGCGCGCCGAGGGGCTGCGCAAGGTCTACCGCGGCCGGGCCGTGGTGGACGACGTCCACCTGGAGCTGCGCCAGGGCGAGGTCGTCGGACTGCTGGGGCCCAACGGCGCCGGCAAGACCACCTCGTTCTACATGATCGTCGGCTTCATCACGCCGGACCGCGGGCGCGTGGTCCTGGACGGCCGCGACCTCTCGCGCCTGCCGATGTACAAGCGCGCGCGCCTGGGCATCGGCTACCTGCCGCAGGAATCGTCCATCTTCCGCCGCCTGACCGTCGAGCAGAACGTGCTGGCGATCCTGCAGGCCCGGCGCCTCCCGTCGGCCGAGCAGCGCCGTCGCCTGGAGCGCCTGCTGGAGATGATGGGCGTCGCGCACATCCGCCGCAGCCGCGGCTACGAACTGTCCGGCGGCGAGCGGCGGCGCGTGGAGATCGCGCGCGCGCTGGTCAGCGAGCCGAAGTTCATGCTCCTGGACGAGCCGTTCGCCGGCATCGACCCGATCGCGGTGGCCGACCTGCAGCACGTCGTCTCGACGCTGCGCGAGCAGGGCCTGGGCGTGCTGATCACCGACCACAACGTCCGCGAGACCCTGACCATCACCGATCGCGCCTACATCCTGTTCGAGGGGCGCATCGAACTGGCGGGCAGCGCGGAGGAGATCGTATCTTCACCGAAGGCCCGCGAGATCTACCTGGGCCAGAAGTTCCGGCTCTAGCCGGGGCCTGCGGCCCCCGCCGGGGCCGCGGAAGGACGACGCGCGATGGCACCGAAGCTCGGACTCGTCCAGGGCATGCACCTGAAGCAGAACCTGGTGATGACCCAGCGCCTGCAGCAGGCGCTCAAGCTGCTGCAGGTTCCCACGCTCGAACTGGAGCAGATTCTTCGCGCCGAGCTGCAGGGCAATCCGCTGCTCGAGGAGGTCGAGCCGGACGAGGACGCGGACGCGCCGGAGGCGGCCGACGAGGCGGCCGAACGCGACGCCGACGGTGACCCGGCCGGCGACGACGACGGCGGCCTGGGCGACGACGCCGGCGCCTGGGACGACGAGGGCGAGGGCGCGGCCGCCAGCCCCGACGAGCGCAAGGACTGGGGCGACACCTTCGACGACGGCTTCCAGTCCGTCTCGCTGGACCAGGGCTGGGACGAGGAGGACGAGCTCGAGCGTCCCCAGAAGTACGTGCCCAGCGGCCAGGAAGACCTGACCGACCAGCTTCACCTGGCCGTGCCCGAGGGGCTGGAGCGGGCCATCGGCGAATACATCATCGGCAGCCTCAACGAGGACGGCCTGCTCGGTTGTCCCCTGTCCGAGATCGCCGCCTACTTCGACGTCGCCGAGTCCGCGGTCGAGGCGGTCCTGCGCGTGATCCAGGGCTTCGACCCGCCGGGCGTCGCCGCGCGCGACCTGCAGGAGTGCCTGCTGCTGCAGCTGGAAGCGCGCGGCTTGGCCGAGTCCGACGAGGCGGTCGTGATCAAGGAGCACTTCGAGGCGCTCAAGAACCGCCGCTTCAACGACATCGCCCGCGAGCTGAAGCTGACGGTCAGGGACGTGCAGGAAATCGCCGAGCGCATCGGCGAGCTGGACCCGCGGCCGGGGCTGTCACTGAACACCGAGGGCGCCCGCGCCATCGTGCCCGACCTCGAGGTGGTCAAGGTCGACGAGGACGGGCAGGAGTATGCCGTCTACCTGAACGACGCCAACATTCCGCGCCTCCGCGTCAGCCAGGCGTACGAGGGCACGGTCCAGACCAGCGAGGACGCCGTCAAGTTCATCGACGAACGCAAGCGCCACGCCGAGTGGGTCATCAAGACCATCGAGCAGCGCCGCCGCACCATGATCAAGGTCATGGAAGCCATCGTCGGCGAGCAGCGCGAGTTCTTCGAGAAGGGCGCCATCGCCCTGCGGCCGCTGACGCTCAACCAGGTGGCCACGACCATCGGGATGCACGAATCGACCGTCTCGCGCGTGACCCGGCAGAAGTACGTGCAGACGCCGCGCGGCGTCTTCCCGCTGAAGTTCTTCTTCAGCGCCGGGCTCGATTCGGACAGCGGCGAGGACGTGTCGGCCAAGGCCGTCAAGATCATGATCCGGGAGATCATCGACGGCGAGAACACCAGCCGGCCGCTGTCGGACAAGAAGATCGTGGACCTGCTCCAGGAACGGGGCCTGAAAATTGCCCGGCGGACGGTGGCCAAGTACCGGGAGCAGATGGGGATTTTGAGTGCGCGCATGCGCAAGCAGTTCTAGAATCGAGGCAGGCCCGGCGCCCGCCCGGGGCCGGGCCGCAGCGCGGAGAAGTTCGCCGGACCCTCAGGAGGACGCCATGCAGATGGAGATCAAGTCCCGGCATTTCACCCTCGGGGACGACCAGCGGGAGCGCATCGAGGCGGCGCTGGAGAAACTGGAGAAATTCGTTCCGCGACCGGTCCAGTCGTTCAAGGTCCTCATCGAGCGCGAGGCGGGGCGATTCGCCGCCGAGGGCGTCCTGCACCTGAAGAACCACGAGTTCCGGGCCGAGGGACAGGGCCAGGAACCGGAATACGCGGCCGACGAGGTGTTCGAGAGCCTGCGCAAGCAGTTGACCAAGTTCAAGGAGCGCATGGTCGACCGGCACAAGGGAGAGGAGGGCGGGCTCGGCCGCGCGATGGTCGAGGGCGGCGCCATCTTCGCGGGCGAGGGCGCGGGCGAGGTCGAGGGCCTGGTCCTGCCGGACCTCGACGTCGAGCAGGCCAAGGCGCGCTTCGCCGCCGGCACGCTGCCCTTCTTCGTCTTCCGCAACACCGAGACCCTGCGCCTGGGCGTGATCTACCGGCGCGCCGACGGGGCGCTCGGCCACATGGAGGCCGCCGGCGAGTGACCGCCGCCGCCGCCAGTCCCCTCGCGGGCGGGGCCGCAGACGACCCCGCCCGCGTTCCCCGAACGGAAGGCCGCGCATGTCCAAGGTGACCGTGCAGGGGCTCGTCCACGATCTGCGGGAGGCGCTGGCCCTCGAACCGCTGGTCGAGCTGCCGTCCCGGCCGGTGCCCGTCCTGGCGCCGGACGTGCACCGTCCCGGCATGGCCCTCATGGGCTTCGCGGAGAACTTCCTGCCGTCGCGGATCCAGGTCTTCGGCGAGTCGGAGACGGCCTACCTGGCCACCCTGGACGCGGAAGCCCAGCGGGTCGCCGTCGGGCGCGTGCTGGCGCTCGATCCGCCCGTCATCTTCATCGCCATGGCGCAGGACGTGCCACCGGGCGTGATCGCCGCCGCCAGGGAGCGCGGGTTCCCCCTGGTGCGCACCCGGCTGCCGGCCGTCGAGTTCATGACCGAGCTGGCCCACCAGCTGGAGCGCCGCTTCGCCCCTCGCACGGAAGTCCACGGCACGCTGGTCGACGTCTACGGCGTGGGGCTCCTGTTCACCGGCCGCAGCGGCATCGGCAAGAGCGAGTGCGCGCTGGACCTGATCGAGCGCGGCCACCGGCTGGTCGCCGACGACATCGTCGAGATCCGCCGCAACGCGGAGGACGTGCTCATCGGCGGCCATCGCGAGGTGCTGCGCCACCACCTGGAGATCCGCGGCGTGGGCGTGATCGACGTGCAGTCCATCTTCGGCATCCGCGCCATCCGCCTGCAGAAGCGGATCGAGCTCGAGGTGCAGCTGCAGGACTGGGACGAGGCCGCCGACTACGAGCGCATGGGCCTGGAGGACCGCTCGGCGGAGATCCTGGGCGTGTCCATCCCGCAGGTCGTGGTGCCGCTGTTCCCGGGCAAGAACATCACGGTGATCAGCGAGGTCATCGCGCTCAACTTCATGCTGAAGGTCTACGGCTACGACGCGGCCCAGGTCCTGAACGAGCGCATCCTGGAGTCGATGCGCTCGAGCAAGCGGCTGCGCCAGTACCTGGAGCAGGACCGCGAATGACGCGGCCGGCGAAAGGGGCATCGCGATGATCCGCGCCCTGGTCATCACCCACGGGAACATCGGCGCCGAGCTGGTGCGCGTCACCGGGCTCATCCTCGGCCCGGTCGAGGGCCTCGCGGCCCAGAGCAACAGCGGCAAGTCGCTGGCCGATCTGCGGGCCGCGATCGCCGCGTGGCTGGCCGAGGGCGACGCGGCCGGCGCGGCGGGCGCCGTCATCTTCGTCGACGATTACGGCGGCAGCTGCGCCACGGCGGCGCAGCTGGCCTGCGGCCACGAGCCCGGGCGCGCCATCATCAGCGGCGTGAACCTGGCGATGCTGCTCGGCTTCCTCACCTGGCGCGAGGGCGACGAGTTCGAGGAGCTGGTCGCCCGCCTGGTCCGCAAGGGGCGCGAGGCGATCACGCGCGTCGGGGGTCGTTGATGGCGGTCGTGCTGGCGCGCGTCGACGACCGCCTGATTCACGGCCAGGTCACCGTCGGCTGGAGCGAGCGCCTGCGGCCGGACCGCATCGTCCTGGCCAGCAACGAGATCGCCGCTGATCCCTGGCAGAGCCGCGTCTACGCCAGCTCGGTGCCGCCGACGATCGCCGTCTCGGTCGTGTCGGTGGCGCGGGCCGCCGCGGCCCTGCGCGCTCCCGAGGCGGCGGCCGAGCGCACCATCGTGCTGACCGGCTCGGCCGCCGAGATGAGCGACCTGGCCCACCTGGGGGCGCCGCTGCCGGGGGTCAACCTCGGCGGGCTCCATTTCGCGTCCGGGAAGGTGGAGATGCTCCCGTTCGTGTTCGTCGACCGGCGCGACCTCGAGGCGCTGCGGCGGCTGCTGGCGGCGGGGCTCGCCCTGACCGCGCAGCAGGTGCCGGGCGGGCGCGAATACGCGATCGGCGCCCAGCAGGTGGCGGAGATGGAGCGTCGCTTGTGACCGCGGACACCCTGCTGGCGACGTTTCCGGCGGCCGCCCTGGCGCCGGCGGTGCTGGTTCCCGCCGGCATGGCCGGGTCCGTGGGGGCCGTCGATTGGGCCCTGCTGTGCTGGCTGGCCGTGCTCGCCGGCTGCCTGGCCCTGGACGAGACGTCGGTGGCGCAGACCTGGCTCAGCCAGCCGCTGCCCGCCGCCGTGCTGGCGGGGGCGGCCGCCGGCGAGCCCGCCCTCGGCCTGGCCGTGGGGCTCCCCCTGCAGCTGGCCCTGACGATGAACCTCCCGGTGGGCCAGACGATCACCGGCGACGTGTCCGGGGCCGCCGTGGCGGTCGTCGGGGCCGCGGCCATGACCATGGCCGGGGCGCCGGCGCCGACGGACGCCGCCCTGGCCGAACTGGCAGGCTGGCTGCTGCCGGCGGCGGCCGCGCTGAGCCTGGCAGGGCATCCCATCGTGCAGGCCGAGCGCCGGCTCCATCTGGCCTGGATGCTGGAGGGCCACCGCACGCTGCGCGACGGCAACCTCGGCCGGATCGACGCCATCAGCGGCCGCTGCCTGGTGGCCGGCTTCCTGCGCGGGGCGCTGTTCGCGGCGGCGGGGCTGCTCCTGGTGGCGCTCCTGTGGCTGCCCCTGCTGGCGCTGCTGCCGGCGACCGTGCGCGCCGGTCTGGCCTGGGTGCCCTGGCTCGTGGCCGGCCTGGGGCTCGGCGCCGTGGTCGAGCGCTACGGCGCCCTGCGCCACTGGCGCTGGGTCCTGGCGGGCCTAGTCTGCGGCTGGCTGGCGGGGGCGATCCGGTGAGCCGCCCGGACGGCAAGGTCGGCGGCTCGCCGCGCGCCCGCCTGGGCGCGGTGCTGCGGACGCGCGTCTTCCTGCGCCTGCTGGCCCTGCAGGCGTCCTGGAACCACCAGCGGATGCAGAACCTCGGGCTGCTGGCGTGCCTGATGCCCTGGCTGCAGGGGCGTCCGCGGGACCCGGTGCGGGACCGGCTGTTCTGCCGGCGCTACTACGAGTTCTTCAACACCAATCCGTACCTGGCCGGCTATGTCGTGGGCGGTCTGTTGCGGCTGGAGCAGGAACGCGAGGGGCAGGGGGGGCTGCCGCGGGGCCAGGCGCAGATCTTCCGCGATTCGCTGGCGAGGGCGCTGGCGTCCCTCGGCGACCAGCTGTTCTGGCTGGGCCTCCGCCCGGCAACGCTGCTGTTCGCGGCGCTGGCGGGCCTGGTGGCCGGTCCGCGCGCGCTGTGGCCCCTGGCGGGGCTGGGGCTCGCCGCCGTGGCCGCGCAGCTGGTTTGGCGCTGGCGGTCGCTCGGCAGGGGCTACGCCGCGGGCTACGACATCGTCGAACTGCTCGGCGACCGGCGCTGGCACCGGGCGATCACCGCGAGCAAGCGGGCCGCGCTGTTCCTGGCGGCGGCGGTGCTCGGGCTGCTGTCGCGCCGGGCCGTCGACGGCGCGGCCTGGCCGGACGCGCCGGCCGGCGTCGCGCTGGCCGCGCTGGTGGTCTGCGCCGCCGTCCCGGTCCTTCTGCGCCGCCGCTGGGCCGGCGAGTTCCTGGTGCTGGCGGCGGCGGCCGCCGCCGTCGTCCTGGCCTTTGCGCTGGGAGCGCAGGGGAGTTAATATGCCGATCCTGACCCTCATTTTCCCTGACCAGAAGAGGCGCGGGCTTTGAAGACGGCGACGGCCACAGTCTCCGACCCGGTCGGTTTCCACCTGCGCGCGGCGGGGCGCATCGTCCGCCTCACCAAGGGGTTCGCCTCCGAGGTCACCATCCGCTACGAGGGGCGCGTGGCCAACGCCAAGAGCATCATGGGGCTAGCCAGCCTGGCGGCCGAATTCGGCACCGTGGTGGAGGTCCAGGCCGACGGCGCGGACGAGGAGGCGGCGGTGGCCGCTTTGTGCCAGCTGATCGCGGTCGGGCTGGCCCTGCCGGAGTCCGAGGCCTGAGTTGCGGGAACTGGCCGGCATCGGCGCCTCCCCCGGCTACGCGCTGGGTCCGGTGCACACGATCCGCCTGGCGACCATCGTTCCCCGCCGCCGCGCGGTCGCGGTCAAGGACGTCCCGGTCGAGATCGAGCGCTTCCGCGTGGCGGTCGAGCGGGCCCGCGAGCAGATCCGCGAGCTGAGCGAGCGGATGGCCCGCGAACTGGGCGCCGACGAGGGCGCCATCCTGGCCAGCCAGCTCCTGATCCTCGAAGACGAGATGGTGTGGGACGCGACGCTGGCGGCGATCCGGCTCGAGCGGATCAACGCCGAGGCGGCGTTCGCCCGCACCGTCGGCGACCTGGCGGCGCGCTTCCTGGAGATCGAGGACGCCACCTTCCGCGAACGCGTCAATGACCTCCGCGACGTGGAACAGCGCGTTCTGCGCGGCTTTGCCGACGGCGCGGTGGCGGGCCCGGTGCCGCCGCCGGTCCCGAGCGTCATCTGCTCGCGCAACCTGACCCCGTCGGACACCGCAGCCCTCGGCCGCCACAACGTCCTCGGCTTCGTCATGGACGAGGGCGGCAACACCAGCCATGTCGCCATCCTGGCCCGTTCGCTCGGCGTGCCGGCCGTGGTCGGGCTGCGCGGCGGCGCGGCGCAGCTGGCGCCCGGCCAGGTCGTGGCCGTCGACGGCACCGAGGGGCGCGTGCTGGTCGATCCCGACGAGGAGACGCGCCAGCGGGTGGGCGTCCTGACGCGCCAGCAGGTGGTGGTCAACGAGAAGCTGGCCTACCTGCGCGACCTGCCGGCCGTCTCGCCCGACGGGCGGCGGGTGCAGATGATGGCCAACATCGAGCTGCCGGTCGAGGTCGAGGAGGCTCTGGCGCGCGGGGCCGAGGGCATCGGCCTCCTGCGCACCGAGTACCTGTTCTTCCAGCACGGCACCATCCCCACCGAGGACGAGCAGACGCTCGTCTACACCGAGATCGTGCGGCGCATGGGCGGACGGCCGGTCATCTTCCGCACGTTGGATGTGGGCGGCGACAAGGTGTCGGACTATCTCGGCGCCAAGCGCGAGTACAACCCGTTCCTGGGCTGGCGGGGCATCCGGTTCTCGCTGGCCAACCGGGTCCTGTTCAAGACGCAGGTCAAGGCCATCTACCGCGCCGCGACGGCCGGCAGCGCCAAGCTGATGTTCCCCATGATCACGGGCCTGGAGGAACTGCGGCAGGCCCGCGAGGTCTGCGCCGAAGCCGTGGCCGAGCTGGCGCGCGAGGGCCGGCCGCACGCCGCGGACCTGCAGGTCGGGATCATGGTGGAGACGCCGTCGGCCGTGCTGGCGGCCGACCTGCTGGCGCGGGAGAGCGATTTCTTCAGCATCGGCACCAACGACCTCATCCAGTACACGCTGGCCATGGACCGCGGCAACAGCCGCGTGTCCTACCTCTACCGGCCGCTGCACCCGGCCGTGCTGCGCGCGCTCAAGCGCACGATCGACGCCGCGCACGATGCCGGCATCTGGGCCGGACTCTGCGGCGAGATGAGCGCCGAGACGCGCCTGGCGGAGGTTCTCTTCGGGCTGGGTCTGGACGAGATCAGCACGCACGGCGCCGCCCTGCCCAAGATCAAGCAGGTCATCCGCTGGACGCCCTGGGACGAAGCGCGCGCGGTGGTGGAGCACCTGCTGACCTTGCGCACGGCGGACGAGGCCGACGCCTGGCTGGCCGACTACATCGCGACCCGCAAGCGGGAACGCGTCACCGAGGGGGAGAAGGCATGAGCAACTGGCCCGACGGCGGCGCCGGCGAGATGCTGCGCCTGGTCGCGTCGCTGCCCGACCAGCTGCGCGGCAGCGCCCGCCTGGAGGGGTTGACCGAGGTGACGCGCCTGGCTGGGCTGCGGCGCGCGGTGCTCTGCGGCATGGGAGGCTCGGCGATCGCCGGCGACCTGGTGCAACCCCTGCTCGAAGCCGGACCGGCCTCGCTGGAGGTCCACCGCGACTACGGCCTGCCGCACTGGATCGGGCCGGGCGACCTGGTGATCGCCGCCAGCTATTCGGGGAACACGGAGGAGACGCTGTCCGGCTACGCCGCGGCGACGGCCCGCGGCTGCCCGCGTCTGGCCATCACCAGCGGCGGCGAACTGCTGCGGCGCGCGCGGGCGGACGGCGTGCCGGCCATCGTGCTGCCCGGCGGCCTGCCGCCGCGCGCGAGCCTGGGCTGGGGCCTCGGCGCGCTGGCGCGGGCGCTGGGGCGGCTGGGTCTGGCTGCCAACGCCCCCTATGCCGTGGAGACGGCCGCCGCCACGCTGGCCCGCGCCGACGCGGCCCGGTGCCGGCCATGGGGCGAGTCGGCGGCGGGCGCCCCGGCCGCCGACCCGGACGGCAACCCGCCGGCCGCCGAACTGGCCCGGGAAGTGGCGGGCCGCGTGCCCGTGATCTACACTTGCGGGGGGGAGAGCCACGCCGCGGGCCTGCGCCTGCGGGCGCAACTGAACGAGAACAGCAAGGTTCCGGCCCTGCTGGCGGCGTTTCCCGAGCTGGACCACAACGATCTGGTCGGCTGGTGCCTGGACCCGGGCGAGCGCGAGCGTTTCGTCCTGTTGGTGCTGCGCGCGGCCGACGAGCACCCGCGCACCAGCCTGCGCGTGGGTCTGACCCTCGAACTGCTGGCGGACCAGTTCGCCGGGGTGTTCGAACTGCGGGGCGGCGGCGGCGACGCCCTGGCCCGCGTCATGTCGCTGGTGCAGTACGGCGACTACCTGAGCTGCCACCTGGCCGGCCTGAGGCAGGTCGACCCGGTTCCGGTCGAACGCATCGTCAAGCTGAAAGACGCGCTCGCCAGGGCGCAGAACCCGTGATCGCGGCGGCCGCCCTGCCGGCGGCGCGGACAGAAGGGGAAGGACCGTCGACATGAGCAACCAGTACCTGTTCACGAGCGAGTCGGTGACCGAGGGGCATCCCGACAAGGTGGCCGACCAGATCTCCGACGCGGTCGTGGACGCGATCCTGGCCAACGACCCGGCCGGCCGCATCGCCTGCGAGACCTTGGTGACCACCGGCATGGCCTGCCTGGCCGGCGAGATCACCACCTCGACCTACGTCGATATCCCGACCCTGGCCCGAGACACGATCCGCCGCATCGGCTACACGTCGTCGGTGATGGGCTTCGACGCGGATTCCTGCGCGGTGCTGGTCTCGATCGACAAGCAGTCACCCGACATCGCGATGGGTGTGGATACCGGCGGCGCCGGCGACCAGGGCCTCATGTTCGGCTACGCCTGCCGCGAGACCGATGTCCTGATGCCGCTGCCGATCACGCTGGCCCACCGCATGGCGCAGCGCCTGGCGGCCAAGCGCAAGGACGGCACGCTGCCGTGGGCGCGCCCTGACGGCAAGACCCAGGTCACCTGCCTCTACGAGGACGGGCGGCCGATCAGGGTGGAGACCGTCGTCGTCTCGACGCAGCACGACGCCGACGTCACCCTGCCGGACCTGCAGGCCGCGATCGCGCACCACGTCATCGAGCCGGTCCTGGCCAAGTTCCAGGTGGACCACACCGGATTCAAGAAGCACATCAACCCGACGGGCCGCTTCGTCGTCGGCGGACCGCTGGGCGACTGCGGCCTGACCGGGCGCAAGATCATCGTCGACACCTACGGCGGCAGCGCCTGCCACGGCGGGGGCGCGTTCAGCGGGAAGGATCCCACGAAGGTGGACCGCTCGGGCGCCTATGCGGCGCGCCACCTTGCGGTCAACGTCGTGGCCGCCGGCCTGGCCGACCGGTGCCAGGTGCAGGTCGCCTACGCGATCGGCGTCGCCGAGCCGGTCTCGATCAACGTCGAGTGTTTCGGCACGGCCAAGGTGCCGGAGGCGAAGATCGTGGCGGCCATCCGCGAGGTGGCCGACATGACGCCGAAGGGCATCATCACCCGCCTGGACCTGCGCAAGCCGGTGTTCGCGCCGACGGCCGCCTACGGCCACTTCGGGCGTGACGACCAGGATTTCAGCTGGGAGCGCCGCGACCTGGTCGACAAGCTGAAGGCCGCGATCCGCTGACCGCGGCGCGCCGCGGCGGATCCCGGACCGCACGCGAACTCCCCGAGAAAGAAACGGCGGGCCGCCCCCGGGGGCCCGCCGGTCGTCGTCTCGCGGCCCCTCCGGCTCGGCTCCCGGCGCCGGGGCGGGCCGCCGCCGGGGCGGGGGCGCCCGCGACGGGATCAGTTCGCCGCGCCGGGCGCGCTCACGGTCAGGCGGATCGTCCGGTGGCGCGTGACCGCCCACGCCGGATAGGTGACGGCCAGATCGACGTCATAGACGCCCGGGGTGGTGAAGCGGACGCCCGGATCGCCCTCGGGGGTGAGCTGCCGTCCCGGCTGCGCCTCGGTGAAGACGCGCCCGGAACCGTCGTTCATCCGCCAGCGGAAGGCGAGCTTCACGGCATCGCCCGGCACGGTCGGATAGTCGAGGCCGCAGGAATAGACCGTGGCGTCGAAGCGCACGACGTCGTTGGTCGTCGGGTCGTTGTTCGGGAAGTTGGTGGCGACCTCCACCACGAGGCTGTCCGGGAGCACGACCACCGGCACGGTCGCGCTCGCCGTCTCGCCGGCCGGGTCGGTGGCCGTCACGATGACCTCGTACTCGCCCGGTTGGGTGTAGGTGTGGTAGGCCACCGAGGTGGTGCCGGTGCCGCCGTCGCCGAACCGCCACGTCATCTCGAGGTTGTTGTTGCCGCCCAGCGGCGCACCCGACTCGTCGCCGCCGGAGGCGTACGCGGTCGCCAGCACCGCGACCGGCGCCACGCCGCAGGCCGGCGTCACGTTCATGCGCGTGATGCGGGGCTTGCTGTCTTCCTTGCACCCGGCGGCCAGGATCACCAGCGAAAGCGCGACCAGGCAGGTCGCCGCGGAGGTAAGGACGCGATTGATGGGCATGAGGCTGACTGCTCTCCCTGTGGGGTCGCGTGGGGTTGCCTGCCAGCGGGCCCGGAACCCCGTCCCGGTGCCCTCCGCCTGGTCACGGGCAGCTCGATCAAGACGATTCAATGTACCAAGTTAGGCGGGTGCGGGCAAGGAGTCCAGCCAAATCGCCCGGGGCGGCTCAGCGCCGGGCCCTTGCGAACAGGACCAGGAACAGCAAGCCGTAGAAGAGGTTACCGGTCCAGGCGGCGGCAACCGGGGGGACGGCGCCGGCGTGCCCGAGCGCCCGGCCGAAATTCATGAACAGGTAGTACCCGAAGCTGACGCCGATCGTCAGTCCGAACCCCGAAGCCACGGTCGTCTTGCGCGGGCCCGAGGCCAGGACGACCCCCAGCAGGACCACGATCAGATTCACCAGCGGAAAGGCGAGGTTGAACTGGAGGTCGACCTCGGCGGCCTGCGGATCCCCGCCGGTCTGCCGCACCAGCGCCACGTGCTCGCGCAGCTGGCGGAGGTTCATGTCCTCCTGGGCCACGCGGTCCTTCTCGAAGCTGCGGGGCCGAATCGTCAGGTCGGCGGCCGTGAGCTTGGCGAACGAGTCGATCCGCTCGATCTCGCCCTCGAATACGCGGCGCGTCCCGTCCACCAGGGTCCAGTGCTCGCCGTCCCATTCGGCGCGGGCGGCGTCGATGCGCTCGACGACGCGGGGTCCGTCGCGCGTGACGATCTTCAGGCCCGTGAGCTGGGCCGTGGCGGGATCGTAGCGGCGCGCATAGTAGAGACGGCCGTCCGGTCCGGTCAGGGCCACGTTCTGGGTGGGTCGGATCGTCTCGGGGCGGCCGTGGATCTCGACTTCCCAGACGCGCTCGCGCGCGACGTTGGCGCGCGGCAACACGTACTCGCGCCAGGCCAGCGACAATCCCGACACCACCACGGCCGCCACGACCAGCGGCCTGGTCACGCGCAGGAGCGACCAGCCGGCGGCGAACAGCGCGGTCAGCTCGAGGTAACGCGCCATCTGCCCGACGGCGAACAGGGTCGCCATCAGCATCGAGATCGGCAGGACGATGTCCACGGTCCAGGCTGCCTTGTACAGGTAGTATCGCGCGGTTTCCCCCGCCGTGGCGGCGTTGTCGACCAGGCTGCCCATGTGGTCGAGCAGGTCGATGAGCGTGAAGAGGATGAGCGAGCCCACCAGGGCGTAAGCCAGGTAGCGCAGGAAGGTTCGCAGCAGGAGACGGTGGATGATGGCCATCACGCGTCCCCGGCCGCCCGGGCGCGGCGGCGCGGCCGGGGCAGCAGCGCGGACAGCGCCGGCGGCCGCCCTTTGCGCACCGTCAGCGCGAACAGGGGTACGCCGACCGCCGTCAGGACCACGTTCGCGCTCCACATCGCGATGACGGCGTCGACGCGGCCGCGGTCGGCCAGCTTCTCCCCGCCCATCAGGAACGCGTAGTAGACCAGGAAGACGGCAAGCGCCAGCGTGACGCTGATGCCGCGCCCGCTGCGCGAGCCGGCCACGGCCATCGGCACGCCGAGCAGCACGAAGACGACGCAGGCGACGGGGATGGCGAACTTCTTGTGGAACTCGACGCGGTACTTGTTCTCCTTCGTGCGGTAGCTCTCCAGGAGGCGCGACTGGTAACGGTCCTGCTCCAGCGCGCGCTCGACCTTCTGGCGGCTCGCCCGGAAGTGGCTGTCCAGCAGCTGCCGGCGGGGACGCGACGCGTCCTGGCCGGCCTGGACCAGTTCGGCGCGTCCGGGAGCGGCCAGCGCCCGCCACTGGTGCTCCAACACGCCCGCCGCCAGCTCGCGGACCCGCAGGCGGACCCCGTCCTGGTGCCCGCGTTCGGTCGCGGCCGCCGCTCTCAACGCGGTCAGGTCCATCTCGCGGTCGCTGCGGGCGGAGCGCTCGGAGACCTGGAAGTCCTGCTCCATGTCCTCGACCACCAGGTTGTGGCGGCGGAAGCGGGTCAGCTGGTAGGTGCCGGGATCTCCCTCGGCGGGGACCTCGTGGATCTCGCCGTCCTCCAGCTCGATCCGCAACAGGTCGTTGGCGTGGTCGGGGATGATGCGCCCGCGCTCAGCGATCGTCAGGCGCGGCGACGGGTCGGCGGGTTGGCCCTTCTCGAAGATCGTGACGTCGCCGATCACGCCCGTGCGGTCGTCCTTGCGCCGCACGAAGATCGTCAGTTGCTCGTTCAGGTCGGTGAACTGCTGCTCGCGGATCTCGAGCATCGGTTTCTGGCGTCCGATGTCCTGCAGCAGGTTGACCAGCGTGTGGTTCGAGCGCGGGTAGACGTAGTGGTTGTACGCCACCTGCGTCGCGCAGATGAGGGCCGCCGCGACGAACAGGGGCCGCGCCAGCGACCACAGGCTCAGGCCGCTCGCCTTCATCGCGGTAATCTCATGGTCGGCCGCCAGTTGGCCGACGCCCATCAGCACCCCGACCAGCACCGCCATTGGCACGGACAATGCAAAAGTGTACCCCAGGCTCAGGCCCAGGACGCGCGTGGCCAGCACGAACGGGACGCCCTTGCTGACAAACAGGTCGACGTACTTGAACAGCACGTCTATCATCAGCAGGAACGTGATGACGAACCAGCCGAAGAGGAATGGTCCCGCCGTCGCCGTCAGTAAGTGCCTGTCAATCAAGCGCATTCGTGGCTTTCGGGTTGTCGGCGGGGCCCCGCTCGAGGGGGCGTCGCACGCCTCGGAGGCTGCGTCCCGCAGCCGCCCTGACGCGGTGCCCTGACGGCGCCGGACTGCGTCCGGACGCGGGGCCGGGCGGGCGAACGCCGGCGCCGGGACGCCGATCCCGGGGCACAGCCTGACCATTTTCGTGGACGAAGCCGGCCGGGACCAGCAGTATTTCGGCGGCCGCACCCGCCCCAGCAAGGAGTCGCCCGCGTCTTGACGAGGTCGCCTGGCAGGCCCGCTAACGCGTGCCGGCGGATGTGGTTCCCCGCCGGGTGGACCGCCGCCCGCCGGCGGCCGCGTCCCGCCGGCGCGGTGGGACTGGTCCTGCTCGGGCTGCTCCTGGGAGCGGCCCGGCCCGGCCGCGCCGACCCCGCCTACGGACCGCCCATCCTGCCGGGCCTCGATCCCCTGCTGCGGAGCACCGAGGAGCCGCGCCTGCTGGGCGCCGAGCGGCTGGTCCTGCGCACCCGCCTGCTGCGCCAGGGCGTGGACCCGTTGCGCCAGCCGGGGCGGCGACCGGGCCCCGACACCGTCATCCGGCGACACTGGCACGAGCGGGCCGGAATCGACCTCGTGCGCCTGGAGCGCTTGCGCGAGTACAACGGCCCCCTCGATCTGGTGACCGAGATCGCGTATCCCAAGTTCTTCAATCTGCTGCCGGCGGCCGAGACGCTGCCCGGCGGATTCACCTGGTACCCGCCGCGGCCGGTGGAGGATCCGGTCGTCGAACTCTTCGTCGACGGCATCGAGGACGCGATGGCGCGGCGCCACGCGGTGTCCGCGCGACTGGCCCGCACCGACGCGCTGGACCTGACCGGCGGCGGCAAACAGACCGGGGACTCCGGCCTGATCAACCTGACCATCCCGGTCAAGCTGCCGCGCACGCTGGAGAAGATCATCGGCAAGGGCGAGAAGACCCGCATCAAGATCACCGGCCGCGAGCACATCGCCCTCAGCGGCGAAAGCACGGTGACCAAGCCCTTCGTGCCCAGCGAGCGCGTCACCAGCCAGTCGCTGTTCCCGACGCTGGACATGGAGCAGCAGCTGCAGATCAACCTCTCGGGCACGATCGGCGAGAAGATCATCCTGGAGGTGGATCACAACAGCCAGCAGATGGGACCGGAGGCCACCAAGATCAAGCTGATGTACCGGGGTCTCGAGGACGAGATCATCAAGACCATCGAGACGGGCGACGTCGGCCTGACCCTGCCCGGCAGCCAGCTCCTGGGCTACAGTTCCAACAAGACCGGATTGTTCGGCCTGAAGGTGACCGGCCAGGTCGGCCGCGCCGACTTCACCGCCGTGGCCTCCAAACAGAAGGCCGAGTCCAGCTCGAAGTCCTTCAACGCCAAGGGGGGACAGGTCTCCGACAACATCATCAAGTCGTCGGACTACCTGAACAACCGCTTCTTCAAGCTGGATCTCCCCGAACTGGAACAGCCTTCGGGACGGCAACCGGGCGAGCGGATCCTCTACACCTCGGTGAAGGTCTTCCAACTGATGCCCACGGGCCAGTTCCAGCCCGGCGACCTGGCCAACGTCGCGGCCTACGTCGACCAGGCGGGCTTCCGCGCCTGGAACGCCGTGGACTTCACGGCGCCGGCCTTCTACGGGCCGCGCTGGCGCGAGATCACGGCCTTCGACCCGCTGCTGGACTCCGCCGGCGGCCTGGTCGCGATCGACATGCGGACGCGGATGGACGACTCGGACGTGCTGGCGGTCGTCTACACGGTCGTCGACGCGGACGGCGCGGTGGTGGGCACCGTCGGCGACAATCCGGAGGCGACCGGGCCCACCCAGACCTTCCCCGGCGGCGAGGGCAGCTACTACCGCATGAAGTTGCTGAAGGCCGTGTCCACCAGCACGCCGCCGCACGTGTTCCGCTACGTGCTGCGGAACATCTACTCGCTGGGAGGCACGAACATCGATCCGTCGACGTTCGACCTGCGCATCGAGCGCGACGATCCGGGCGCGGCGCAGCCGGCGCAGGACGAGAACGGCATCGATTACATCCGCATCTTCGGCCTGGACCGCCGCAACGCCCAGAACGCGGGGCGGCCGGACGGCCTGGTCGACGCCGGCGACATCTACCTGTTCGACCTGCAGAAGGGCCTGCTCAAGTTCCCGCTCGATTTCCCGGAGCCGTTCAACGGCACGGAGGCCCAGTACCGGGCGTACGCCGACACGTCGGCGTTCGCCTGGGACGGCACCTTCCTGCAGCGAAACGTGCGCGGCGAGTTCTACGACCCCGAGACGCTGCCCAGCAACTACGCGCAGTACGCGAAGTTCAACATCGTCGCCCGCCACGCCGCCGCCAGCAGCAGCTTCAACCTCGGCGCCTCGAACATCGAGGAGGGCTCCGAGGTGGTCACGCTCGACGGCCGCACGCTGACGCGCGACGTCGACTACGAGATCGACTACACCTTCGGCGAGATCCAGCTCAAGGGCGACGCGGCCAACCTGACGGCCGACAGCAAGATCGCCGTCGACTACCAGTACGCGCCGTTCCTGGGCGGCGGCAACACCAGCCTGATGGGCCTGAGCCTCGGCTACGACCTGGGGCGCGACAGCAAGGCGGCCACCACCTGGCTGTTCCAGAGCGAGTCGATCGTCGGCGAGAAGGCCAAGCTGGGCGAGGAGCCCGCGCGCAACCTGGTGGGCAACGTCAACCTGCAGCACACGCTGCGCCCGGGCTTCCTGACCCGGGTGGCGAACTTCCTCAGCCGCAACGACTCGGAGCGGGAGAGCACGCTGCAGTTCTCCGGCGAGATCGCCCTCAGCAAGCCCAACCCGAACACGAAGGGACAGGTCTACCTGGAGGACTTCGAGGGCGTCGACGCCTCGGACGTGATCTCGCTGAACCGGCTGGGCTGGTCCTGGGCCAGCGCCCCCTACCTGGGAGCGGCCTGGCGCGCCGAGCGCGCCGACGCGCGCGAGTTCACGCCGTTGTCCCGGGTGCCGGTCGTTCGCTGGTTCCTGCCCAAGGACCGCGTCCTGCGCCGTTACCTGAACCCGGACCTGGTGAACCAGGAGCGCGACGAGACGCAGTCGACCATGGACCTCTATCTGCGCACAGACGGCCTCTGGCAGCCGGACAACTGGGGCGGCATCATGCGCGGCATCAGCCGCACGGGCCTGGACCTGTCGAAATCGCAGTTCGTCGAGGTCTGGGTCAACGACCAGGTGGCCGATCCGGCGCGGCGGTCCGGGCGCGTGCATATCGACTTCGGCTACATCAACGAGGACGGGTTCTGGCCGCGGGACGAGTTCGGCAATCTGGTCGTCGGGTCGTTCGAGAAGGAGGACGGCGTCGACGGCACGACGCCCGACGGCGTCTGGACGTTCAACGAGGACATCGGCCTGGACGGCGACGAGTCCGAGCCCAACCGCTACCGGGCCGATTTCGAGTACGGCGGCGACTCCCCGTTCCCGCTGATCAACAAGACCGCGCGCAACAACCGCGAGGACACCGAGGACCTCAACACCAACGGCATCCCGGACCGCACCGACGGCTACTTCACCGTGACCATCGACCTGAAGGAGACCGAACCCCTGGTCGACGTCGTGCAGGACTACGACAACGTCCAGGAGTTGATCGACGGCAACATCGCCTGGCGCAAGTACCGGATCCCGCTGGCGGCCGTCGACTCGGTGTCCGTGGGCGGCTCGGCCAACCTGAAGGCCGTGACGCATGTGCGCGTCTGGTACGAGAACGACGGCCCCACACCGCCGTCGACCGTCCACCTGCAACTGTCGGAACTGCGCTTCCTGGGCAGCCGGTGGGAGCGCGAGGGCGTGCGCCGGGTCGACGGCGAGATCCTGCTCAGCCCCGCCGAGCGCCTGCCGGGCGAGGGCTTCTTCCTGGGCGAGGTCAACAACAAGGAGAACCCCGACTACACGCCGCCGTTCGCGGTGCACATCGAGAACAACATCCCCGACAAGGAGCAGTCGCTGGTCCTGGACTTCGAGGAGTTGGAGCGCGGCCACCTCATGCGCGTCAGCAAGCAGGTCTCGCCGCGCGGGGACGACTATACCGGCTACCGCAACATGTCCTGGTACTGGTACAACCCCTCGCACGATACGGCCGACCTGGACCTCCTCTTCCGCGTCGGCGCCGACTCGCTGAACTTCTACGAGGTGGCGTACCGGTTCGCCGACGACGCCGTCAAGACCGGCTGGCACCGGATGTCGATCGGCCTGGCGGAGCTGTCGAACGCCAAGAACGGAGAGTTGCGCGACGACGGCGCCCTGCACGCCCTGGTGCAGGACCTCGAGACGGGCCAGGACTACCGGGTGCGCGTCGTGGGGCGGCCGGACCTGCGCCGCGTGCGCCGTTACTACATGGCGGTGGCGAACAACGAACTCTCGCAGCCGGCCAGCGGCTACCTGTACATCAACGACGTGCGGCTGGAGGGCGTCAAACGCGAGCAGGGCCTGGCGCGGCGCGCCGGCGTGCGGCTGAACATGGCCGACGTCTACAAGCTGGACTTCGACTGGAAGCACACCGACGAGGACTTCCACGGACTGGACCGGCGAGTCGGCTCGGGGATCGACCACGAGGAGTGGAGCCTGCAGACGAGCCTCAACGTCGAGGACTTCGTGCCGTTGGCCGGTTTCCGCCTGCCGGTCAGCGGCAGCCGGCGGCAGGTGATCGACCGCCCGAAGTATGTGACCAACAGCGACATCGAGATCATCGACGCCGACCTGCTGAACGCCCAGTCGACCATCAGCACGCGCGAACAGTTCTCGGCTCGCCTGAACCACACGCCGGCCAAGGCGCGCTTGCTGCGCTATCTGGTCGATCCCTGGGCGCTTCAGATCTCGGGCTCGCGGGAGGTGAACAACGGGCCGCTCCTCCTGAGCCGCAGCCGGAGCCTGCAGGGCGGACTCACCTACGACCTGCGCATCCCGGGCGTCTACACGCTGGCGGCGTATCCTCTGATCGGCCGGATCCCCATCGTCCGCAGCTTCTCGTTCGTGCCGCGCAAGATCGCGCTCGGCGCGAACTTCAGCGCCACCGAGCAGGCCTCGACCACCATCAACGACGCGGGTGCGGCGACGGTGCGGCCGCTCGACCGCCGGCGGACGGGGCGCCTGACGGGCGGGCTCGACTACGCGCCGCTGCCTGTCGTGGACCTGGCCTTCAACGTGTCGTCGGACCGCGATCTCCTGCGCCAGCAGCGCAGCCTGGGCGTGAACATCGGGCAGGAGAACCGCCGCGCCTACGAGCTGCGGGTGACGTTCTCGACGCCGAAGGGCGCTCGCATTCCCGGCGGCCTGCTTCTGGCGCCGGCGAGGGTCTTCGTCGCCGGGCTCGACAAGCTGAATCCGTCGTTGCAGTTCAGCGGCGCCTTCACGGACATCCACGATCCGGCGGTGCAGCAACCGGGGGACCCGCCCGACATCCGCAGCGTCAGCAACTCGGCGAACTGGGACCTGCGCCTGAACGTGCCGGTCGGCGAGGCGTTCAAATCGCTGTTCCCGGAGCGCAAGTACGGCGACGCCCAGCGGGACCAGATGGTGGCCGCGCAGCGCCGGCGGGAGGAGCAGGCGGCTCGCCGCCTGCCCGGCGGGCCGCCGCCGGTCACGGCGCCCGGCGGGGCGCCGGCCGACAGCGCCGCGGTCGGCGGGCCCGGCGGCGCGGCGCCGGGCGACGAGCTGCTCACGCCCGAAGAACGGCAGCGGCGCGAGGAGGAGCGCCTGCTGGCGGCGGCCGAGGAGCGGCTGGAGCAGGAGCGCGAGGAAGCCCGGCTGGCGGGCGGTCCGCCGCCCGCCGGGGCGCCCGGAGCCGGCCCGCCGCCGGCCGGAGGCGGTCGGGGCTTCGGTCCGCGCGCGCTCGTGGAGCCGGTCCTGGGCGTGCTGCGCAGCTTCCAGCCGCTCAAGGTGACGCTGACGACTCGCGACCAGAGCAGCTACGCGCGCCTGCTCGACAAGGCCTCGTTCTGGTACCAGGCCGGCTTCGCCGGCAGCCTGGACGTCGATCCGTCTCGCTACGCCACGAGCGGCTTCGACGAGCAGGAGACGATCTCGCTGTCGACGGCGACCAAGGTGACGCGCTCTCTTTCGCTCGATTTCAAGTACGGGCGCACGGACAATCGCCGCGAGCAGGTGGGGGCGGAGTCCCGCAGCCGGCGCGAGGATTGGCCCGACCTCACCGTGTCGCTGTCCGGCCTCGAGAAGTGGGGCCTGCTCGGGGGCGGCGACAAGGAGGGCGAGGGCTGGCTGCGCTCCTCGAGCCTGAACGTGAACTACAAGCGCGGGTTGACGGCCAACAACTACACGGCCACGGTCTTCAACCCGACGATCTCCACGTCCCTGCAGCCGCGGTGGACGCTGACCTTTCCGAGCGGCCTGTCGGCGACGCTCAACGCGAACCTCAAGTGGGACGACACGCGGGGTAACGGCGTGGTGACAAAGACGTCGCAGTCGCGTTACGGCGTGCAGCTGAGGCACCAGTTCAAGGCCGAGCGTTTTCTGGCCAACCTGGGCCTGTACAAGCCGGGCTCCAGCCAGAACGTCACCATGGACGTGGACATCGCCTACCAATCCGACCGCACCGACCGCATCAATCCCGGACTGGCGGCGACTGCGCCGACGGGGACCAAGCGGATCAGCCTCGAGCCCCGGTTCACGTACCAGATCTCGCGGAACCTGACGGGCGCCCTGCGGTTCAAGTTCGCCCGCAACGCGAACATCGCGACGGACCAGACGCAGACCACGCTGGGGCTGGGAGTGGAGGCGACGTTTGTCTTCTAGCGGCGGCAGGGGCCCGAAGGGGAGGAGCCGGCGGCGGCCGCTGCGGACGGCGTGGCCGTGGGCACTCCTGGCCGCGGGTCTGATCACCGCGCTGGCGGCGGCGCCCGCGGCCGCGGCGGCGCCCGTCGCGTCGGCCGCCGGCGTGCCGGCCTTTTCCGGCCAGCGGGCGTTCGCGCTGCTGGTGGAGCAGTGCGAGCTCGGACCGCGCACGCCCGGCTCGGCCGGCAACCGCGCGCTGCGGGCGCGGATCCTGGCGCTTGCGGCTGCGGCAGGCCTGCGCGCGACGCCCAACTGCTTCGAGGCTCCGCTGGGACCGGGCGGCGCCGAACTGGAGGCGTGCAACATCGTGGTTTCCGCCGGCCCGTCCGGCGGACCGCGGCTGTGGCTCGGGGCCCACTTCGACACGCGGCCGTGGGCCGACCGCGACCCGGTGGCGTCGCGGCGGGGACAGCCCATCGCCGGGGCCAACGACGGCGCCAGCGGCACCGCCGTGCTGCTGCACCTGATCGAATTGCTGGGCAGGACGCCGCCGCCCCAGGGCGTGGACCTGCTGTTCTTCGACGCCGAGGATTCGGGCGAAGCCCACGACGCCGCGAGCTTCTGCCTGGGCAGCCGCCACCTGGTGGCCACGCGCGGCGATTTCGGCAATCCCCTGGCCGGCCAGCAGCCGCGCGGGCTGGTGCTGCTGGACCTCGTGGGCGAAAAGGAGGCCCGCATCCCGCAGGAGGGATACTCGCTGGCCCAGGCACCCGCCTGGACGCGGTTCGTGTTCGACCGCGCGGCCGCCCTGGGCCTGGACGTGTTCGAGCCGGTGCCGGGGCCCGCCGTGTACGACGACCACGTCCCGTTCCTGCTCGCAGGGATCCCGGCGGTCAACCTGATCGATTTCGACTACCCGCAGTGGCACACGCTGGCCGACACCCCGGACCGCTGCTCGCCGGCGACCCTCGAGCAGGTGGGGCGGCTGGTGACCGACCTGGTGTACCGTCCGTGACCGCCCGCCCTGCCGCCAAATCGCGCTAAATCCCCGCCCGCCCCGGCCGAAACCTGTCGTGGCCTGTCGACGGGTACCGGTACTCCAAAGGAGCGGGTTCATGATCACCACGTGCACCGACTGCCACGCGCGCTATCGTCTGGACGCAGAGCGCGTGCCGCACCGCAAGATCCGCGTCCGCTGCCCGTCCTGCCGCGGCGTGTTCGTGCTGGACGGCACCGACCGGACCGTCGAAGCCGTCCCGCCCGTGGCGGCGGCCCGCCCCGAGCCGCGCGCGCCCGTCCGCCCGGCCCCCGAGGCGCCCCTCGCGAGCGGTGCCGAAGGCGAGCAGCCAATCGCGGAAGCCGTCGAACAGCATCTCCATTACTGCACCCCCGTCACGCGCACGCGGCCGGCGCCGAGCGCGGCGGTCGGACCGTAGCCGGATTCGACCCAGGCCGCGCCGCGGGCGACGCGACCGTCGATCGCGACCTGCAGCGTGG
>CAYNPY010000022.1:0-21869 GCA_964399195.1 uncultured Fibrobacteraceae bacterium
GACACCGCGCTGCGGCGTCGCCCGCGACACCCACGCCTCGGTCGGGGCGTAGCGCAGCCCGGTTAGCGCGCCTGCTTCGGGAGCAGGAGGTCGAGAGTTCAAATCTCTCCGCCCCGACCACCCCTTTCCCTGATCGCCGCGAACATCGCCGCGAACGCTCTGCCGCGCGCCGCCTCGGCGCCGCGCTGGCGTTGCTGCTGCTGGGCGGATGGGTCCTGGCCGCCGCCGCGCAGGAGACCCCGCGCTACACCGTGCGCAAGGGCGACAGCCTGTCGTTGATCGCCAAGCGCCTGGGCGTGACGGTCTCCCAACTCAAGGGGGCCAACGGATTGTCCAGCGACGTGATCCACGTCGACCAGATGCTGGCCGTGCCCGAGGCGTTCGGGCGCATCAAATCGGCGCAGGTCGCGTGGAGGCGGCCGGTGGCGAAGGTCGGGCGCACGATCCGCCCGTTCGGCAACTACCAGCAGGGCAAGCTGGTGATGCCCAGCAGCGGGCGGGACATCTCCTGCCCGCCCGGCACGCGCGTGAGCGCGCCCGCGCACGGCGTCGTGCGCCACGCCGGCGCCATGGACGGGGTCGGCACCGTGGTGATCATCGAGCACGGCGGCGGCTGGACGTCCGTGCTGGCCCCGCTGGACGCCGCGACGCTGGAAGTGCGGGCCGGGCAGATCGTCCTGGCCGGCGACCTGCTGGCGCTGTCGGCGGCGCCGGCCGCCGCCGCCGAGGAGCCGTACCTGCACGTCGAACTGCGCAAGGACAACAAGGCCGTCGCGCCCGACCGCCTCCTGAAGAAGTAGGCCCCGCCGGGCGCGGGAAAGGACACCGGATGGACAGCCGACCCCTGGACCTCAGCCGCGTCATCCGCGACGTGCCCGATTTCCCCAAGCCGGGGATCCTCTTCAAGGACATCACGCCGGTGCTCGAGGATCCGGCCGCGTACGCCGCCGCCGTCGCCGGGCTGCGCGGCCTGCTGGAAGGCGTGCGCTGCGACCGGCTGGCGGCCATCGAGTCGCGCGGCTTCGTCTTCGGCGGACCGCTGGCGCTGCAGCTGGGCGTGCCGCTGGCCCTGGTCCGCAAGCAGGGCAAGCTGCCGGCCGCCACGCGCGCGGTGACCTACGCCCTGGAGTACGGCACCGCCACCATCGAGGCGCACCTCGACAGCTTCCGGGCGGGGGAGAGCGTGGTCATCGTCGATGACCTCCTGGCCACCGGCGGCACCGCCCTGGCCGCGGCGCAGCTGGTGCGCGGGGCGGGCGCCCGGGTGGCCGGATTCCTGTTCCTGGTCGAGCTGGAGTTCCTGGGCGGGCGGGCGAAGCTGGAGCCGTCAGCGCCGGTGTTTTCGCTTGTGAACTTCGCCTGAGCGGTCCACATTCTGCCGATTGCGCGCCGTTTTCGGTGCCCCCGTAGCTCAGCTGGATAGAGCACCAGATTCCTAATCTGGGGGCCGTGGGTTCGAATCCCGCCGGGGGTACCACAGTATCGCCATCGTGATAAGCGGATGGTCGCGTGGGGCGAGGTGCGTGACGCGTGTGCGCCGGCGCAGGCACGGCCTACCTGGCCATCATCCCGCCCGACTCCAGACCCACGCCGCCACCGCCGCCGCCCGCGATCTCCGGCAACCCGTTCCAGAACCAGAGGTCGAAGTACCGGGACTGCGCGCGCTGCGTGTAGTTGGCCAGGAAGTGGCGCCGGAAGGCCTCCGGGAAGATGGGCAGGTGGGGGGTATACCAGTTGACCTTGCGGAAGGGATCCTGGCCGCGCGGCACCAGCCACAGCGCGATGCGGCCCTGGTTGATCGCGTCGTAGGTGGATTCCGACAAATCGCGCCCCGACAGCGATGAGTCCATGACCGAGATCGGGTCCAGGAGCACGGGATTGCCGTCGAAGGCCAGCAGGGCGCGCGTCCACGTGCTCAGGTAGTGCTTGTTCTCGCCGCCGCAGGCCATGGCCATCGGCAGGTCGTCGTAGCGGGCCATCACCCCGCGCACGTCCTGCTCGAGGTCCGGCAGCAGGCGCGTCTGCCAGTCCAGCAGGCGGACCGCCCGGTATTCGTTCACGCTGCCGGCCAGCAGCAGCGTCAGCCCGAAGGCAAGGGCCGCCGCCCGGCGCGCGCGCGGGCGCCAGTCGAAGCCTTCGTCCTGCAGGCGCTGCACCAGGCGGCCCAGCACGTACACCGTGGGGACGGCCAGCGGCATGAGGTGCACCAGGCCGGCGCCCGGCTTCGACGCCAGCACCAGCATCGCCGGCAGGACCGACGCCAGCGCCAGGACCAGCGTGCTCTCGGGCGTCCCGCGCCAGCGGGACCAGCCTGTCAGCGCCAGCGTGCCGGCCAGCGGCAGCAGCAACGCCGCCGCGTAGCCCAGGTCCAGCGCCAGGTACTCGGTGGTCAACCCATGGCGCGACGCGTTCGCGATCCAGGCGAAATAGTCGACCAGCGACACCTGCGGGTTCAGCAGGAAGGGGAGGGCCGCCACCACCAGCGCGCCCGCCGCCGCCGCCGGCCACGCGCGCCGCCCGTGCCGCTGCGCCAGCAGCGCCGCCACCGGCACGAAGTAGAGGAAGCCGTGCAGCTTCAGGTTCACGGCGAAGCCCGCCGCCGCCGCCACCGTCAGGACCGCCAGGGAACGCCGCAGCCGCGCCGCGCCATACAGGGCCAGCGCCACCGAGAACACCAGCAGAGCGTCCGGCCTCACCAGGTAGACCGCGAAACCCTGCGCCCAGAAGTACAGCGCGGCCGCGGCCGCCAGGAGGATCGCCAGCGTGTCGCGCCGGCGGCGGGCCAGGGCGGCGTAGATCAGCAGCAGCGATCCGAAGGCAGCCAGCGCCGAGACCAGCTTGACCGACGCCAGCGACGGCCCCAGGAGCCTGAGGAACAGGCCGTTGGTCAGGAACACCGATGGTCCGTAGAGGACGCTGTAGCGTTCAGCGGCGTCGAACGGCGTGTAGAGGGGGTGGCCCTGGCTGACCAGCCACGACAGCGTGGTGACGGCGGGCTCCACCTCGCCGGCCAAACCCTCCAGCCCGACGTACCAGGCCGCGATCGCCGCGAAGACCGCGAGCAGGCCCAGCGACAGCCACCAGGCGTGCGCGGGCCGCAGGCGCTCGACCGGCGCCCGCCGGCCCAGCAGCAGGCACACGCCGAAGAACAGGGCGAACGCCGCCAGCATGTTCCGGGCGAAGAAGATCACGATGTCCAGCAGTTCCTGTAGCATGGTGCGCGGCGATCACCTCCTCAGCGGCAGCTGGGCCCCGCCGCCGACCGGCGGGCACGACATGGGGGCGCGCACCTGCCGAAGGCCACCCGCGCGCGCCCTGAAGCAGCCATCATGACAGATTCCGCCGGAAAGTCAATCGGACATTCCCTAACTTGATTTAAGACAATCAATTAAACAAACTCTTTCAGGTGCTTTCCAGCCCCTTGGCCGACGGCGCCGACGCCCGCTCGAAACCGGCCAGCGCCAGGAAGCCGTTGTCCACCATGGCCTGCACGAACAGGCAGACGCGGCGCGGCAGGTCCTCCTGGTCGTCGGGCGCCGCCGCGCGCACGGCCTCCACCAGTTGCCGCACGCTGCGGCGGCCGTCCACCGCCGCCCACAGCGCCGCTCCGCGCGCTTCGAGCGGCACCCGCAGGTGACGCTTCCGGGCGCCCAGCCGCGGCTGGAGGAGCCGACCGAAGACCGCGTCGCGGTAGCGCGGCACCAGCAGCACGATCGCGCCGTCAGGGCCGGCCTCGGACTCCACGAGGCGCCGCGGCACCAGTTCCAGGTAATCGCCCTGCGGCGACGCGGCCCGCTTCCTGCCCAGCCTCATGTCGACTTCCTCCAGTGCCCGCCGCGCGCGCCCGCGCGCAGCCCGACGTTTCCATTCCGCGCGCGCTGCATTACATTACAACCCGTGGACGTCACCGCCCACCGCCGTCCCAAGGGGAGCCTCATGGACATCCCGGTTCGTGACCGCTGGCTCGGCGCCCTGTGCTACGCGTCGTTCCTCGTGCTGCTGCCCATGCTCAGCGGCAACCGCAGCCCCTTCCTGGACCGCCACTGCCGGCAGGGGTTCGCCCTGTTCCTGGCCGAGGTGGTGGGGGCCCTCTTCATCCTGATCATCGACGGCACCATCGGCCGCATCCCGCTGCTCGGGTTCGTGGTCGTCGTGGTCCTGCGCCTGGCCTTCTTCCTGGCCGTGCTGGCGCTCTCGGTGATGGGCTTCACGCGCGCGCTGTTCGGCGAGACCTGGCGCATCCCGTACCTCGACGAGCTGGCCGAGCGCATCCCGTTCGGAGCCTGACGCGCGGCCCGGCCGCCGGACGCGGGGGCGCAACCCGCGCCGCGGCAGCGCGTTGCACCTGCCGCTTCCGGTATTGCGCATAATGTATATTATGTTAAGCAAACGCGTGCGGGCGCCGGGACGCCGTCCGCCCGGAACTCACTCCGTCAGCTGCTCCAGCTTGTCCCGGATCTTGGCCTCGTTCACCGCGCCCATCAGGGAATCCACCACGCGCCCGCCCTTGAAGAACAGCAGCGCCGGGATGCTGCGGATGCCCAGCTCGCCGGCCGACTGCGGGTGCGCCTGGATGTCCATCTTGCCGACGACGACCCGGCCCGCGAACTCGCCGGCCAGCTTCTCGATGGTCGGCGTCAGCGCCTTGCACGGCCCGCACCAGGGCGCCCAGAAGTCCACGAGGACCGGCTGCGGGTTGTGCATGACGGCGGTCATGAATTCGGCGTCGGTGAATTCGCGCAGCGTGCTCGACATCGTTCAGTCCTTTCCGGTGCGGGTGGCGGCCGGGCGCGGGTCGTCCGGCCGGCGGCACAGTTCGAGGATCATCTTCTCGACGACCAGGTCCGGGCTCAGCGGCGAGCCCTTCAAGCGCCGGTCGGCGTCCAGGGCCACGTCCAGGCCCCGGCTCAGGCCGTCCAGGCCCATGCCGCGGACCATCGGTTCGAGGAACCTGAGCGCGTAGGGGTTCTGCGCGCTGAGCGCGGCGGCCTCGCCGTCGCGCAGCCCCTCCTGGCGGCAGGCGGCCAGGAGGGCCCCCTTGCGGATGCGGGCCAGGAGCAGGGGGGCGATCTCGTGGGCGCTGCGCCCCCACTCCTGCAGGCGGAACCAGGTGCGCAGCACCTCGGCGGCGCGGCCGGGCTCCAGCGCGGCGGTGATCTCGTAGCCTTCGAGCGCCGCCTGGTCCATGATCACCGCGCCGAGTTCCTCGGCGGTGAACGCGCGCCCGCGGTCCTCGCTCATCAGCGCCAGCTTGTCGATCTCGCTCTTGAGGCTCAGCAGGTCGTTTCCCACCAGCTCGACCAGCAGGCGCGCCTGCTCGGCGCCCAGCGGGAGCTCCTCCTTCTGGGCCGCCTTGAGCACCCACTGCACCAGCGCTTCGCCGCTGGGCGGGGTGAAGTCGAAGTAGAAGCCCGACGACTGGCAGAGCTTGACCCAGCGCTTGCGCTTGTCGGCCTTGTCGGTGGACATGATCAGGATGGTCTCGGGCACCGGCTTGGCCAGGTACTTCTCGAGGGCGGCCTGTCCGTCGGCGTCGGCCACGCAGGCGTCGGCCTGCTTCAGCCAGATGACCTGCACGCGGCCAAGCATCGGCAACGCCAGCGCCTGCTGCACGACGCGGGCGACCGGCACCTGGTCGCCGCGCAGCACGTGGTAGTTGAAGGCGGCGCCGGCTTCGCCGAGGGCATCCTTGCGGATCTTTTCGACCACGCCCTCGATGCGCAGCGTATCCTCGCCCGCCAGCAGGTACACGGGCCGGAACTTCCCGGTCTTGAGATCCTCCCGCACGAGATCCTGGAAGCCGGGGTCGCCGCCGGCCTCGCGTCCGCTGCGCTGCGCCATCACCAGTCCTCCACGACCTGCGCCAGGATGTCGCGCACGATCTCCCCGGCCGCCTCCGCCCGGGCGGTCTGCTCGCTGGTGCCCTGCGGGTCGTTCAGCACGTAGTTGCCCGAGCCGTTGAACGTGCGTCGTTCGAAGATCGCCTCGCCCGTCGTGCGGATCGTGAACGTGAGCGCGACGGCGATCTGCACCTGGTACTCGTTCACCGTCAGGTCCGGGCGCGTGGCCATCTCCCGCAGCGTGTAGCGCAGGACGCGCCCGCTGATCACCGAATCCGCCACGTCCTCGCCGACCACCTTCAGCGTGTTGTCCGCCTGCAGAGCCTGCACGATCGCGTCGGTCAGCTCGACGCCGAGGTTGGCCTCCGCCGTGTCGTTCTCCAGGAAGGCGACGAAGACCCGCTTGCGCTCTTCCTGGACGCGCCCGCTGCTGGCGGAGTAGACGCCGCAGCCCGGCGCCGCGACCAGCCAGAGCGCCGCGGCCAGCGCCGCCGCCCGCAATGATCTCATGTCCGCACCCCGTAGCGCCGCAGCCGGTACCGCAGCTTGTCGCGGTTCAGGCGCAGCAGCCGCGCCGCCAGGCTCTGGTTGCCGCGCGCCTCGGCCAGCGCGCGCCGCACCAGCGCCGCCTCGAACTGTCCGACCAGCTCCTCCAGATCCACGCCGTCGGCCGGCCACGGCGCCGTCAGCACGTCCGCCAGGGTCCGCGGCAGCTCCTCGCCGCCGGTGTCGGGTTCGGCGCCGAGCCGCAGCTGGGCCGCCGTCAGCGCGACGCCGTCCTCCAGCAGCACCGCCCGCTCGATCACGTTGCGCAGCTCGCGGATGTTGCCGGGCCAGCGGTAGGCAAGCATCTGCGCGACAGCCGTTTCGTCGAAGCGCTTGAAGTTCCGGTTGAAGCGGCCGCTGAACCTGCCCAGGAAGTATTCCGCCAGCGGGACGATGTCCGCCGGACGCGCCCGCAGGGGCGGCACCGCCAGGCGCACGACGTTCAGGCGGTAGTAGAGATCCTCGCGAAAGGTGCCCGCGCGGACCTGGGCGGCCAGGCTGCGGTTGGTGGCGGCGACGATCCGCACGTCCACGCCGATGTCCTGCAGCCCCCCCACCCGCCGGAAGACCATCTTCTCCAGCACGCGCAGCAGTTTCACCTGGACGGTGGGGGCCATCTCCCCGATCTCGTCCAGGAACAGCGTGCCGCCGTTGGCCAGCTCGAGCAGGCCCAGCTTCTGGGCCACGGCGTCGGTGAACGCGCCCTTCTCGTGCCCGAACAGCTCGCTCTCCAGCAGCGCCTCGGGCAGGGCCGCGCAGTTGACGTCCAGGAACGGGAACTCGCGCCGCGGCGAGGTCCGGTGGATCAGGCTGGCGACCACGTCCTTGCCGACGCCGGACTCGCCCTCGATCAGCACGGTGCTGGAGCCGCCCGCCGAGATGCGGCGGACGGTGTCGTAGACCTCGAGCATGGCCGCGTCCTGGCTCGGCACCACGTCGTCGATGCCGCCGAACAGGTCGCTCTGGGTCAGGCGCTGGAACCGCTCGCGGGCCTCGGCGGTCTCTTCCAGGCCCCTCTTGACCACCGCCAGCAGGTGTTTGAGCTGGATGGGCTTGGTCGCGTAGTCGAAGGCGTCCAGCTTCATCGCCTTGACGGCCGTGTCGGCCTCGCGGTAGGCCGTCAGCATCACCACGCACAGGTGCGGCAGCTTCTCCTTGAGGCTGCCCAGGACCTGCAGTCCGCTCATGTCCGGCAGCATCAGGTCCAGCAGCACCAGGTCCGGCGCGCGCGACGCCGCCTCCCGCAGGCCATCGCTCCCGGAGGCGGCGGTTCGCACCTCATAGCCCTCGTCCTCGAGCGTCGACTCCAGGAACAGGCGGATCGCCTCTTCGTCATCGATGACCAGGATGAGGGGCTTCATGGGGTCCTTGCGGTGGGTCGCGGGTCCGGGCCGGGGCTCGCCAGGCAGGCGGCCGCTGGCCGGCATTATGCACCGGTCGCCCGGGTCAGGCAAGGCCCCGGGGAACTATCCCGCGCCGATCCGGTTGACCGGCGGCTGCGGCGCCGACGGCCGCGTTCATCCTGTTTCCGTGACTCACCACGTCGCCGGGGCGGCGACGTCCTGAAGGGAGTTCCCATGCGCAACCGTGGACGGCGCACCGCGCTCATCTTGGCCGCAGCCATCTGCGCGACAGCGCCCGCCGCCGCCGCCGGCGACGGCCGCGCGCTGCTCGGGCAGGCGAGGTTCGAACGGGACCGTGAGGCAGCCGCCGCCCGTTTCGGGCTGATCGCGGCGGTGCCCGGCGCCGCCGACCGGGCGTACCACAGGGCCCTGGCGGCGCTGCAGGCGCAGGTTGCCGCCAGGCCGGACGACGGCGAAGCCTGGAGCGATCTCGTCGACTGCCAGCTCGAACTCGGCCGTCACGATGACGCGCGCGCGACGGCGGCCGCGGCCGCCCGCCTGGACCTGGACGCCGGGGCGCGCTTGAACGCCGTGATCGACGAGCGCCTGCGGCTCGCCGCCGCCGGGCCCGGCAAGGACGGCTGCTGAGCCCGCAGGTGAGCGAGGCCGCCGCCGGGGACCGACCACGGAGACCCTGCCGACAACGACAAGGGGACCGCGCTCCGGGCGCGGTCCCCTTCTTCGCGGGCGGAACGGGCGGGGCCTAGCGGGCGCCCTCGCCCTTGAGCACGACGCTGACCGTGGCCAGCAGGATCTTGAACTCGGTCAGGAAGCCTGCCGAGTGGATGTACTGGCGGTCCAGCTCGATCTTGCGGCGCACCGACTCGATGCCGTCGTCGTAGCCGTTGATGACCTGCGCCAGGCCGGTGATGCCCGGGAGCATCAGCAGGCGGTCGCGGTAGAAGGGGATCTCCTTCTCCAGCTGCCGCACGAACACCAGGCGCTCCGGGCGCGGGCCGACGAGGCTCATCTCCCCTCGCAGCACGTTCAGGAACTGCGGCACCTCGTCCAGGCGCGTCTTGCGCAGGAAACGGCCGACGCGCGTGATCCGCACGTCGTTCTTCGTCGCCCACTGCGGCCCGCCCGCCTCGGCCTGCACGCCCATGGTGCGCAGCTTGATGACCTTGAAGGGCCGCCCCGGCTGCAGGACCTTGCGCCGGTCCTGGCCTTCGTAGAGGCTGCGCGAACGGCGCCGGTTGATGCCCACGCGCTCCTGCGAGAAGAACACCGGGCCCGGCGAGTCCAGCTTGATGATCAGCGCGAGCAGCGGCAGCACCAGGGCGAACGCCCCGAGCGCCAGCAGGGAGACGGCGACGTCGAAGCCGCGCTTGACCATCAGGAAGACATTGCCCGGCAGCCGCAGGGTTCCCGAATACTTGGGCACAGGCGCCAGCAGTTCGCCGGCCGCCGCCGCCGGCACCGCCGCCGCCAGCGACACCACTGCAGTGCCGGTCCGCGCCACGTAGCCGGAGCCGAACTGGAGCGGGTCGCTCATCCCGTCCGTTAGCCTGTTGGACATGGTCTACACCGCCGCGCGTTCTCGGCGCCATCCTTGGTTGCCGAAGCTGGTGAGAATCCGGCGATCCGTCATTTGGACGAAGCCCCCCGGTCTTCGTCCCCATCGCCAGCGAACTCCTTCATTGTACACCAGCGGGGTCAGGATGGCAACCCCCGTTTTCCTTTTCGTGCACCCGCCCGCGAACGCGAAACGCGGCTTAGCAGTTGCGCCCCGCAGCGCTATCGGGCATAATTGACGTAATCCGTAAGTTCAGTTTCGCCAAAGGGTTTTGAGAGATCGAAAGGCTTCCCGTGCCCCGACCTCGCCGCTGGATCGCCCGGACCTTCCTGGTGGTGGCCGCCACCGCCGTCGTCTACGTCGCCGGGGCGGCGATCGTCGGCTGGGGAGATCTGCGCACGCGGCTGGGCGACTTCCCGTCGCACCTGTACCTGCCCCTGGCCGGATTCTCGCTGCTGAACTACGCCCTGCGCTTCCTGCGCTGGGAACTGTTCCTGCGGCAGTCCGGCGTGCACCTGCGCCGCCGCGACTCGGCCATCCTCTATTTCTCCGCCTACCTGATGGTGATCACGCCCGGCAAGATCGGCGAGGTCTTCAAGGCCGGGCTGCTGCGCGAGCGCTTCGCGGTGCCGCTGGCGCGCGGCCTGCCGGTGATCGTGGCCGAACGCGTCTACGATTTCCTGGGCGTCCTGCTGCTGGCGGCCGCCGGGCTGGCGGCCTGGCCCGGGCCTTTGGTGGGGCTGCGCGCCGGGCTGCTCGCGGCCCTGGCCGTGCCGCTGGTGCTCATCCTGTTCCAGGTGCGTCCGGTGCGGGACCATCTGGTCGCCAGCGTGGCCGCTCACCGGCACCTGGCCACCCATCGCGAGAGCCTGGCCGGGGCCGCCGCCGCGCTGGGCCGGCTGCTGGGCCCGCGCGACGCGTTCTGGGCGCTGGCGCTGTCGACGGCCGCCTGGGGCGCCGAATGCCTGGGGATGTGGGTCACCTGCCGCGGCCTGGGCCTGGAGGTCTCGGTCGGCCAGGCGGGATTCGTCTACGCCGCCGGGACCCTGATCGGCTCGCTGAGCTTCCTGCCCGGCGGCCTGGGCGGCACCGAGGCGACGATCGTCTGGCTGCTCGGCAGGCTGGCGGTGCCCGACTCCGCCGGCGCGGCCGCCGCCCTGGTCATCCGCCTGTTCACGCTCTGGCTGGCCGTGGGCGTCGGGCTGGCCTTCTGGGCGCCCTCGCGGCGCCTGCTCCTGACTCCGGGAAGCCGAACGGGCGGTCCCGCTGCTGCGGAACCGCCCGCGGGTCGGGTCGGCGCTCGCGCCGGGCCGGACTAGTTCTGGTTGGCGGCCACCATGATCGCCGCGATCGTCGCCGCCGTGCCGAGCAGGAAGCCGAACGTCGTCTGGATGCGGCTCGGCTTGGACAGCGTGACGTTCACCGTGTCGCCGGGCAGGATCTCCGGATTCCCGGCCGGATCGCCCTTCTCCAGGAACAGGCGCAGGTTCACCAGTTGCGCCCGGTCGGCGCCGTCCGCCGCGTGGACCCACCAGATCTTCTTGAGGTTGGCGTCCGCGGTCGGCGAACCGGCCAGCATGAGCACATCCATCAGCGGCGTGGGCTCCTCCACCGGCACGACCGACGGCACCGCGACGCCGCCGAACACCTTCACGCCGCGCGTCGCCGCGACGCCGGAGACGCCCGCGGGCAGCGCCGGCACGACCAGCGTGTCGCCGTTGCGCAATTCATCCTCCGGAAAGCCGACGCCTTCCAGCAGGCCCGACAGGTCCATCGGGAGCGTGCGCGGTCCGACTTCGTCATCGCGGATGATGCGCGCCTTGCGCAGGTCGGCCGAGCGCAGCGGTCCGCCGGCCGCGCGCATGACGTCCCAGACGGTCGGGGGCGTCGGGAATTCATGCAGTCCCGCTCGGCCCACTTCGCCGATGACGTAGACGCGGAAGCTGACGGCCTCGGTCCGCGCCACCTCGACGGTGTCAAGCGTGGGCGCGAGCAGGCGCAACCGCTGCTTGAGCACGATGCCCGCCTCGGCCAGGCCGAGCCCCTCCAGGCGGATCTCCCCGACCTGCGGGATCTCCACCGTCCCGTCGCGGGCCACGACCAGCGTCCGGTCAAGGTCCGGGCGGCCGGGCACCGTCATCTGCAGGACGTCGCCCGGGGCGATCGCGCCGCCGGGCTCCTGCGCCAGGGCGCCCGTCGCCCCCGGCAGGGCCGCCGCCAGGGCCAGCGCCAAGGCCACCGTCAGAACCGGCGCCGTGTGCGCCGTCCGCCGCTGCACGCCAGGATTGGTCATCGTCACGCCTTTCCGCGCGGTGCGGCCCGGTCACGGTACCAGGCCACGGTCCGCCGCAAGCCTTCGTCCAGATCCACTTCGCCCGCGTAGCCCAGATGTTCGCGCGCCAGCCGGACATCCGCCTGCGAGTGCTGGACATCGCCCGCGCGCGCCGCGTCGTAGCGCGGCTCCACGTCGGAGCCGACCAGGCCCCGGATCTTCAGGCAGAGGTCCGTCACCGAGACGCGGCCGCCCAGCGCGATGTTGTAGGAACGGCCGCAGGCCGTCTCGGGGGCGCGGCACGCGGCCAGGTTAGCCTCCACCACGTTGTCGATGTAGGTGAAGTCGCGCGACTGCGCGCCGTCGCCATGGATCACCGGCGCCTCACCCCGCAGGAAGGCGGTGATGAAGCGCGGCACCACGGCCGCGTACTGGCTCTGCGGGTCCTGCCGCGGCCCGAACACGTTGAAATAGCGCAGGCCGATCGTGCCCAGCCCGTAGAGGCTGGTGAACACCGCGCCGTACATCTCGCCGACCACCTTGTTCACGGCGTACGGCGACAGCGGCCGCGGCGGCATGCCCTCATGCTTCGGCAGTTCGGCCGTATTGCCGTACACGGAACTGCTGGCGGCGAACACCACGCGCCGCACGCGCTGCCGGTGCGCGCCCCAGAACACGCGCAGCGTGCCGCCCACGTTGTGCTCGTCGCTGGCCAGCGGGTCGGCCACGCTCCGCGGCACGCTCGGCAGCGCCGCCTGGTGGAACACGCAATCGACGCCGCGGCAGCAGCGCTCGACCGTGTCGAGGTCGGTGATGCTGCCGACGACCAGCTCCAACCGGCCGTCGGCGCCGTCGAGGTTCTCGCGCCGGCCCGTCGAGAGGTTGTCCAGCACGACCACGTCGTGACCGGCGGCGGCGAGCGCCCGGGCCACGTGCGAGCCGATGAAGCCCGCGCCGCCGGTCACCAGGTAACGGGCCATGCGTCCTTCTTCCCGGTCCGGCCTACAGCCGCGTCAGGTCGGGGTGGGATTCGCCCCTGAGGGCGTTGCGCGTGTCGACCACCAGCGGCCCGGCGCCCAGCAGCACCTTGTGGTCCACCGTCGGGTGCGGCGTCACGATGACGGCGGCGTCGAAGGCGGCCAGCTGCGCCTTCGACCAGTCCGCGAGCTGCTCGCCGTGGATCTCCGCCGGCAGCGACGGCACGTGCGGATCGTACCACGAGACCCGAGCTCCCGCCTTGCTCAACAGCTCGATCACGTCCAGCGCCGGCGACTCGCGGATGTCGTCGATGGCCGGCTTGTAGGCGACGCCGACGACCAGCACGCGGCTGCCGTTGAGCGCCTTCTTCCGCGTGTTGAGCGCCTGCGCCGTCAGGTTCACCACGTGCTTCGGCATCGCGCCGTTGATCTGCCCGGCCAGCTCGATGAAGCGCGCCTCGGAGCCGTACTGCTTGGCCTTCCAGGAGAGGTAGAACGGATCGATGGGGATGCAATGGCCGCCCAAGCCCGGGCCGGGATAGAACGGCATGAAGCCGAACGGCTTGGTCGAGGCGCCGGCGATCACTTCCCAGACGTCGATGTCCATCGCCGCGCACATCAGGGCCAGCTCGTTGACCATCGCGATGTTCACGCTGCGGAACGTGTTCTCCAGCAGCTTGACCGTCTCGGCCACGCGGACCGAGGACACCGGCACCACCTTCTGCATCACCTGGCTGTACAGCGTGCGCGCCACCTCGGTGCACGCCGGGGTCACGCCGCCGACGACCTTCGGGATGTTGATCGTCGTGAACTGGGCGTTGCCCGGGTCCACGCGCTCGGGCGAGAAGGCCAGGAAGAAGTCCTTGCCCACGACCAGGCCGTCCTTGGACAGGATGGGCAGGATGACTTCCTCGGTCGTGCCCGGATAGGTCGTGCTCTCCAGGATGACCAGCATCCCCGCGTGCATGCTCGCGCTGATGGAGGCGACCGCCGACTGGATGTACGAGATGTCCGGGTCGCGCGTCTTGCCCAGCGGCGTCGGCACGCAGATGTTCACCGCATCGACCTTCGCCAGCTCCGAGAAGTCGGTCGTCGCGCGCAGGCCGCCGGGCTTGACGGCCTCGGCCAGTTCCTGGTCGGTGATGTCGATGATGTAGCTGCTCTTGCGGTTGATGGCGTCGACCTTCTCCTGCGAAAGGTCGAAGCCGACGACCTCGAAGCCCGCCTTGGCGTAGGCCACGGCCAGGGGCAGGCCCACGTAGCCGAGCCCCAGGACGCTGAGGCGAGCCTTGCGGGTCTTCAGTTTCTCGATCAGGGCCTGCTGCTGCATGGGACACCTCTTGGGCGGTAGGGCAACATGCCGCCGGGCACCGCGGCGCGGTCCCGGCGGCGGAGCGCTTCGACGTCCACCTGTATCGGCCGTGACAGTAAGGACTTAACGTCCGGCGCGCGGGCCGCTGCCGCCGGCGCCCCCGTCAATCACCTTCGTCAGCCCCCTGCTGACGGAAGCCGGCGCGCAGTTCCAGCATCTCGCGCCGTATCTGGCGAAGTTCCACCAATTTATAATACAGACGGCGCAGGACCGAAAGGGCCAGGATCACGACCAGGAACCACAGGCCCCGGCGGTACCAGGGGCTGAGGTGCGCCCCGTGCGCCAGGAACAGCCCGTCCAGCGCGCGCCCGAACACCAGCAGCAGGACCGCGAGCAGCGCCGTCAGCGCCGCGTGCACGGTCTGGACCTGCAGATCCTCGCGCAGCCGCAGGTACTGCCGCAGCGGGAAATCGCCGGGAGCGCCGTCCCCGAACCGCGAGGAGAAGCGCTCACTTGTCCTTGGGGATCTCTTCGAAATCAGCATCGCTGACGTCCTGGTCCGACAGGTTCCCGTAGCGCCCGGTGCGCGCTGCGTGCCGGCGTTCGCGCTCGCGCGCGCGGTCCAGGCGCCAGGCGCGGTAGACGCCGCGCCCGACCAGGAAGAGCGCCAGCAACAGGAGCAGCCGCAAAAGGTTGGTCATGGTCTCGGCGCCGGCCCAGGCGGCGGGAAGGTGTTGGTACGCCCGGCGAGATTCGAACTCACGACCTTCTGCTCCGGAGGCAGACGCTCTATCCAGCTGAGCTACGGGCGCACCCTGGCCGGCTATAATGGGGCATCGGCCGCCGGTCGTCAAATGCCGGGTGCCGGGCCGGGGTCCCGGCCGGCCAGCAGTTCCCTGGCATAGGCCACCTGCGCGGCGACCGGCCCCTGGCCGCCCGCCGCGCCCCCGAGCAGGCGCGCCACCTCCAGCACGCGCTCCTCGCCCGCCACCTCGGACACGGTCAGCACGGTCCGCCTTCCCCGCGGCGCCTTGCGCACGACCCAGTGCCGGCCGCCCTGGACCGCGACCGTGGCCAGGTGCGTGATGCAGACCACCTGGCGGCCGGCGGCCAGCCGGGCCAGCAGCGCGGCGACCGGCCGCGCGTTGTCCATCCCCAGGCCGGCGTCGATCTCATCGAACAGCAGCAGGGGTCGCTCGGTCTGCCGGTCGGCCAGCACCGACAGGCCCAGCCAGATCCGCGACCGTTCGCCGCCGGAGGCGATCGCGCCGACCTCGCCGGGCGCCTCGCCGCGGTTGGTGCGCACGCGCAGGCGCACCTGGTCGGCGCCGTGGCCGGTGACGCGGCAGCGCTGCCCGTCCAGTTCCACGGCGCCGGCGGCGTAGAGATCCGGCTCGATCTCGAACCGCATCTCGAGGTCCGGCAGGGCCAGCGGGCGGATCAGTTCGCAGGCGCGACGCGCCACGCCCGGCGCGCCGTCGCGCCGGGCCTTGCGCAGCGCCGCTGCCGCGACCGCGGCCCGCGCCGCGGCCGTCCGCAGGTTCTCCTCCAGGTCGCGCACGTCCTGGTCCGCGCGCCCCTGGCGTGACAGTTGCTGGGCCAGTTCGTCGCGCAGGGCGATCAGACCGGGCACGTCGCGCTGGTACTTGCGGCAGAGCGACTGGTAGCGCGCGCGACGCTCCTCCCACTCGTCCAACCGCGCGGGATCGATCTCCAGCCCGTCGGCGAACCGTCGCAGGTCCGCCGCGGCCTCGCCCACGGCCGCCTCGGCGTCGCGCACCAGGCGCAGCGCTCCGCCCAGGCGCGCGCTGGTCCGCTCCTGCGCCGCCAGGGCCTTTTCCGCGGCCCCGAGCAGCGTCCGCGCCGCCGGCTGGCCGTCGCACAGGCTCTCCAGCGCGCGCGCCGCCGCCTCGAGCAGGCCGCGCGCGTTGCGGCCCACGGCCAGATCCTCGTCGAGCTTCTCGACCTCGCCCTCGCGCAGGCGCATCTCGGCCAGTTCGCGGTGCTGGAACTCCCACATCTCCTGCTGGCGGCGGGCCAGGTCCGCTTCGCGCTGACGCTCGGCCAGCGCCGCCGCGGCTGCCTGGTGGGCGCCCACGGCCTCGCGCATCGCCGCCAGCTCGCCGTCCAACCCCAGCGCCGCGTCGAGGAACTCGCGCGCGAACGCGGGCCGCGACAGCTGCCGCTGCTGGTCCTGGCTCTGGATGGCGACCAGCCGGCCGCCGACGTCCTCCAGCAGCGCCTGCGAGGAGACCAGGCCGTTGATCAGCACGCGGCCGCGGCCCTCGCGCCGCAGTTCCCGCCGCAGCACCAGGATCCCGTCGCCGCCGACGCGCACGCCCAGCGCGGAACAGGCCGCCAGGGCGGCCTCGTTCTCGGCCAGGTCGAAGACGCCCTCGACCCAGGCCAGATCCTCGCCCTCGCGGATCAGCTTCGGCTCGGCCCTGCCGCCCGCCAGCAGCGACAGCGCGCCGGCGACCAGCGACTTGCCGGCGCCCGTCTCGCCGGTCAGCATCGTCAGGCCCGGCCCGAGCGGCAGGGTCGCCTCGTCGACCAGAGCCAGGTGGGCGATGCGCAGCTCCCTCAGCATCAGCGCCCCTTGCGTTCGCGCCGCCGGGGTCCGCCCCAGTTGAGCTTGTGCCGCATGACGCGGTAGAAGCTGCTCTGGGGGAACTTGACCAGCCTCACGCGCGCCTCCGCCAGCCCGAACTCCAGGTGGTCGCCGTCGGCCACCCGCACGACCTCCTGGCCGTCGGCCGTCAGCACGGCGCCCTCGCCGGTGCCCAGCAGGATGATCTCGATGAGGGTCGGCTCGGGCACCACGAGCGGGCGCATGCCCAGGGCGTGCGGGCAGATCGGGGCGATGAGCAGGCAGGGCACGGATGTCTGGCAGATCGGGCCGCCCGCCGACAGGTTGTAGGCGGTCGATCCGGTCGGCGTGGCCACGACGACGCCGTCGCCCAGGAAGTGCCCCAGCGAATCCCCGTCCAGCCGCAGCTCCATCTCGATGGCCCGCGGCAACGGCCCCATGTTCAGGACCAGGTCGTTGAGCGCCGTCAGAGCCGCCAGCTGCCGTCCGTCGCGCCGGACGGCGCACTGCACCTGTGAGCGGTCCTCGAGGTGGTAGTCGCCGGCGGCCAGCTGCGCGAACGCCCGCCCCAGGTCCGGCAGCGGGATGTCCGTCAGGTAGCCGAGCGAGCCCAGGTTCACGCCCAGCAGGGGCACCGAGCTCTGGCCCACCGCGCGCACGGCGCGCAGCATCGTGCCGTCGCCCCCCAGGGCCACGAGCACGTCGCAGGCTGCGATGAGATCCGCCTCCGGCAGCACCTCCACTCCGGTCGGAGCGGCGGCGGCCAGTTCGCCGGCCGCCAGCAGCCGCAGGCCGTGGGCGCGGCACGCCGCCGCGGCCGCCGTCACCGCCGCGCCGATGTCCGGTTTCGCCGCGTTGCCCAGCAGCCCGACGGTGACCGGCGCCGCGGCGGCGCGACCGGCCGCCCGGTCTTCGCCGCGCGGGGTCACGACGCGCTCCCGGCGCGCCGTCCCGACCCCCGCTCCTCGTCGGCGCGCGCCTCGGCGAGCCGCGCCGCGACGCGCTCGGCCAGCGAGGCGGCGTCCAGCCCCATGCCCGCCAGCAGTTCGGCGCGCGTCGCGTGCTCCTGGAACTCGTCGGGGATCCCCACGCACTCCACGCGCGGCGGGTGCGCTTCGTCGGCACGATGGTGCTCGTGGGCGGCGGCCCATTCCAGCACGCCGGCGCCGAAGCCGCCCAGGACGGTGTTCTCCTCCAGCGTGAACACCTCGCGGTGCCGTCGCCAGACGTCCGCCAGCAGCTCGGCGTCGAGCGGCTTGACGAACCGCATGTCCACGACCTCGATCTCCAGTCCGCGGCGCGCCAGCAGCTCGGCCGCCCCGAGCGCCGCCGGCACCATCGTGCCGACGGCCAGCAGGCAGGCGTCCGCGCCCCGCCGCAGCGTCTCGGCGCGGCCGATCGGCAGCGGCGTCGGCGCGCCGGTCAGCGGCACGCCCAGCCCGGCCCCGCGCGGATAGCGCACGGCGCTCGGCCCGTCCTCGCGCGCCAGCGCCGTCGCCAGCATGTGCCGCAGCTGGTCCTCGTCCCGCGGCGCCATGACCACCATCCCCGGCACCATGCGCAGGAAGGTCAGGTCAAACACGCCGTGATGCGTCGGCCCGTCCTCGCCGACGACGCCGCCGCGGTCCACCGCGAACACCACCGGCAGGTGCTGCAGCGCCACGTCGTGGATGATCTGGTCGACGGCCCGCTGCAGGAACGTCGAGTAGACGGCGACCACCGGCCGCTCGCCGGCGCAGGCCAGGCCGGCGGCGAAGGTGACGGCGTGTCCCTCGGCGATGCCCACGTCATGGCAGCGCCGCGGCGCCTGCTCGCGCAGGCGGTCCAGGCCGGTGCCCGAGGGCATGGCGGCCGTGATGGCGTGGATCCGCGGGTTGGCCGCCGCCAGCTCGCACATGGTGTCGCCGAAGACGTCGGTGTAGGACGGCACCGCCGGCGCGACCACCTTGATGCCCTCAGCCTTGTCGAACTTGCCGACGCCGTGGTAGCGCTGACCGTCCTGCTCGGCGAAGCTGTAGCCCTTGCCCTTTTCCGTGATCAGATGGATCAGGATCGGCCCCTTCAACTGGCGCACCGCCTGGAGCGTGCGGATCAGGAGCGGCAGGTCGTGGCCGTCCAGGGGGCCGTAGTACTTGAAGCCCAGCTCCTCGAACAGCACCGTCGGCACGACCAGTTGCTTGAGGCTCTCCTTGATGCGCCCGGCCAGTTCCTGCGCGCGGCCGCCGCGCGGCATCCGGCCCAGCAGGTCCCAGACGTCCGCCTCCAGGCGCAGGTAGTGCCGCCCGCTCGTGATCCGCGTGAGGTACTTCGAGATGGCGCCCACGTTGGGCGAGATGCTCATCTTGTTGTCGTTGAGGATGACGATGAGGTTGGTGCCCAGCAGGCCCGCGTTGTTGAGGCCCTCGTAGGCCAGGCCGCCCGTCAGCGCGCCGTCGCCCACCACGGCCACAACGGCGTTGTCCTCGCCGCGGGCGTCGCGCGCCGCCGCGTAGCCCACCGCCGCCGAGATCGCCGTCGAGGCGTGCCCCACGCCGAAGGTGTCGTGCGCGCTCTCGCTCCGCTTGGGGAAGCCCGAGACGCCGCCCCGGCGGCGCAGCGTGTCGAACCCGGCCAGGCGGCCGGTCAGCAGCTTGTGTCCGTACGCTTGGTGGCCGACGTCCCAGACGATCTTGTCGCGCGGGGAATCGAACACGCGGTGCAGCGCGACCGTCAGTTCGACGACGCCCAGGCTGGCGCCCAGGTGCCCGCCCGTGCGCGACACGCTGGAGATGATCTGCTCGCGCAGCTCGGCGCACAGCGCGGTCAGCTGCTCGCCGCTCAGCCGCTTGAGGTCCTCGGGCCCGCCGATGCCGGGCAGGATGCCGCCCATCGCGCCTTCTTTCTGTGCTCGCCGGCCGGGCCGCGGAGCCCGGCCGGCGCTTGGACGCCCCGTTGCCGTCCCCGGCAGCCTAGCGCGGCGGCGCGCTCGCGGCTACCGCGAACAGGATCCCGAACACGATCCCGGTCACCACGTGCGCGGGGTGGTGGCTGACCGGGTCGAGATACCCGGCCACGCTCCGCCGCAGCGGCCCGGCGGCCGGCTCGGTGGTGACGATCGCGTGCGCCAGCTCGCGCTGGCGCGTGGCCGCGTGCCGCAGCTTGACCGTGTCGTGCACGGCGATCACGGCCACGACCAGGGCCAGCGACGCCTCGCTCGACGTCCAGCCGCGCTGGATCACCATCAGCCCCAGCAGGCACGCCAGGACCGCCGCCGGCAGGCTCGGCGCCCCGTGGCCCTGCAGCAGAGCCGCCGGCGCCGGCCGCCGGGCCACTGCCGAGTAGAGCGCGAACTTCACGACCTGGCCCGCGACTCCGCAGGCCGCCACCGTCGCCCAGGCCGGCCACTGGTCCATCGCCGCCTCCCGCAGTCCGGCGCCCGGGCTCAGCGGTCCCGTTGCCACATCCGGACGCCCAGGGCCAGCAGGCGCTCGCGCGCCGGCCCCGGCGGCAGGGCCCGCCGCAGGCCTTCCAGGCCGGCCGTGCCCTGCCGGGCCGCGCGCCTCGTCGCCGCTTCGATCCCCTCCAGGCCGACCCACGTCGCCTTGCCGGCCGCCTGGTCCTTGCCCGCCGACTTGCCCAGGGCGGCCGCCGTCCCGGTGACGTCCAGCAGGTCGTCCGCGCCCTGGAACGCCAGTCCCAGCTGCAGTCCGGCCGCCTCGACCGCGGCCACTGCTCCCGGCGTCGCGCCGCCCAGCTCGGCCCCGCCGGCCAGCGCGGCGGCCAGCAGGCGCGCCGTCTTGCCGAGGTGGATGCGGCGCACGTCCGCCCCGGTCGCGGCGCGGCCCTCCGCCTCCAGGTCCGCCTGCTGCCCGCCGACCATGCCGGCCGGCCCCACGGCCGCCGCCACGCGCGCCACCAGCCGGGCGCCCCGCGCGCCGCCGCCCTCGGCCAGGAGGCCGAAGCCGCGGGCCTGCAGGCCGTCCCCGGCCAGAATCGCCGTCGCCTCGCCGAAGGCCACGTGGCACGTCGGGCGCCCCCGCCTGAGCACATCGTCGTCCATCGCCGGCAGGTCGTCGTGGATCAGCGAGTACGTGTGGAGCATCTCCAGCCCCGCCGCCGCCCGCAACGCCCCGTCGCGCCCGACCGGCGGACGCCGCCGCGACGCCACCGCGTCGTAGGCCCACAGCAGCAGGATCGGGCGCAGGCGCTTGCCGCCGCCCAGCAGGCTGTGGGCCATCGCCTCGCGCAGCCGGGCCGGCACACCCCGCTCCTCTCGCAGGGCGGCCCGCAGGGCGCGCTCGACCAGGCGTCGCTCGCGCCGCAGTTCACGCTCCAGCGAATCCGCGGACGGATCAGGCATCGCGGCCCTCCGCGCGCGCGTACGCCTCCCAGGTGTTCTCCAGGAGCATGGCGATGGTCATGGGGCCGATCCCTCCCGGCACCGGGGTGAACGCCGCGGCCCGGCCGCGGACGGCCGCCTCGTCGACGTCCCCGACCAGGCGCTCGCCCGAAGGCCGCGTGGCGTCCGCCACGCGGTTGATCCCGACGTCGATCACGACGGCGCCGGGGCCGATGTGCGCCGCGCCCAGCGCCCGCGGGGCGCCCATCGCCGCCACCACCACGTCGCAGGCGGAGGTCACGGCCGCCAGGTCGCGCGTCGCCGAGTGGCACATCGTCACCGTCGCGTCGCCGAACGCCCCCTTCAGCGACAGCAGCAGGCTGAGCGGTCGCCCGACGATGACGCTGCGGCCGACCACCGCCACGCGGCGCCCGGCGGTCGGCAGATCGTAGTGGCGCAGCAGCCGGATGATCCCCTTCGGCGTGCAGGGCACGAAGCGCGGATGCCCGGCCACCAGCCGCCCCAGGTTGGCCGGGTGGAAGCCGTCGACGTCCTTCAGCGGGTCGACGGCCAGCAGCACGGCCTCCTGGTCGATGCCCTTCGGCAGCGGCAGCTGCACGAGGATGCCGTCGATCAGCGGGTCGGCGTTCAGCCGCGCCACCAGCGCCAGCAGCGCCGCCTGAGAAACGTCGGCGGGCAGGCGGTGCGTCTCGTGGTGGAAGCCCACCTCTTCGCAGCCCTTGCCCTTGTGGCTGACGTAGACCGCCGAGGCGGGGTCGTCGCCGGCCAGGATCACGGCCAGCCCCGGGCGACGCCGCGCCCCGGCCACCTTGGCCTTGAGTTCCGCGAACACCGCGTCGCGCACCGGCGCGCCCTTGAGCAAGCGAGTCTCCACGGCTGCCTCCCTGCGCCGGCCGCGCCCGGCCGGCGCGACGCTCCGTCCCCGCCCTACCGCGCGACCGCCGTGGCGCGCGTTTCGCGGATCACCATGATCCGGATCTGTCCCGGGTACTCCAGTTCGGCCTCGATGCGGCGGCTGACCTCCTCGGCCAGCAAGGCCGCCTCGGCGTCCGAGACCTTCGCGTGGTTGACCAT
>CAYNPY010000022.1:21879-42291 GCA_964399195.1 uncultured Fibrobacteraceae bacterium
CCCGGCCTGGATGGCGTACGACTTCTCCACGCCCTCGAAGCTCTCGGCGATCCGCTCGAGGTGCTCCAGCCGCTCGATGTAGGTGTCGACGCTCTCGCGCCTGGCGCCCGGACGCGAGGCCGAGACCGCGTCCGCCGCCGCCGTGATGTACGTGTAGGGCGAGTCCGGCTCGACGTCCTGGTGGTGCCCGCCGACGGCGTTCACGACGACCGGGTCCTCGCCGAACTTCTTGCACAGCCGCGCGCCGATCACCGCGTGCGGACCCTCGAACTCGTGGTCGGCGGCCTTGCCGATGTCGTGCAGGAAGCCGCAGCGCCGCGCCAGCTTCTGGTCCAGCCCCAGCTCGGCGGCGATGACGCCCGCCACCGCGGCGACCTCCGCCGAGTGCTTCAGCAGGTTCTGCCCGTAGCTGGTGCGGTAGTGCAGGCGCCCGACATAGGGGTGGAGTTCGGGGTTCACGCCCTTGAGGCCGGCCTCCAGGCAGGCCTGCTCGCCCAGTTCGCGGATGCGCTCGCGGAGTTCCTCGCTCGTCTTCTGCACGACCTCCTCGATGCGCGCCGGGTGGATGCGCCCGTCGCGCACGAGCAGCTCCAGCGCCAGGCGCGCCACCTCGCGCCTGACGGGATCGAAACCGGAGATGATGACGGCGCCGGGCGTGTCGTCGATGATGACGTCGACGCCGGTGGCCTGTTCGAAGGAGCGGATGTTCCGCCCGTCGCGGCCGATGATGCGGCCCTTCATCTCGTCGCCGGGCAGGTCCACGACCGAGACGGTGGTCTCGGCGACGTGCTCGGCCGCGTAGCGCTGCACCGCCACGCTCAGGATCTTGACGGCTTCGCGCCGGGCGCCGCGCTCGGCCTCCTCCCGCGCCTGCTGCACCGCGTGCGCGGCCGCGTGGCGCGCGTCGGCCACCATCGCGTCGACCAGCTGCTGGCGCGCCGCCTCGGCCGTCAGCCCAGCGACCTCCTCGAGGCGGGCGCGCCGGGCGGCCACCAGGGCGGTCGCCGCCTCGCGGTCCTTCTCGGCCGCAGCCAGCCGCTGCCGCAGTTCGTCCTCCTGCTGCGCCAGGCGCGCCTCCTTCTGGTCGACGAGGGCCGCCTTGCGGTCCAGCCCGTCCTCGCGGCGATCGAGCGTCTCCTGCCGCGAACGCGACTCGCGCCGGGTCTTGTCCGTCTCCGCCTCGAAGCGGGTCCGGGCAGCCAGGACCTCCTCGCGCGCGGCCAGCTCGGCCGCCTTCAGGACGGCCGCGGCCTCCTGGCGGGCGTCCGCCAGCACCTTGTCCCGCGCGGCCTGCGACTGCCCGTACAGGCGTTCGCCGCGACGCCGGGCCACCAGCCAGCCGGCCGCATACGCCGCGGCGGCCGCCAGCGCCGCCGGAACGTAAACGGGGATCTGCGCCATGGAGCCTCTCCTTCCCTAGGCGGGACCGCTCAAGACGGGTCCGCGCCGGCACCCGGGAAACGAGGGGCGGAAAACGGTGAGGCCGGCTGACGCCCCGCCCGGTCGTGTGAGCCGGAGCAACTGAACCGAGTTGCTCCAGGTGGGTCCCCTGTCCCGTCCCTCGCCCATCCCCGAAGGGCTTGGCCTCCGGCCGGGAACTCCGGGGTCCCTCATTGGAAGTGTTGGCTCACTTGTACGACCCATCACGCGCCGGGCAGGGCATCACCACCGGTTCCTGGGGCGCGGCCCGCCGCCAGCTCCCTGTCCAGGAGATGGCTGAGCCGCTCGGATCGGTCCTCGAGCGTCGCCTGTTCCTCGAGCCGCCGCCGCTGTTCGCGGAACAGCTCGTCGGCGATGTTCACGGCGGCCAGGATCGCGACCCGCGCCGTCGAGGCCACGGACGTGCCGCGCGCGACCTCGTTCATGCGTTGGTCGACGAACGCCGCCACGTCGCGCACGTATTCGGCCTCGGCCGCACCCCGCAGCGTGTACTCCTTGCCGAAGATGCTGACCGTCACGCTCTCAGGTTCCTGCATGGACCGCTTTCCGCCGCACGCCGGTATTCCCGGTCATCCAGGGCCCGTCGGCGACCGCGGTCGCCGCCGGCCGGTCTCCCCTCGCGCCGCTAGCCCAGCGCCGCGAGCTTCTGCAGGAGACCGCCCACCCTGTCCTCGACTTCCTTCCGCTTCTCCTCGTACCGCTCCAGGTCGCCGGCCGACGCCTGGGCGTTCGCCAACTCCGCCGCGAGCCGCTCACGGCCCGACTCCAGCTCCGCCACCTGCGCCGCCAAGTCTTCGCAACGCGCGGCCAAGTCTTCGCAGCGCGCCGCCAAGCGGCTGTTCTCGGCCTTCAAGTCCTTGATGAGGGCAACCGCCTCCAGGACCTTGTTCTCCAGCAGTTGCAGGTTGTCGTCCATCGCCACCCGCTCACTTCCCTGTGCGTCCGGCTGCGGCCCGGCCGCGCCCGCGCCCCCGCTTCGGCAGCAGGGACCGCGCGTGTTCAGGCCCTTGGTTCGATGCCCAGGCGGTCCTTCAGCGCCCCGAGGATCCGGGCGATCGCCGCGTCCACCGCCTCTCCCTTCAGGCTACCCTTGGCCGACCTGAACTTCAAGCGAATTCCGAACGCCGCGACCCCTTCGGCAACGCCCTTGCCGCGATAGATATCAAAGAGTTCCGACGATTCGAGCAGCGGTCCGCCCGCCTCCCGCACGACGTCCCGCAGGGCGCCGAAGGCCACCCCCTGCGGCACCAGGAGCGAGAGGTCGCGCTTGACCGCCGGGAACCGCGCGAACGGCTCGAACCGCATCGGGGCCGGGGACAGGTCCAGTTCGTCCAGCCGGATCTCGGCCACCGCCACCGGCGCGTCGACGTCGAAGGCCGTCAGCACGCGGTTGGCCACGCGGCCGGCCACGCCCACCTGTCGGCCCGCCGCGTCGCGGATCCGCCAGCACGCGCCGGCTTCCAGCCACGGTTCGTCGCCGCCCGGTTCCAGGTCCAGAGGCAGCCGCAGGTCGGCCGCCAGCGCCTCGACCGCGCCGCGCAGTTCCAGAAGGTCGCTCGGCACGCCGCCCAGTCCGGTCTCGCGCCAGCCCGCCACCACCAGCTGCGCGTAGACGGGCTCTCCCGGCAGCAGCGCCTCGTCGGCATGGCGCAGCGGCCGGCCGGGGTCCAGGCCGGGCCGGAAGACGCGGTCGACCTGGAACAGCCGCACCGGCGCCGCGGCGCCCGCGTTCAGGTTGCGCCGCGCCACGAGCAGCGCCGACGGCGCCAGCAGCGTGCGCAGCTGCGTATCGCCGCCGTGCCGCGGATTGACGACCGACAGCGTGCTTCGCCGCGGGTCCTCGGCCGCCAGTCCCAGGCGATCGAGGTCGCCGGCCGCCATGAAGCTCGAGGTCACGACTTCATGGTAGCCGCAGGCGCTCAGCCAGCCGCGCAGCCGCGCCACCGCCGTGTCCCGCGGGCGCCGGACGGCCCCGCCGGCCACGCGGAAGCCCCCGCGCCCGGACAGCTGGTCCAGTCCGTGGATCCGGGCGATCTCCTCGATCAGGTCCACCTCCAGGCCCAGGTCGCGGCGATGGCTCGGCACGTGGACCATCATGTTGACGGCGCCCTGCTCGATCGCCTCGGCGTTGCCCATCGGCTGCACCTTCAGGCCGAGCCGCTGGAGGATCTGAGCCACCTGGTCGGTGGTCACCGCGGTGCCCAGCACGCGGTTGACCTGCCAGACGCGCAGCTTGACCGGATCGGCCGGTCGGTAGTCGGGATCGCGCCGGTCGGCCCAGTCGCGCACGATGTAGGCGCCGGCGTGCTCCTGCAGCAGGTGCAGGGCCCGCAGCGCGCCGCGCTCGACCATCTCCCAGTCGGCGCCGCGCTCGAAGCGGTAGGAGCTCTCGCTCAGGAGGCCCAGCCGGCGGCTGGCCCGGCGCACCAGGCGCGGGTCGAAGAAGGCGCTCTCCAGAAGGACCTCGGTCGTCTGGCCGGAGACCTCGCTGTTGCCCAGCCCCATCACGCCCGCCAGCGCCACCGGGCCCTTCTCGTCGCAGATCAGCAGCGTCCCCGCCTCGATCTCGCGGTCCTGCCCGTCCAGGGTTCGGACCGTCGTGCCGGCGGCCGCCCGCCGCACCGTGATCGCATTGCCCGCCAGCTGTCCCCGGTCGAAGGCGTGCAGCGGCTGCCCCAGCTCGAACATCACGTAGTTGGTGATGTCCACCACGTTGTTGATCGGGCGCTGGCCGATGGCCCGCAGGCGGTCCTGCATCCAGCGCGGCGACGGGCCCACCTTCACCTGCCGGGCGCCCCAGGCGGTGTAGCGGCCGCAGTCCGCGTAGTTCTCCACGCGCACCTTCACGCCCAGGTTCTCGCCGCCCTCCACCGCGTTCCACATCGGCGGCAGGGACATCTTCGTCCCGTAGATCGCGGCCACTTCGCGCGCCACGCCCACGTGGCTCAGCCAGTCGGGGCGATTGGGCGTGACCTCCACCTCGAACACGGTGTCGCTGTAACCGAACAGCGCGTCCGCCGGCGTCCCGCTCGCCAGGTCCGTGTCCAGCTCGATGATCCCGGAACCGTCGCTCCCCAATTCCAGTTCGGTGGCCGAGCAGATCATGCCGCAGCTCTCGACGCCGCGGATCTTCGACTTCTTGATCTGGAAGTCGCCCGGCAGTTGCGCGCCCACGCGCGCGAAGAGCACGGTCAGCCCGGCGCGCACGTTGGGCGCCCCGCAAACGACCTGCACCGGGGCGCCGGTGCCGTCGTCGACCCGGCACAGGCTCAGGCGGTCGGCGTCGGGGTGCTTCTCGCGCTCGAGCACGCGCGCCACGACGACGCCCGGAAACGCCCGTCGCACGTGCTCGATGCCTTCGACGTTCAGCCCGGCCGCCGTCAGGCGTTGGGCCAGGCGCTCGGGTTCGTCGTCCCAGTTGACGAAGTCGCCGAGCCAATCGAGGCTGATCTTCACCGCACACCTCGGAACTGGTTCAGGAAGCGCAGGTCGTTCTCGTACAGCAGCCGGATGTCGCTGATGCCGTACTTGAGCATCGCGATCCGGTCGACCCCCATGCCGAAGGCGAAACCGGTGTACCGGTCGTCGGGGTAGCCGGCCGCGCGGAACACGTTCGGGTGCACCATGCCGGCGCCCATGATCTCCAGCCAGCCGCCCTGCTTGCAGGTGCCGCAGCCCTTCCCGCCGCACATGATGCACTGCATGTCCACTTCCACCGAGGGCTCGGTGAACGGGAAGTAGTGCGGCCGGAAGCGCGTGGCCGCCGCGGTGCCGAAGAAGTTGCGGACGAACGTGTCCACCGTGTCCTTGAGGTCGGCCAGGCTCACGGCGCGATCGACGACCAGCCCCTCGACCTGGAAGAACTCCGAGCTGTGCGAGGCGTCCGCGTTCTCGTTGCGGTAGACCCGCCCGGGGAACACGCAGGCCAGCGGCGGCTCGCGGCGCTCCATCATGCGCACCTGCACCGGCGACGTCTGCGTGCGCAGGATCACCTTGTCGCTGATGTAGAAGGTGTCCTGGATGTCCCGCGCGGGGTGGTCGTCCGGGAAGTTCAGCGCCGTGAAGTTGTAGTAGTCCAGCTCCACCTCGGGCCCGTCGTCGCGGCTGAAGCCCATGCCGTGGAAGATGTCGCAGATGTCCTCGAGCACGATGTGCAGCGGATGCAGCGAACCCGCCGGCGCCGGCGCCCGTCCCGGCAGAGTCAGGTCGTAGCCGCTGGCCGCCGCCGGCCGACCGGCCCCGAGCGCAGCCTCGCGCGCCGCCAGCGCCGCCGTCAGCTCTTCCTTCGCCGCGTTCAGCGCCGCGCCGGCCGCTCGCCGCGCCTCCTCGTCCAGGTCCTTCAGGCCGCGCAGCAGCCCGGTCAGGCTGCCCTTGCGGCCCAGCACCGACACGCGCACCGCCTCGAGAGCCGCCTCGTCCGCCGCGGCTCCGATGGCGGCCAGCGCGCCTGTGCGCAGGCGTTCGATCGTCTCCTGCATGGGAGGTCCCCTCCGCCGGGCAGCGCCGGCCGTTGCGGCGTCATGGCGGAATGCCCCGGCGCCGGGAGGCACCGGGGCATCCTCGCGGCGTCAGGCTCAGAGCGCGCTCTTGGCGGCCTCGGCCAGCTTCGCGAACGCGCCCGCATCGTGCACGGCCAGGTCGGCGAGCACCTTGCGGTCGATCTCGATCTCCGCCTTCTTCAGTCCGTTGATGAAGTGGCTGTAGCTCAGCCCGTTCACCCGCGCGGCGGCGTTGATGCGCGTGATCCACAGCTTGCGGTAGTCGCGCTTCTTCGTGCGGCGGTCGCGGTAGGCGTACGCCAGCGCGCGCTCGACGGTCTCGCGCGCGGTGATCGCCTGCCGGCGCCGGCCGCTGACGAATCCCTTCGCGCGCTTGAGGTACTTCTTCCGCCGCTGCTTCGCCGCGGGGTTGTTTGTTGCTCTCGGCATCGTTCGGCCTCCCGATACGGACTCCGCCCGGCGCGACGGCCGGCGGCGGAGGTTCGCTGATTATCCCTTGCCCAGCATCCGGCGGGCGCGCGCCTCGTCGACGCCGGCCACCAGGGTTCCCTTGCGCAGGTTCCGCAGACGCTTGGGACTCTTCGCCGTGAAGAGGTGTCCCTGGAACGCCTTCGCCCGCTTGACCCGCCCGTTGCCGGTCAGCCGCAGTCGCTTCGCCGCCGAACGGTTGGTCTTCATCTTGCCGTTGCCCATGACGCTCTCTCTTTCCCCGTCCGGCCTCGCGGCCGGTTGCCAAGCCATGCCTTCACTGCCCGCACGGAGCCGGCGGCGTCACCGGCCCCCGAGCGCCCCGTCGCCGGTTCTCAGCCCGGCTGCGCCGTCCGCTTGGGCGCCACGATGAACGTGATCAGGCGTCCCTCGCGCTGCGGTTCCGATTCGGGCGCCCCGTATTCCTGGATCTCGCCGACGAGGTGACGCAGGAACTCGAGCGCCAGGTCCACGTGGGAGATCTCGCGGCCGCGGAACCGCATGACGATCTTCACCTTGTTGCCCGCCTGCAGGAACGTCACGATGTGCTTCTTCTTGAACTCGTAGTCGTGATCGTCCGTCTTGGGCCGGAACTGGATCGTCTTGACCTTCACCGTGTGCGAGGCCTGCTTCGCCTTCTTCGCCTTCTTCGCCTGCTCGTACTTGAACTTCCCGTAGTCCATGATCTTGCAGACGGGCGGACGCGCGGCGGGCGCCACCTCCACCAGATCCAGGCCTTTCTCCTCGGCGATGGCCAGCGCCTCGGCGGTGTCGAGGATGCCCAGCTGCTCCCCGTCCTCATCGACGACCATCACGCGCGGGATCCTGATCATCCGGTTGACCCGGGTCACCTTGACCTGCTTGATAAGCCTGACCTCCTGGCTCCCGCCGGTGCGGGCGGCGTCGCGACAGCCGCACGCACGGATGGCGGACACAGCAAAAACGGCGGACACATGGGTCCGCCGCCGCACCCCGCGCGCGCGGGGGCCGGTTTCCGGAACCGTTCCGCTCCCGGCCGGCCGGCGCCCGGACGGGCGCTCTGGCGGTCCCCCGGGTCGGGGGCCGACGGTCAGCTCACGGGACGGCAACGGTGAGAGGGCGGACCTCTGCTTGCCGTATCTTGTTGTCGGGCGCTCACTTGACTGGCCAATGCCCGAGCGGGCCGGTGGCCACTGCGCCCGGTCCGGCCCGGCCGCGGGAAAGCCCGCAGCCGGCACCGGAACCCCCGGAAACTACTGCCTCTTGCGCGTCAAGTCAAGGAGTTCGGCGGCCACGTCCGCGACCGGCCGCGAACCGAGATCCCCCCGGTGGCGCACCCGGACCGAGGCCGTGCCCGTCTCGGCCTCGCGCCCGCCGACGACCAGCATCCAGGGCACGCGCATGACTTCGGCCTCGCGGATCTTGAAGCCGATCTTTTCTTCGCGCACGTCCGCCTCGGCCCGCAGCCCCTGTTCGCGCAGCGCCCGCGCCACCTCCTGGGCGTAGGCGTGCTGGTCCCGGCTGACCGAGAGCACCCGCGCCTGCTCGGGCGCCAGCCAGACCGGGAAGTCCCCGGCGAAGTGCTCAGTCAGGATGCCGATGAACCGCTCCAGCGAGCCCATGATGGCCCGGTGGACCATGTAGACGTACTGCTCCTGCCCGTCGTGGTCCGTGAATCGGACGTCGAACCGCCGGGGCAGGTTGAAGTCGAACTGGATCGTGCTGGCCTGCCAGCGCCGGCCGATCGCGTCGATCAGCTTGACGTCGATCTTCGGCCCGTAGAAGACGGCCTCGCCCTCCTCGCGGGTGTAGGCCAGGCCGTGCTTGGCGAGCGCGTTCACCAGCGACCGCTCGGCGGCGTCCCACTCCTCGTCGGTGCCCGCGTACTTGTCCTTGTTGAGCGGGTCGCGCACCGACAGCTCGACCTTGAAATCGTGGAAGCCGAACGTCCCGAGGATCTCCTTGACCAGGTCCAGGCAGTCGCTGACCTCGCTCTCCAGCTGGTCCGGCGTGCAGAAGATGTGGCCGTCGTCCTGCGTGAACCCGCGCACGCGCATCAGGCCGTGCAGCGCGCCCTTCAACTCGGCGCGGTAGACGGTGCCCAGTTCGGCCAGGCGCACCGGCAGGTTGCGGTAGCCGCGGGTCTTGCGCTTGTACATCAGGATATGGCCGGGGCAGTTCATCGGTTTGACGACGTACGGCCGCTCGTCCTGCTCGAACACGTACATGTTCTCCTTGTAGAACTGCATGTGTCCCGAGGTCTCCCACAGGCCCGCCTGCGAGATGTGCGGCGTCGTCACGGTCTGGTAGCCGCGGCGGCGGTGCACCGCCTTCCAGTAGTCGATGATCTGTTCCCTGAGCAGGTCCCCGCGCGGGAACCAGAACGACAGGCCCGGTCCCGCCTCCTCCATGATGCCGAACAGGTCCAGCTCGCGGCCCAGCTTGCGGTGGTCGCGCTTCTTGGCCTCCTCGAGCATCGCCAGATGCTCGTCCAGTTCCTTCTTCTTGAAGAAGGCCGTGCCGTAGATCCGCTGCAGCATGGGGCGCTTGCTGTCGCCGCGCCAGTAGGCGCCGGCCACGTTCAGCAGCTTGAACGCCTTCAGCTCGGTCGTGTCCGGGACGTGCGGGCCCTCGCAAAGGTCGGTGAAGCCGCCCATGCGGTAGATCGACAGCTGCTTCTCGCCCAGCTCCTGGATCTGCTCCAGCTTGTACGGCTGGTCGGCGAACAGCGCGCGCGCCTCGGCGGCCGTCACCTCGGAGCGCTCCAGCGCCACCTTGCCCGCGGCAAGCTCGCGCATCCGCGCCTCGATGCGCTGGAGGTCCTCCTCGCTGAATGGCTCGGCGCGGTCGAAGTCGTAGTAGAACCCGTTCTCGATGTCGGGGCCGAACGCGAACTTCGTGCCGGGGAACAGGTCCTGCACCGCCCAGGCCAGCAGGTGGGCCGTGCTGTGGCGCAGCGTCTCGACGCCGCCCTTGCCCGAACGCGTGATCACCGTCAGGCTGCCGCCGGCGCGCGCCGGCTCGCTCAGCGGATGGTGGACGCCGTCGACGGTCACGGCCAGCGCATTGCGCAGCAGGCCTTCCCCGATCTGGCGGACCGCGTCCGCGTAGGGGCGGCCGGCCTCCAGGGCGAGCGACTGGCCGTCAGGGAGCGTCAGGGTCAGTGCGGACATCTCGAGCCACCGTCCTGCCGGGATCGCGGCCCGGCGCCGTCAAGGCAATGGTCCCCGTGCGGCGGGACCGTTCCCGGGGGGCCGGTGTCCCGGCAGCGTCTCGCCCGGCCGGACGCGTCCCCTGCGGAAAGAGCCCGCCACCGCGCGGGCGGCAACGGGCTCCGGAATCCGAGAGCTGGTGGTGGGCGATACTGGACTCGAACCAGTGACCTCTTGTCTGTCAAACAAGCGCTCTAACCAAAACTGAGCTAATCGCCCAACAGCGCGCGAAGGTAAGCCGCCCCACCCGGGGCTGTCAACGAAAAACCCCCGGGCCGCCGCGCCGGCCGTCAGTTGAGGTAGTCCACCAGGCGGCTGCCGCGGCCGTACTGCCGCATCTTGTTCAGGGCCTGGTTGCGGATCTGGCGCACGCGCTCCCGCGACAGGTTGATGTCCTGCCCGATCGTCTCCAGCGAGGCGGTCTCCTCGCAGCCCAGCCCGTAGTAGCGCGAGACGATGTCCTTCTCGCGCGGGGTCAGCAGGCTCATCGCCGCGCCCAGCTCCTTGACCAGCTCGTCGTCGACGAAATCCTGCTCGGCCGTGCTCACGTCCGGGTCCGTCAGCGTGTCGGCGAGCGTGACGTCGTCGTCGTACAGGGGCTGGTCGATGCTCACCAGCGGCCGGCTGGCGGCCTGGATCTGCTGCATCTTGCGCAGGTCCAGCCCCATGCCGTCGGCCAGCTCCTGCTGGTACACCGGGCGCAGGTTCTTCTGCTCGAGCTTCTGCGAGAGGCGCTTGATCTTCTGCGCCTGCTGCGAGCGGTTGATCGGCAGCCGCACGGTGTTGGTCTGCTCGGCGATGGCCTTCTGGATCGCCTGGCGGATCCACCACACGGCGTAGGAGATGAAGCGGAACTCCCGCCGCTCGTCGAAGCGCTTGGCCGCCGTGATCAGGCCGATGTTGCCCTCGGCGATCAGGTCCATGTAGCTGAGGCCCTGGTTGAGGAACTTCTTCGCCACGCTCACCACGAAGCGCAGGTTGCTGTTGACCAGCTTGTCGAGGGCCTCGCGGTCGCCTTCGCGGATCCGCCGCGCGAGCTCGAACTCCTCCTCACGGGTCAGGAGGGGGTGCTTCCCGATGGTCTGCAGGTAGTGCTGCAGGGTCGGGCTCTCGCGGCGATCGCTGCTCAGTTCGACTTCGTACACGCTCCGTCCTCCTTGCCGTCCCCAGCCCCCGCGGCGCGTCCTGCCGGGCGCGCCCCGCCGGGCGCGTCAGGTCGGAATCGTCACTCCCGCGGCCCCGGCCCGCGCGCCCGCGTTCACTCGTTCGCCTTCCGAAACCAGACTGCTGATACGCGGCGGTCCGCGAAAAAGTTCCCGGTCCCGGTCGGGGCCGATCGCCCCCGGCTCAACGCCGTATCTCCAAGTCCCTCAATCAAGTGCGGCGGAATTGTAGCGGACCGGGGCCCCGCCGTCAACATAAATTTGATCTTTTTTGTCAAGCTTGCCGGCAGCGGCGCGGAACGGGGTCCCGGAGGCCCCCGCTCCGCCGCGACGGGATCAGTCCACCACTTCGTAATCGGCGTCGACGGCGCCGCCGTCACGCCCCTTGCCGGCCCCGCCGTCCGCCGCGCCGCCGGCGCCGGGGCCCTGGCTCTGGCCCTGGGCCTGGCCCTGGTTCTGGCCCGCCTTCTCGTAGGCCTTCGCCGCCGCGTCCTGGACGGCCTGCATCAGCGCGTCGGAGGCGCCCCGGATCATGGCCACGTCCTGGCCGCGCAGCACCTCCTCGCAGGCCTTGATCCGGCTCTCGACCGTCTCGCGCACCGAGGGCTCGATGCTGTCGGCGAGGTCCTTCAGGGTCTTCTGCGCCTGGTGCACGCGCGCCTCGCCCTCGTTGCGCGCGTCGATCAGCTCGCGCTTCTGCTTGTCCTCGTCCGCGTGCAGCGACGCGTCGCGGACCATCCGCTCGATCTCCTGGTCGGTCAGCCCGCTCGAGGCCTGGATCTTGATCGACTGCGCCTTGCCCGTCGCCTTGTCCATCGCGCTGACCGACAGGATGCCGTTCGCGTCGATGTCGAAGGTGACCTCGATCTGCGGCACCCCGCGCGGCGCCGGCGGGATCCCCGTCAGCTGGAAGCGGCCGATCGTCTTGTTGTCCACCGCCATCTCGCGCTCGCCCTGGAGCACGTGGATCTCGACGGTCGGCTGGTTGTCGGCTGCCGTCGAGAACACCTGGCTCTTGCGCGTGGGGATCGTCGTGTTGCGCTCGATCAGCGGCGTGCGCACGCCGCCGAGCGTCTCGATGCCGAGCGTCAGCGGCGTCACGTCCAGGAGCACGATGTCGCCCACGTCGTCGCCGGCCAGGATGCCGCCCTGGATGGCGGCGCCCATCGCCACCACCTCGTCGGGGTTGACCGTGCGGTTGGGCTCCTTCTGGAAGATCGCCTGCACCTTCGCCTGCACGGCGGGGATGCGCGTCGAGCCGCCCACCAGCAGCACCTCGTCGATGTCCGCCGGCGTCAGGCCGGCGTCCTTCAGCGCGCTCAGGCACGGGCGCACGGTGCGCTCGATCAGGTCCTCGACCAGGGACTCGAACTTCGCGCGCGTCAACGTCAGCGTCAGGTGCTTGGGCCCGTTCTGATCGGCCGTGATGAACGGCAGGTTGATCTCCGCCTGCGTCGAGGTGCTGAGCTCGCGCTTGGCCTGCTCGGCCGCCTCCTTGAGGCGCTGCAGGGCCATCGGATCCTTGCTCAGGTCGATGCCCTCGTTCTTCAGGAACGTGTCGACCAGGTGGTCGATCACCTTCTGGTCGAAGTCGTCGCCGCCCAGGTGCGTGTCGCCGTTGGTCGCCTTGACCTCGAAGACCCCGTCGCCGATCTCGAGGATGGAGATGTCGAAGGTGCCGCCGCCGAGGTCGAACACCGCCACCGTCTCCTCCTTCTTGCGGTCCAGGCCGTAGGCGAAGGCGGCGGCCGTCGGCTCGTTGATGATGCGCTTGACGTCGAGCCCGGCGATCTTGCCCGCGTCCTTCGTGGCCTGCCGCTGCGAGTCGTTGAAGTAGGCCGGCACGGTGATCACGGCCTCGGTCACCGTCTCGCCCAGGTAATCCTCCGCGGTCTCCTTCAGCGCGCGCAGCACCTGCGCCGAGATCTCCGGCGGCGAGAACTCGCCGTGCTTCGTCTGCACGCGCGCCTCCCCGTTGGGCCCCTTGATCACCTTGTAGGGCACCTCGGAGATCTCCTTGCCCACCTCGGCGAACTGCCGGCCCATGAAGCGCTTGATCGAGTACACGGTCTCGGTGGGGTTCGAGACCGCCTGGCGCTTGGCCAAGAGGCCCACCAGCCGCTCGCCGGCCTTGTTCCACGCGACCACCGACGGCGTCGTCCGGTTGCCTTCCTTGTTCTGGATGACCTTGGGCTCGCCGCCCTCCATGACCGACACCACGCTGTTGGTGGTTCCCAGATCGATGCCGATGATCTTGCCCATGGTCCGTTGTCTCCGTTCCGGTTCGGGGTTGGCTGCCACAATTTTCTTGCCGGTACACATTACAAGGGGCGTGCCCCCGGCCGACCGCGATCTGCAATTGTTCAACTTGCTCCACGACAACACGTTGACGGAAAGGCGCGCCGCCGGTCGGCGCCGTTCCGCCATCCCGTCATGTCAGGTCGGCGTCAGACGTCTGACTGATTGGCGCAATGCCGGGGGCAATCCCTGACACCTTGGCGGTAGGCCGCCAGCACGGCCAGGTTCATCAGGCGGCAGTACAGGCCGAACGCCGGGGGGCGGGGGCCGCCGCCGAGCGGCCAGCGGCGCAGCAGGCGGGGCAGTGGCCGCACCAGGCCCGCGTCCAGGCCCAGGCGCAGCAGGCGCGTGACGGTCGCCGGGCCCGGCTGGCCGGCCCCGTCCAGGACGTGGTGCAGCGACATCTCGCGCAGCCGGGCCGGATGCCGGGCCGCCAGGCGCTGCAGTGAACCGTGCCCGCACTCGCGCCGCTTGGCCAGCAGCTGCTCCAGGGTGTGGTGGTGCACGTGCACCGGAACGGGCTCGGGCAGGCAGTGGAAACGGACGCCGGCCTGATCCTCCAGCCGGAAGGCGATCTCCATGTCCTCGAAACCGTAGGCGCCGAACCCCTCGTCAAAGCCGCCGATCGCGGCGAACGCCGCCCGCGGGACCGACGCGTTCTGGGTCACGAAGTAGCGGGCCGGCGCCGGCCCGGCCGGCAGTTTCGCCACGCCGCGCGTGTCGAGGTAGCGCAGGTGCGGACCATCCACCAGTTCGGGCGCGGTCACCGCGAAGCCGATCACCCCGTCTCCCGGGTGCCGGCGCAGCAAGTCCAGGTGCGCGGCCAGCAGTCCCGGCGGCGCCACGATGTCGTCGTCCAGGAAGAGCAGCCAGTGCCCGCGGGCGGCCGCGGCGCCCAGGTTGCGGGCGCGCGCGCGGCCGACGTTGGCCGGCGGCGTGACGACGCGCAGCGGCGGGCCGGCGCCCGCGTCCAGGCCGGCCAGCCAGGCCCCGGTGCCGTCGGTGGAGCCGTCGTCGACGACCACGATCTCCCACGGCGTGTCCGGGGGCAGTCTCTGCGCGCGCAGCGCCGCCAGCGTGCGCTCCAGCAGCGGGCGCTTGTCGCGCGTGGGCGTGACGACCGAGAGGATCACGGCCGCGCCGCCGAGGGGCCGCGCAGGGCCGCCAGGCTGGCGTCCGCGGGCCATGGCGATCCGGTCAGCAGATGCGCGTAGACGGCCTCGACCAGCCGCATGTTGTCGGCGAAACCGGCGTGGCGCCGCGCGGTCGCCAGCGCGCCCTCGCCCAGCCGGCGCCGCAGCGCCTCTTCGCCCGCCAGGCGCGACATCGCCGCGGCGAGCGCGCCGACATCGCGCGGCGGCACGACCAGGCCCGAGACGCCGTCCTGCACCCATTCGCAGGCCGAGGCCAGGTTCGAGACGATGACCGGCAGCCCGGTCGCCATGGCCTCGAGCAGGCTGACGGCGGTGGCGTCGACCGAGGGCACCGAGATGAACGCGTCGCAGGCGCGCAGCGCCACGGCGAACTCGTCGTGCGGGAGCCGGCCGGCCACGACCGCGCGTCCCTCCAGCCCGGCCTGCTTCACCTGCGCGGCGAACGGGGCCGGATCCCCCTCGTAGCCGCTGAAGAGGAAGCGCGCTCGCGGCTGCGCCGCCGCCACGCCGGCGGCCGCTGCGATCACGACGTCGATGTTGTAGTAGGGCTGCGTGTAGCTGCGCGGCGAGAAGTACACGATGTCTTCGGGCGCGAACCCGCGGGCCGCCCGCCAGGCCGGCTCGGCGCCGGGCCGGAACACGTCGAAGGCGACGCCCCACAGGACGCGGAAGCTGCGCGCCGGGTCCGCCCCGAGCGTGGCGGCCACCGCCAGAATGTCGGTCGAGTCGCCCGTGAGCGCGTCGCAGTCGCGCAGCGCCGCGCGCGCGAGCCGGTTCTTCACCGCGTTCTCGAACGGCGTGACGTAGACGTCGTCGCCCCACACCGTCAGCACGTTCGGGTGGAAGCCGCTGTAGCGCCCCCAGTAGCCGTAGCCGGTCAGGAAGTGCGTGTTGAGCAGGTCCGGCCGCAGCCGGCGCAGCAGTCCCCGCACCGCGACCAGCGACGCGGCGTAGCGCAGCGGCTTGGGCCCGGCGCCGCGGCGGATGTCGTGCACGGTGACGCCAGGCACGTCCCCCGGCTGCACCGTGAGCAGGTGGCAGTCGTGCCCCCGGTCGGCGAACCAGCGGATCCAGCGCTCGGTGTGGATGTGGCGGCCGATCGACAGGAAGGCCAGGCGCACGCGGGATTCCCCCTCGGCTGCAGTGGGCGCCGGAGGCGCCCCGTCGGCGCCGCGGCGGGCGACGCTCGTGGTCCCGGCGCGAGGCCGGGCCTGGCGCCGCGTGTGGTGCCGGGAGCCGGACTCGAACCGGCACGGAGCTGGGCTCCGAGGGATTTTAAGTCCCTTGCGTCTACCCGTTTCGCCATCCCGGCCCCGCGCGGTCGCCGCCGCCATCATCGGGACCGCCGGCGCCGCTGTCAATCACCGGGCCGGCCGGCTCGCGGCGGCGGGCGCCGCCGGGCACAAAAAACGGCCCCCGGGGCCGTGGTTCGAGTGGAGGCGGCACCCGGACTCGAACCGGGGATAACGGTTTTGCAGACCGTCGCCTTAGCCTCTTGGCTATGCCGCCTCCGTCGCCGGAAGTATGTTCGCTCCCGCCGGTCGTGTCAACCGGACCGCCGCGCTCCGGCCGCGGCGCCGCCCGCGCGCGATGCCGACGATAACGCGACGGGGAGGACCGACCGGTCCTCCCCGCGGGAAATGATGGAGCGGGCAACGAGACTCGAACTCGCGACATCTACCTTGGCAAGGTAGTGCTCTACCAACTGAGCTATGCCCGCTCGCAAGGCCAACACAGATAATAGCCAGACGCGCCTTTGTCAAATCGATTCTGGGCGTCCGGCGAGCAGTTCGCGGTAGACCGCGGCCGTTTCCGCGGCGACCCGGTCCCAGTCGTAGGCGCCGCGGACGTGCTGCCGCGCCTGGTCGCCGAGGCGCTCCCGGCGCGCGCCGTCGGCCAGGAGCGCGGCCAGCTCGCGGGCCAGGTCCTGCGCGTCCCCGCTGCGGAAAGTCGTCACGCAGCCGCCGCCCGCCTCGACGTTCGGCGGGATGTCGCTGACCAGGCAGCAGCGCCCGTGGGCCATCGCCTCCAGCAGGGTGATCGACAGGCCCTCCAGCGTCGACGGCAGCACCATGACGGCCGCACCCTCGTAGAGATCGGCCAGCTCCTGCCCGTGGACGTAGCCCGTGAACACCGCCTCCGGCGGCGCTCCGCCGCGCAAACGTTCGGCGTAGCCGTCGGTGAAGCCGGCGTCGCCGGCGACAACCAGCTGGTGCGCCGCGCGCACCGGCTCAGGCAGGCGGCGCCAGGCCTCCAGGAGCAGATGGCAGCCCTTCTCCGGCACCAGCCGCGCGACGAACAGCGCGTACGGGGCGGTGATCCCCCGCCGGCGCCGGCGGTCGGCGGCCGCCGAGTCCGCGACGGCCCGGTCGGCGACCGGCGGCGGCGGCATCTCGATGCCGTTCGGGATGTACCGGGCCTCGCGCCGGTGCGCCAGGCGGTAGTGTTCGGCCAGGGCGCGCGAGACGACGATGGTGCGGTCGGGCAGCGCCGCGCTGGCGGCCTCCCCCAGCCGCAGCACGGCGCGCGCGACCGGGCCCCACTTCTCGCGCTGCCAGTCCAGGCCGTGCACGGTGACCACGGTCCGCCGGCGGCCCAGCCAGCGCGGGACACCCGCCAGCAGGCCGGGACCGAGCGCGTGGTAGTGGACGATCGGCGCCGGCCGCCGCAGCACGTCCAGCGTGCAGGCCAGGGTGTGGCTGATGGCGTCGAGGTGCTTGGTGGGGATCGAGCCGACGCGCCGCACGGCGACGCCGGGCAACCCGCTTTCGCCGTCCAGCGCGCTGTAGTGCGGCCGGCTGTAGATGTCCACCCCGAAGCCGTGCGCGGGCAGCCGCGCCGCCAGTTCGGCCACATGGCGCTCGATGCCGCCGTGCACGGGCGGGTAGCCCTTCTGGCCGATCATGGCGACGCGGACCAGTCCGTCCGGCACGCGCGTCCTTCCGTCCGCGCCCAAGTCAGGCGTCGTAGCTCAGGTCGATGCGCCGACCGTTTTCCTTCATCGAGCGGCAGGCCCCCTCCAGCACCTGCACCACGCGCAGGCCGTGCTCGCCGGAACTGAGCGGCGCCGTCGTGCCCCGGATCAGATCCAGGAAGTGCGCCGTCTCGGCCTTGAGCGGCTCGACGGTGTCGAGGCGCGGGATGAACACGTCGCCCGAGCGGTACAGCAGCTGGAACTCGCCGAAGTTCTCGTAGTGCGGGTGCACGTCCACGCCCTTGTCGTAGACGCGGATCTTCTCGGCCGGCGAGACGTCGTCGTAGACCAGCATCTTGCGGCTGCCCACGAACGTGCAGAGCCGGATCTTGTTGGGGTCGAGCCAGCTGACGTGGATGTGCACGAGGCGCCCGCCGGGGTACTCGAGCGTGACGAAGGCCACGTCCTCCACGCCCAGTTCCTTCTGCACGTAGCAGTGCCCGAGGGCGCTGACGGACACCGGATCGGCGCCGAACAGGAAATTCAGCATGGCGACGTCGTGCGGCGCCAGATCCCAGACGACGTTGGCGTCCTTCTGGAAGATCCCGAGGTTCACGCGCGAGATGTTGACGTAGTAGATCTCGCCCAGTTCGCCGGCTTCCATCAGCGTCTTGATCTTCCGGACGGCCGGCGTGAAGATGAACGTGTGGCCGACCATCAACTGCAGGCCGCGGTCCGCCGCGAGGCGGTTGAGCGCCCGGCAGTCGGCGCCGGTGGTGGCCATCGGCTTCTCGAGGAAGAGATGCTTGCCCGCTTCGAGCACCTCGCGCCCGAGCGGGAAGTGCGTGGACATGGGCGTCGCCACGACGACCGCCTGCACTTCGGGGTCCTCGAGCATCTCGCGGTGGTTGCGGACCTTCTTCGCCTGCGGGTAGAGCAGCCCGACGTGGTTCAGCCGCTTCTCGTCGAGGTCCGAGATGTACGCCAGCCGGGCCCCCTGTTGCGCCGCGAAATTGCGGATCAGGTTCGGTCCCCAGTAGCCGCAGCCGATGACACCCAGATTGATCATGCCCGCCCGCCTTCCTTGCGCGGTCGCGGACGCCGGCCCCCGCGGGGCGAGCGCGCGTCGACCGGCAGTTTGTGGACCCGAATCCCCCGGCAGATTGGACCGCAGCCCGCCGGCGGTCAAGCGCTGGTCGCGCCCGGCCGCAGCGGGCGGCTCAGTAGCCCCCGGTGCCCCGCAGGACGACCGGGACGGTCTTGGCGATGATGGCCAGGTCGCGCCGGAACGACCACTCGTTGATGTAGCGGATGTCCAGCCGGACCATGTCGTCGAAGCTGACCGAGCTGCGGCCGGAGATCTGCCACAGGCCCGTCAGGCCGGGGACGGCCTTCAGGCGCTCCATGTGCCACGGCTGGTAGTTCTCGATCTCGTAGGCGATCGGCGGGCGAGGGCCCACCAGCGACATCTCGCCCTTGACGATGTTGATCAGCTGCGGGAGCTCGTCGAGGCTGGTGCGGCGCAGGAAGGCGCCGATCGGGGTGATGCGCGGGTCGCGCTTGAGCTTGAAGACCTTCTCGCCCGCGTTGGACGCGGCGCAACCGCTCTCGTCGCCGGCGATGAACATCGCGGCGAACTGGCGGTGGATGGTGTCGTCGCTGTTGTGGACCATCGAACGGAACTTGTAGAACTTGAACGGGCGGCCGTCGCGTCCGAGCCGCTCCTGCACGAAGAAGACAGGCCCGGGGCTGCTGCGCTTGATGATGATCGCGAACAGGAGGAACAGGGGCGACACCAGGAGCAGCGCCAAGCCCGCCAGGAGCAGGTCGAGCGTGCGCTTCAGACGGCACTGGCCGCCGTAGTAACGCGTGGTGTCCGCGGGGATGAAGAGCCGGGGCGCGCCGACCGCAAAAGAGCCGCCAACGACCGCAACCGCTGCCGCGTCTTCCTTCATGGTGCACTATCTCCCTTTGCCGAAGCAAAGACGTTGTAGGTGGCCCTGAAAGGCTGAGAACGCGTTAGCGATGTACCATGCGGTCCTTTCGTTCGCGGTCCCGCCGCGCGGCGCCCCGTGGGACATTCCCGCGCCGGCGTTTTTTCCCCGGATCCTGATGATAGCACCTTTGCTGCGAATTCGTCCAGCCCCCAAATGTATTTTTTTCATGTCATCCGGCCCACGCGCCGCCGCTCGGCAGGCGGGTTGCCGGCCCGAATCCGGGGTGTTTTGGTAAAGCTATTCAAAATCAACGACCTGGGCGCCCGCCACAATTCCTTTTGCCTAAGCCGAAGCGGCCCTCTATCGTAAACCGCTCCCGGCCACGAGGGCCGGGCAACCCGAGAGGAGCTAGAGCAATGGCTGAGCAGCGCAAGATCCAGCCCGCCACGGGGAAGCTGGGCGTCCTGACCCCCGGCATGGGCGCGGTTTCCTCCACCTTCATGGCCGGGGTGCACGCGATCCGCGCCGGCCTGCGCAAGCCCATCGGCAGCACCACGCAGATGGGGCACATCCGCCTCGGCAAGCGCACGGAGGACCGCCAGCCCCTGGTCAAGGACTTCGTCCCTTTGACCCCCCTGGAGAACCTCGAGTTCGGCGGCTGGGACATCTTCGACGTCTCGTGCTACGAGGCCTCGCTGACGGCCGGGGTGCTCGAGAAGGATCTCCTGGAGCAGATCCGCCCGCAACTGGAAGCCATCCGCCCCATGAAGGCCGTCTTCGACCAGCACTACGTCAAGAACCTCAGCGGCACCCACGTCAAGAAGGGCGCCAACAAGATGGAGCTGGCCGAGGCCCTCATCCAGGACATGGCCGACTTCAAGAAGAGCCACGGCTGCGACCGCCTGGTGATGGTCTGGTGCGGCTCGACGGAGATCTACCTGCAGCGGGGACCGGTCCACCAGACCCTGGCGGCGTTCGAGAAGGGCCTGCGGGAGAACCACGCCGACATCCCGCCCTCGATGATCTACGCCTACGCCGCCATCAAGTCCGGCGTGCCCTACGCCAACGGCGCGCCGAACCTGAGCGCGGACGTTCCGGCGCTCGAGAAGCTGGCGATCGACACCGGCGTGGCCATCAGCGGCAAGGACTTCAAGACCGGGCAGACGCTGCTCAAGACCGTGCTGGCGCCGGCCTTCAAGGCCCGCCAGCTCGGCGTCGCGGGCTGGTACTCGACGAACATCCTGGGCAACCGCGACGGCGAGGTGCTGGACGATCCCGAATCGTTCAAGTCCAAGGAAGAGACGAAGCTGGGCGTGCTGGACGCCATCCTGCAGCCGGAGCTCTACCC
>CAYNPY010000023.1:0-1262 GCA_964399195.1 uncultured Fibrobacteraceae bacterium
GTCGCCCGCCGGGGCGGTCTGCACCTTGTCCTGGTAGACGAACATGATGTTCATCGCGCCCATCTCCTCGACGTACTTCATCTCCTTCGCATCCAGCCAGATGATGTTGTCGTAGCCGGCATCCTGCGCCTGCTTGATCGGCAGCAGCGCCGCCGAGTAGTTGCCGCCCGTCTTCGCGAAGCCCGTGCCGCCGGCCGCCGACCGCACGTACGTCTCCTCGACGCGCAGCTTCAGCGGGTTCACGCCGCCCGCGAAGTAGCTGCCCACCGGCCCGATGATGATGAAGAAGATGTACTCGGTCGAGGCGCGCACGCCCAGCCCGCGCTGCGAGGCGATCATCGTCGGCCGCAGGTACATCGCGTCGGGACTCTCCGGCACGCGGTCGCGGTCGATGTCGATCAGCATGTCCAGCCCGCGCAGGAACAGCTCCGAGTCGATCCGCGGCATGCACATCCGGTCGCACGAGCGGTGGAACCGCTCGATGTTCATCTCCGGCCGGAAGATGTGCACCGAGCCGTCGACCTTGTGGCGGTACGCCTTCATGCCCTCGAAGATCTCCTGCCCGTAGTGGAACACCTTGCAGGCGGGATCCAGGCTGAACGGTGCGTACGGGACGAGGCGGGCGTCGCGCCAGGCGCCGTCCTTCCAGTCCACCACGAACATATGCGGCGTGAAGTGCTGTCCGAAGCCGTAGTTGCCCGTCGGCGCCGGATACGGATTGGGGTTCCTCGTGACGCTGATCTGCATCCCGTCTTCCTCCTGCGGTGCCGCCGCGGCCGCTCCCTGGCGGAGCGTGGGCATGGCGGCGGTCAGGTTCCGGTCGCGGGCGTTAGGACAGCGCCAATGTCGTGTTCACTGGAGTTGAAATCAAGCGATGCGGACGGTCGCGTTTCGCCGCAAACCATAGAAAACCCGGATGGTTCGTCGCCCGTGAACCATCCGGGTCGGGGGGAAGCGCCTGATCTGTCTGCGGCGGGAGCGGGTTCGCCCTTCCGCTCCCGCCGCTGTGACCCGGTCCCTCGCTCATTGACCAGGTCCTTGGAGGTGCGCCGCTCATCATGATGCAATCGTGATGCCCGATTGAGTCCGCTTTCTCAAGTCGTTGTTTGCCGCGGCGTTGCCGGAAGGACCGTCGGCGGGTGTCCCGCGCCTCCGGCGCCCGACGCCCCGAAAGCGTCCCACGCGGGTGTCCCACGGTGGTCGGGGATGGGACGGTTTGGGACAGTCGGCAGCGGTGGCGGCGCGGGGGCGTGCGCCGGCGC
>CAYNPY010000023.1:1362-12082 GCA_964399195.1 uncultured Fibrobacteraceae bacterium
GCGTGCGCCGGCGCACGGACGAAGCCCGCCGGAAATTCGCGTGGCCGGCAGGTGCGCTCCGCCCCGCCTGCTGAACGAGTTGTTTCAAATATATTTCAAACGCGCGCTTGCGGTTGCGCGTTTTGTTCGCTATATTTTCGCCATCAAGGAACCCCAGGCCGATTCCTCCCGGAAACGCGGCGCCCATGGCTCCCCTGTCCCTGCCTCCCTTCGCCGCCGGCCAGCCGGCGGCCCGTGTCGATGCCTGCCTGCGCGAAGCGCTCGCCGCCTGTGAGCAGGCTCGGCAGTGCGCCGTGCTCTGGTTCGCGGAGGTCCAGCGGCGCTCGCTCTTCCGCGAGCTGGGCCACGCCTCGCTCCAGCTCTACGCCACGCAGGCGCTCGGCTTCAGCGACAACCGCTACCGCCAGTTCAAGCGCCTGGCCGACGACCTCGAGCGCCTGCCCGCGCTGCGCGACGCCGTGGCCGCGGGCGAGCTCGGCTGGACCAAGGCCCAGCAGGTGGCGCGCGTCGCCTCGCCGGACACGCAATCGGCCTGGGTCGCGCGCGCGAAGACCACGGGCCGGCGCGAACTCGAACGAGACGTGCGCGCCGCCTGCGCGCGGCAGCGGCCGGCGCGGCGCAGCGAAGGGCAGCTCGAACTGGGAAGCGGCGCGCGCGGCGGCGGCGAAGCCGCATGCGCCGGCGGCGGCCAGGCGGCCGCTGCGCCCGCATCGTTCCCGCGTGCGCCGGCGCACGCCGAGGCTCCGCGCCACACGATCAGCCTGCAACTCGATGCCTGGCAGCTCGCGCGCTTTGAGGTCCTGCTCGAGCAGGTCCGTCGGCGGCGCCTGGTGCCGCCGGGCGCGGGCCGCGCCGAGGTGGTGCTCGCGGCGCTGGCGGCACTGGCCGAAGGCGGTGCCGATGGCGACGACGCCACCCGCGCGACCAACGCCCATGCCGCCGGCGGCGGCGCGCCCCGCCTCGCGCCGCCGGCCCAGATCGTCGTGCAGCGCTGTCCTGACTGCGAAGCCGCCACGGTCGCGACTTCGCGCGGCGAGATCGCCCTGCCCCCGGCGCGTGCGGCGGCGGTCGACTGCGATGCGCGCGTGCGTCGCGAAGGCGGACCCAACCGCGCCACCGTGCCGCCGCGGCTGCGGGCGGCGGTGCTGGCGCGCGACCGCCACCGCTGCGCCGCGCCCGGGTGCGGGTCGGCGCGGTTCCTGGAGGTCCACCATGTCGTCCCGCGGAGCGCGGGCGGCGCCAACGAGGCGGCGAATCTCGTCACGCTGTGCAGCCGCTGCCATGGCTTCGTGCACGAACAGGGGCTGCGTGCGCCGGCGCACGCGGCGTGCGCGCCGACCATTTCGGTTGATGCCCCGCGCGATGGCGCCGCGCGCGCGCCGCGGGAGACCGAGTCGCTCGGCGCCTGAGCGCGCGGGTCCGGCGGCAGGGAATCGATGACCCGCACCCAGCCCCGGCGTGGCGTCGTGGCGACGGCATGGTGTGCCCAGGCGAGAGGCTGGCCGCACGACCGGGCCGACGTGCGGCCTCACGGCCGGGCCGCCCCCTGTTGTCCCACCCCGCCCCCCGTGCTAAACTGTTCGCAACAGGCGTGCACGAAGACCTTCACCCCGCGGCGTCTACGGGCGGCACGCGGGGCAAAGGCAGGCAGGGCGGGTACCCCCACGGGCGCCCGCCCTGCGCTTCAAGTCCCGGGCTAGGCCCGCCCGGCCTCAGCCGCCGCAGTTGCCGCCCGCGCCGCCGCGCACCTCGGGCACGCCCAGCTTGCGCAGCAGGGAGATCATCGGGCACCAGCGGGTGAAGGCCGACTGGAGCAGGTTCAGGCCGACGAACGCCGTGAAGGCGAACCACCAGGGATTGACGAACCAGCCCAGCGCCACCGACAGCAGGACGAACACCCCCGCGATCGCGCGCAGCATCTCGTTCAGCGTCATGTCAGACTCCTTCTCCGGCCAGGGACTCGCCGCGGGCGGCACGGCGCCGCAGCAGCAGGTAGTACAGCAGCGGGATGACGACCAGCGTCAGCGCGGTCGAGACGATCACGCCGAAGATCAGCGAGACGGCCAGGCCCTGGAAGATCGGGTCCAGGACGATGACCAGGCCGCCGACCACCAGCGCCGCCGCGGTCAGGACGATGGGACGGAAGCGCACCGCGCCCGCGCGCAGCACGGCCTGCTCGAGCGGGGCGCCGCCCTGCAGTTCGAGGTCGATGAAGTCGACCAGCAGGATCGAGTTGCGGACGATGATGCCCGACAGCGCGATGAAGCCGATCATCGAGGTGGCCGTGAAGAACATCCCCGTCAGCCAGTGGCCGGGCAGGATGCCGATCAGGGTCAGCGGGATCGGCGCCATGATGACCAGCGGCGTCAGGAAGCTCTTGAACCAGGCCACCACCAGGACGTAGACCAGCAGCATCACCACGGCGAACGCGATGCCCATGTCGCGGAAGACCTCGTACGTGATCTGCCACTCGCCGTCCCACTTCATCGAGAGGCGGCTCTCGGTGGCGGGCATCGACGAGAAGTGCTCCTCCAGCGTGTAGCCTTCCGGCAGCGGGATCGCGGCGATCTTCTCCTTCATGTCGAGGATGCCGTAGATCGGGCTCTCGGTGGCGCCGGCCACCTCGGCGGTGACGTAGGTCACGCGCCGCAGGTTCTTGTGGTAGATGTTCGCGGTCTCGGTCGTCTCGCGGACGGTCACCAGCGAGGCCAGCGGCACCATGCGGCCCTGCGGCGACGGCAGCGACACGCCCTCCAGGCGGGCCAGCCCGGCGCGGTCGGCGCGGTCGGTGCGCAGCATGATGGGCACCGCGGTGCGGCCGTGCTCGGTGTGGAGCAGGCCCGCCTCGGCGCCGGCGCCGGCCAGGCGCAGCTCGAAGGCGATCATCTCGGGGCTGATGCCGGCCAGCGCCGCCTTCTCGCGATCCACCTCGAAGACCAGCTTCGGCTGCGGGTCCTCGACGAACCAGTCCACATCCACGATGCCGGGCGTCGACTCGAAGATCTCGCGCACCTGGCGCGCCACCTCGAGCTGGCGCTGCGGGTCCGGGCCGTAGATCTCGGCCACCATGGTCGAGAGCACGGGCGGGCCGGGCGGGACCTCGGCCACCTTGATGTTGGCGTCGTGGCGCTTGGCGACCGGCAGCAGCAGGTCGCGCACCTCCTTGGACAGGTCGTGGCTCTGCTTCTTGCGGTCGTGCTTGCCGACCAGGTTGACCTGGATGTCGGCCACGTTCGCGCCCTGGCGCAGGAAGTAGTGGCGCACCAGGCCGTTGAAGTTGATGGGGCCCGACGTGCCCACGTAGATCTGGGTGTCGGTCACCTCGGGCACCGTGCGGACGGCCGCCGCCAGGTCCTTGGCCGCCGCCGCCGTGCTCTCGAGCGTGGTGCCTTCGGGCATGTCGACGATGACCTGGAACTCGCTCTTGTTGTCGTAGGGCAGCATCTTCACCCGGACGGCCCGCACGAACATCAGGCCCACCGAGCCGGCCAGCAGCACCACGACCGTCAGCAGGGCCACCGTGCGACGGCCGCCGTGGCCGATCAGCGGCTTCATGATGCCGGTGTACATGCGCTCGATGCGCAGGTCGGCCTTCGACGGGCCGTGGCCGCCGTCGTTCGGGCCGTGGCCGCCGTGGCGGCCCATGATCCGCAGCGTCAGCCAGGGCGTGACCACGAAGGCCACCACCAGCGAGAAGAGCATCGCCCACGAGGCGTTGATCGGGATGGGCCGCATGTAGGGCCCCATCAGGCCGCCCACGAAGGCCAGCGGCAGCAGCGAGGCGATGACCGTGAACGTGGCCAGGATGGTGGGGTTGCCCACCTCGTCGGTCGCGAAGATGGCGGCCAGCTTGCGGTCGCCCTTGCCCATGTTGAAATGGCGATGGATGTTCTCGACCACGACGATGGCGTCGTCGACCAGGATGCCGATCGCGAACACCAGCGCGAACAGGGTCACGCGGTTGAGCGTGTAGCCCATCGCCGTGCTGGCGGCCAGGGTCAGCGCCAGCGTCACCGGGACGGCCACGGCGACGACCACGGCCTCCTTCTTGCCGAGCGCGAACAGCATCAGCACCACGACGGCGAACGTCGCCACGAGCACGTGGAAGATCAGCTCGTTCGACTTCTCCTGCGCCGTCTCCCCGTAGTTGCGCGTGAAGGTCACGTGCACGTCCGACGGCAGCAGCGTCTTCTCCAGCTCGGCCAGCTTGTGCTCGATCTGCCTGGCCAGCACCACGGCGTTGCTGCCGGGCTTCTTGGCGATCGCGAGGGTGACCGCGGGCGCGTCGACCGGCAGGCCCTCGATGTGCTTGTGCCCTGCCTGCGGGCCGGCGCCGAACAGGACGTAGGTCTGGCGCTCGGCGGCGCCGTCGCTGACGTCGGCCACGTCGCCCAGGCGCACGGGGCGCCCGTCGCGCACGCCGACGACCACGCCGCGCACGTCGGCCGCGGTGCGCAGGGCGCCCTCGGCCGACAACAGCACCTCCTCGTTGCCCGTGGTCAGCGAGCCGGCGGGCAGGCTCCAGTTCGTCTGCTTGAGGGCCTGCGCCACCTGCAGCGCGCTCAGGCCGCTGGCCTGCAGGCGCCCGGCGTCCAGGCGCACGGTCAGCTCGCGGCGCTCGCCGCCGATGACCGCGACCTCGCTGATGTCCTGGATCTTCTTGATCTCCAGGGCCAGCTCGTCGCCCACCTTGCGCAGCGCGTGGCTGTCCTGCGTCTGGCTCCAGACGGTCAGCGCCACGATGGGCACGTCGTCGATGCCCTTGGGCACGACCTGCGCCGGCCCGGCGCCCGGCGGGAGCAGCCCGGGGTTCGCCATCAGCTTGGTGTGCAGCTTGACGGCGCTCTCCTCGGGATCCTGCCCCACCTTGAAGCGCACGATGGCCAGGGCGTACGAAGGACCGCTGGTCGTGTAGATGTAGTCGACGCCGGGGATCTCCCACAGGAGCTTCTCGAGCGGGGAAGCCACGCGTTCTTCCACCTCGCGCGCGGTGGCGCCCGGGAACGGCACCATGACGTCGATCATCGGGACCTGGATCTGGGGCTCCTCCTCGCGCGGCGTGACCAGCACCGCGAAGACGCCCACCGCCAGCGCCGCCAGCACCATCAGCGGCGTCAGCTTGTTGTCGATGAACGCGCGCGCGACGCGTCCGGCCAGGCCCAGCGTGCTGCGGCTCATGACTGCACCTCGAGCGCGGAGCCCTCGACCAGCGTGGCGGGCGGGGTCACGATGACGCGGTCGCCGGCCTGCAGGCCCGACAGCACTTCGAGGGCATCGCCGGTCGGCGTGTCGGCCAGCTCGACCAGGCGGAAGGCGGCCCGATCGCCGTCGGCCACGAACACGCCGGTCAGGCCGCCGCGGCGCACCAGGGCGTCCTTCGGGATGCTGATCGTCTGGCGCTCGCCGGTCGTGAAGCGGGCGCGGGCGAACAGGCCCGAGCGCAGCGCGCCGTCCTGCGGCAGGTCGATCTTCACCAGTTGAGTCCGGGTGGCGGGGTCGACCGCGGGCACGACCTCGACCACGGTGCCGGTCCACTCGCGGCCCGGCAGCGAGGGCACGCTGACGGCGACCGTGTCGCCAGGCTGCGCGGCGCTGGCCTGCGTCTCGGCCAGCGAGACGTGCAGGCGCAGCGAACTGACGTCCTCCACGCGCATCAGCGGCCGGCCCGGCGCGGCCATGTCGCCCACCTCGATCATGCGGTCGACGATCTGTCCGTCGAACGGCGCCGGCACCTGCGCGTAGCTGCGGTAGCTGCCGGCGGTCGAGACGGCGCCCTCGGCCTGGCGCACGGCGCCCTGGGCGGTCTCATGGGCGTAGCGGGCCTGGTCCAGCTCCAGCTGCGAGGCGGCGCGCTTCTCCCTGAGCTGCTCGAAGCGCTGCAGGTTCGCGCCCGCCAGCGCCGCGGCGGCCTTGGCCTGGGCCAGGGCGCCCTCGGCCTGGGCGATGTTGCCGGCCACCTCGCGGTCGTCCAGCACGATCACGACCTCGCCGCGGCGCACCGCCTGGCCGGCCGTCTTGCGGATCGCGGTGACCGTGACCATGACCATGGCCGACAGCACGGCCTCCCGCGCGCCGTGCAGCGACCCGGTCACCTCGACCTGGTCGGCCACGGCGGCGGGCGCCACGGCCACGGCGCGCACGGCGACCGGCGCGCCGGCCTCCTGGTGCGTCTGCTTGTGCCCGCCCTGGCAGCCGGCGGCGGCCAGGAGGGCGGCGGCCGTCATGACGGCCGCGGTGATGGTGAGCGCGCTGCGCTTCATCGCGAAACCTCCGGAACGGGGGGAAGACCAACGGCGAAATCGAGGGTGCGCGCGGCGCGGCGCAGGTCGAAGCCCGCGTTCAGCTCGCGCACGCGCGCGTCGTCGAGCATCGTCTCGGCGTCCAGCAGGTCGGTGACGCGGGCCACGCCCTGCTCGAAGCGGGACTCGAGGATCTGCAGCGCCTTCTCGGCCTGGGCGACGGCGCCGCGGGCCACGGCGTGGCGGGCGCGCGCCTCCTCCATCTGCTGCCAGGCCTGGCGCACCTCGAACTCGACCTGGTGGTCGTGCGAGCGCTGCGCCTGCTGCGCGGCCGTGTGCTGGGCCCGGGCGCCGCTGACGCGGGCGCGCGTCTGGCCCCAGTTCCACAGGTTCCAGCGCGCCATCGCCATCAGCGTGAAGCTGTCGCCGTCGTCGCCGAAGATGTTGTCGGCGTTCAGCGCGTACTTGCCCATGACGAAGACCTCGGGCAGGTACTCGCCCTGCGCGCGCTTCACGCCGAGCCGGGCCGCGTCGACCTGCGCCGCCACGGCCTTGACGTCGTGGCGGCGCTCGCGCGCGCCGCCCAGCGCCTCGGCCAGCGCCACCTCGCGCGGCTCCACCTCGGCCACCGAGGGATCCAGCTGGTAGCCGGCGTCCTGCGCGATGCCCATCACGCGGAAAAGGCCGGCGCGGGCCAGGCGCGCGCCGTTGCGCGCGCTGATGACCTTCTCCTCCATGCGCGCCAGCTGCACCTGCGCCTGCAGCAGGTCGCTCTCGACCATCATGCCGGCGTCGAAGAAGGCCTGCGCCTGGTCGACGTGCTTCTTCGTCGTGGCGTGGGCGCGCTCGGCCAACTCGACCGCGCGATGCGCCAGCACCGCGTCCATGTACGCCGAGGCGGTGGCCAGGGCGACCGCCTCGCGGGTGTGGTCGCTGATAGCAGTTGCAGCCGTGGCCATGCGCTCCGCCTGGCCGATGCCCGCCATCACGCGGCCGCCGGTGAACACCGGCCACGAGGCCTCGAACTCGGTCGCGTAGTTGTTGAGCGGCTCCGGGTTGTTCGGGTCGCTCGTCGTGAACGCGGGGAAGCTGAAGCGCTCCTGCATCAGCTGCAGGCCGAAGGCGTCGGCCGGCGAGTCCGTGCGCAGCGCGACCTCGCGCACCTGCAGGTGCGGCAGCCGCATGGCGCCCGCTTCGCGCCGGCCGGCGGCGGCCTGCTCCTGCTGCGCCTGCGCCTGCAGCACCAGGGGGCTGCTGCGCAGGGCCTGCTCCACGGCGGCCGGCAGGGTCAGCGTCGCGGCCGCGGCGGGCGCGGCGCCGGCGTCCGCCGCATCGGCGGCGTCGGCGGCCGGGCTCGGACCCGCGACCGCCGCCAGGGCCAGCAACGCCGCCAGCGCCAGGGAATCCGTCTTCTTCATGGTCCAACCTTCCGTCGTAAGGGGCCCCGGGCCGCGGCGCGCTCTTGCGCTTTGTGCCCGTTCAGACCATACTTACTTCATGGCCTATTGACCATATGCACATAATCGAATATATTAGATTTCATCGACGGCGTCAAGGGCTTCTGGAGGAGAAAACGCAATGTCAGGCAACGTGTTGAACGAAAAGACATTGGAGCTGATCGCGGAACGCTTTCGGCTGCTCGGCGACCCGGTCCGGCTGCGCCTGTTGCAGACCCTTGAGGCGGGCGAGATGTCGGTGGCCGACCTGGTGACCGCCACGGGCGCGGCCCAGGCCAGCGTCTCCAAGCACCTGCAGCTGCTGCTGCGGGGCGGCCTGGTGCAGCGGCGGCGGCAGGGCATGTTCGTCTACTACTCGGTGGCCGACAGCCGCGTCTTCGAGCTGTGCGACGTGGTCTGCGGCAGCCTGACCGAGTTCCTGGCGCGGGAGCTGGAGCAGCTGGGCCGCCACGCCGAACCGGACAGGCCTGCATGAGCGCCCCCCTGCGCGAGGTGGCCACGCTCTTCCTGCGGCTGGGCGTGACCTCGTTCGGCGGCCCGGCCGCCCACATCGCGCTGATGCACGAGCAGATCGTCCGCCGCCGGCGGTGGCTGGACGATGCGCGCTTCCTGGACCTGGTCGGCCTGGCGAACCTGGTGCCCGGACCGAATTCCACCGAATTGGCCATCCATCTGGGGCGCGAGCGCGCCGGCTGGCGCGGCTTCGCCGTCGCGGGCCTGGCTTTCATCGTCCCGGCCACCGTCATGGTGCTGGGACTGGCCTGGATATACGAGAGGTACGGGGCGCTGCCGCAGGCGGCGTCATTGTTGGCGGGCGTCAAGGCCGTGATGATCGCAATCATCGCGCAGGCATTGTGGACCCTGCTGCCGAAGGCCGTCAAGGGGCCGCTGACCGGCGCGCTGGGCGCCGGCGCGCTGATGCTGGCGCTGCTGGGCGTCGATGAGATCGCGCTGATGTTCGGCGCGGGGCTGCTGGCGCTGGGCGCTCGCGCGGCGCGCGGCGGCATGGGCGGCGGCCCGCTGTCCTTCGCGCTGGCGGGACCGCTCGCGACCGCGCGCGAAGGCGCGCCGCAGGCCGCCGGCGCTGTGGCCGTCGCGACGGCCGCCGCCATGACCGTGCCGTTCAGCCTGCCGTTGCTGTTCCTGTCGTTCCTGAAGATCGGCGCCGTCATGTACGGCAGCGGCTACGTCCTGCTGGCCTTCCTGCGGACCGAGTTCGTCACGCGCTTCGGCTGGCTGACCGAACAGCAGGTGCTCGACGCGGTCGCCGCCGGCCAGGTCACGCCCGGTCCTCTGTTCACGGCGGCGACCTTCATCGGCCACCTGCTGGGCGGCGTGCCCGGGGCGCTGCTCGCCACGCTCGGCATCTTCCTGCCTTCGTTCGCGTTCGTGGCGCTGACCGGGCCGCTGCTGCGCGGGCGCGAGCGCTCGCCCCGGCTGGGCGCCTTCCTGGACGGCGTGAACGTGGCGGCCCTGGCCCTGATGGCCGCGGTGACCTGGCAGCTGGCGCGCGCGTTGCTGGTGGACATCCCGAGCGCCGTGGCCACGCTGGCGGCGCTCCTTCTTCTGGTGCGCACGAAGGTCAACTCGTTCTGGCTGATCTGCGGCGGGGCAGTCCTGGGCCTGGCGCGCGGCGCGTTGGGCTGGTAGCCCGAGGACCAGGCTGTCCGCGCGCGGCACCGCTGCGGTACACTGGCGGCATGGACCGCCACGCTTTCCACCTGCTGGGCAAGCCCACGGGCGCCGTCTGCAACCTGGACTGCTCGTACTGCTTCTTCCTGTCGAAGGAGCAGCTCTACCCGGGCAGCCGGTTCCGCATGGACGACGCCGTCCTGGAGGCCTGGGTGCGCCAGCTGCTGGACGCCCACCCGGACGGCGAGGTGGACCTGGCGTGGCAGGGCGGCGAGCCGACGCTGATGGGCCTGCCGCACTTCGAGAAGGCCGTCGCTCTGGCCGAATCCTGCCGCCGCCCGGGCCAGCGTGTACGGTATACCGTACAAACCAACGCCACGCGCCTGGACGACGACTGGGCCAAGTTCTTCCGCGACCACGAGTTCCTGGTCGGCGTCAGCTTCGACGGCCCCCGCCCCCTGCACGACCGGCACCGCGTCAGCAAGGGCGGCGCGGGCTCGTTCGACCAGGTCCGCGCGGGCTGGGATCGCCTCCAGAAGCACGGCGTCGCCAGCAACATACTGTGTACCGTGCACGCCGATAACGCCGACCAGCCGCTGCCGATCTACCGCTTCTTCCGCGACGAGCTCGGCGCCCGGCACCTGCAGTTCATCCCCGTGGTCGAGCGCGTGACTGACGACGAGGCGGCCCGCGCCGCCGACGGCTGGGGCACCGGCGGCAAGGCGCCCCGCCCCCTGTACACGCAGGTCGGCCGCCGCGCCGCGCCGCGCTCGGTGGGCGGGGCGGCCTGGGGCCGGTTCCTGATCGCCGTCTTCGACGAGTGGCTGCGGCGAGACGTCGGTGCCGTCTTCGTGCAGGCGTTCGACGTGGCGCTGGCCGTGAAATTCGGCCGCCACGAGCTGTGCATCCACGCGCCGACCTGCGGCGACGCGCTGGCGCTCGAGCACAACGGCGACCTCTACAGCTGCGACCACTACGTGGAGCCCGGCCACCGGCTGGGCAACATCCTGCAGGCGCCGCTGGCCGAGCTGGTCGCCGGGCCCACGCAGCGCGCGTTCGGGCGCTCGAAACTGGACACGCTGCCGCGGCACTGCCGTCGCTGCGACGTGCTGGCGCTCTGCCAGGGCGGCTGCCCGAAGGACCGCTTCGCGACGACGCCGGACGGCGATCCCGGCCTCAACCATCTCTGCGAAGGCTATCTCGCGTTCTTCCGGCACATCGACCCGTGGCTGGAATTCATGGCCGGCGAGCTGCGCGCCGGGCGGCCCCCCGCGAACGCGCGCCGTGAGGCGGCGCGGCGCGACGCGCTGCTGGCCCGGGCGGTGGCGCGCGCCGGGCGCAACGAGCCCTGCCCTTGCGGCAGCGGGCGCAAGACCAAGCACTGCCATGGCG
>CAYNPY010000023.1:12182-13267 GCA_964399195.1 uncultured Fibrobacteraceae bacterium
CATGAAGAGGATCTTCCTGTGCGCCCTGGCCGCCGTGGCGCTGACCGCCGGCGCCGCCAGCGCCCAGTCGACCTGGGGCCTGCGCGGCGGCATGACGATCGACCCGGACCAGGTCCACGTGGGCCTGCACCTGAACGCCGGCGAGCTGTTCAACGACGGCTGGTTCATCCCGAACGTCGAGATCGGCTTCGGCGACGACCTGACGCTGGTCGCCCTGAACCCCGAGCTGGTCTACAAGTTCGACCGGCGCAACCGCTCGCACTGGGGCTTCTACCTGGGCGGCGGCCTGGGCGTGAACTTCTACAGCTGGGACGACGACGGCCGCCCCGGCGACAATTCCGACACGGAAGTCGGCGTCAACTTCCTGGGCGGCATGAGCCGGCGGCTGTCGGCCGGGAACGAGCTGTTCCTGGAAATGAAGCTCGGCGCAGCCGACTCGCCCGACATCAAGTTCACCGTCGGGTTCAATTTCCAGTAGGCCGCGGCGCGGCGTATATTCTGCGGCCGGGGGCGCCAGGAAGGCGTCCCCGGTTCCGCCTCGAGGAGGCGTTCGCATGCGTCGCGTTTTCGGCTTGATGGACACCGCCACCGCCCGGCGCCTGGCGCGGCCGTTGACCGTGCTGGCGCTGGCGCTCTACGCCGCCACGCTGGTGCTGGACTTCGTGCACGGCACCGTCCGCCTGCTGGCGATCCCGTTCTCGCGCAACCTGACGCTGCTGGAGTTTCTGCGGCACGTCGCGGACAAGCAGCCGCTACTGAACGTCGTGCTGGTGAATGTCGTGGTGGTCGCGCTGCCGCTGCTGCTGCTGCTCGCGGCGCTGCTGGCCGCCTGGCTGCCGCCGCGCGCGCAACCCGCGCCCCTGCGCGCGACCGTCCGCTGGCTGCGCTGGCGCGGCTGGATGATCGCCGCCCTGGGCATCGTCTTCGTGCTGGGGCTGCGCGCGGCCGCCAGCGCCACCGGCGGACCCCAACTGAAGCTGCTGCCGGGCGGGTGGTGCTTCTGCGTGGCGCTGGGGGTGGCGGCCCTGTCGCTGACGGCGGCGGCGCCGCAGCGCGGCGAGGGCGAGGCCCGCCGGCGGGCGGCC
>CAYNPY010000023.1:13367-16647 GCA_964399195.1 uncultured Fibrobacteraceae bacterium
GCGCCTCGCCGTCACTGCACGTCGCGCCGGTCCGGGAAGAAGCCGGGGAAGTGCGCCCACACGCCGGGATAGTACCGGCGCAGCAGGGTCTCGTAGGTCCCGTCGGCCCGGCAGCGGTCCAGGAAGGCCGCAAACGCGGCCGCCAGCTGCGGGGAATCCGGCGCGAACGCGGCGGACAGGTGCTGCGGCTCGGACAGCGGACCGAGGACCTTGATCTTGCCCTCCCACCGGCGCAGCGCCACCAGCGCGCTCGGCGCATCCAGGACGGCCATCTCCGCCATCCCGCTCAGCAGGTTCGGCACCACGTGGTCCAGGCTGCCCTCGTAGGGGACCACCAGCGCGCCGTGGTCGGCCAGGTCGTACAGCTTCGGGTCCAGGCACGAGTTCGGCTTCGCCATGACGCTGACGCCGGCGACGAGCCGCTGGGTGCTCTCGATGTCGGCCGCCGCGATGCCCGAGGGGGCGATGGGCCTGACGCGCGACGTGGCCGGCGCGATCAGCCAGACCTGCGTCGGGAACATCGGCTCGGCGAACCGCACCAGCTGTTCGCGCCACGGCAGCACGGTCAGGCCGTGGGCCAGCACGTCGCCGCGCCGCGCGGTCGTCCCGGTGACGGTCACCTCGTCGCCGTCGCGCGTGAACATGCGGCCGGTCAGGTCGGTGATGTCCCGCTGCCGATCCGTCTCCACGTGCTCGTACTGGACGCCCAGCTCGGCGCAGAAGAGCTGCACCAGTTCGACGTCCAGGCCGTCGCCCGCGGCGGTCACGAAGCCCGCGTACGGCGCGCCCAGGTGCCGCAGCCGGCCGGCGGCCCGGATCTCGGGCAGGTCGTGCCGCGGCGGCGGCGCGCCGGCCGGACCGGCGGCGGCGACGGCAGCGGCGAGCAGGGCCGCCGGCAGGATCAGGAACGGGTGAGGGCGCATGGTTCGGCCTCCTCGTCCTTCGGCATGGCAAGCACCGCCCGGGCCGGAGACCGGCCGGCGGCTGACACTGTGGTATCGGCCGGTTTCGCCGGTTATTCACCGCCCAGGCCGTGGCCGGCGGCGGCGGGGCTGGTCTGGGGACCCGCAGTTCGTTATGATGCAAGAACATGGCCAGAGGCCGGCCGTCCACGGCATGTCGGCCGACGGCCGGGCCGCAGCCCCGCCGCAGGGTTCCGTGGCGAGCGGCGACCGGGCCCGGCCACAGCGAGGAAAGGCGCCGGATGCACACCCGAAACAGGCATTTCGTCAACGGACTGGCCGCGGCCGCGACGCTGGCCCTGTGCGCGAACACGGCCGCCGCCACGCACGAAGAGCTGGTCGCGCAGGTGCGCGCCGCCGAGACCGCGTTCGCCGCCACGATGGCCGCGCGCGACCACGACGCCTTCGGCGCCTTCCTGGCCGAGGAGGCGGTCTTCTTCAGCGACGCCGGGCCGCTGCGCGGCGCGGCTGCGGTGAAGGACGCGTGGCGCCGCTTCTTCACCGCGCAGGCGGCGCCGTTCTCCTGGCGGCCCGAGACGGTCGAGGTGCTGGCTTCCGGAACGCTGGCGCTGACGTCCGGCCCGGTGCTGGACCCGCAGGGGCGGCACGTCGCGGACTTCCAGACCATCTGGCGCCTGGAACCGGACGGGAAGTGGCGCGTGGTGTTCGACCGCGGCAGCGATGTCTGCGAGGGGGCCAAGCCGTAGGGGTGGCGCGTGCGCCGCGCCGTCGGTCGTTCAGGACCCCCACCCCAGACCCAGCCGCGCCGCTGCCGCCGCCAGCGCCCGGTCGCGGGTCCACAGGCGCGCCCCGGCCAGGCGCGCGCCCGCCAGCAGGTGGACGTCGACCCAGCCCAGCCCCCGTCCCGCCAGCCGGGAGCCGGCGAGCAGGGCCAGCGCTTCCTCGTGGGTCGCTTCCGGCGCACGCGGGAGCGCCGCCAACAGACGGAGCACCTCGTCCCTGCGCGTGAGGTTTCCGCACGCCAGCTCGCCGATGACGAACGGATGCGTCAGCACCAGGCCGTCGTGCAGCGGGCCCGTGAGGTCGCCGCGACGTCCCCGCAGGTGGTCGACCCAGACGCTGGTGTCCACGAGCAGAAGTTCCGCGGCGGCCGCGGCGCCGGCGGGCGTGATCACCGTCGGGGCCGCCGTCGCGGTCCCGGCCGCGCGGCCTTGTCGCTGCCGGCCAGCGCCGCCAGCCGCCGGGCGCTCTCGCGCGCCACCAGGGCCTCGAGTCCCAGCCGCACCAGCGCCGTCTTCTCGGAAATGCCGGTCAGGCGGGCAGCCTCCGCCAGCAGGGCGTCGTCGATGTTCAAGGTGGTTCTCATACATATGATGATGCACGATACATACATATCGCGCAAGTCCCGGCACCGCGCGAAGCGGGGACGCCGGCGCGTGTGCGCCGGCGCATGCGCTGCCTCAACCAGCGGGGAGCCGCCGCAAGGACCGCGCCCGCCGCCTCACTTCGCCAGGACCACCGACCGCGCCGTGCGCACCAAACCGCCGCCCACGCGCGCGCTGAGCACGACTTCGTACACGCCGGAAGCGACGGCGCGACCGGCCGCGTCGCGGCCGTCCCAGGTCACCGCGTGCGCGCCGGCCGCGTACGCCGCGGCCGGGAAGGCGCGCACCAGGCGGCCCTGCAGGTCGTAGATGTTCAGGGCCGCCTGCCCCGCCTCGTCCAGCGCGAAGCGCAGCTCGGTGGCCGGGTTGAACGGATTCGGCGCGTTGGGCAGCAGGCGCGCGGACGCGGTCCCCAGGCCCGCGCCCGGCACCGACGACACGTAGGTCCCCACCGTGAAGTCGGCCACGCGGGGAGCGTGGTCGCTGGCGGTGGGGATGTCGGTCGCCTGCAGGCCGGTGGCCGTGCGCGTGGCCGGCAGCAAGGTGCGCGTCTCCAGGATGTAGTGGCGGTGCAGCGTCAGCGCGCTGTCGGTGTAGAAGATCCAGTCCAAGAGACCCGGGTAGTAGACGCTCGTGTCGCTGCGCCAGGTGTAGCCCGCCCGCCCGTCGGGATGGCGCGAGAACGGGAAGGCCAGGTCGGTGCCGTCCCAGTCGGGCGCCGAGTCGGGGCCGAAGGTCGCGTTGTCGACGATGTCGCCGGTGACGATCGTGTCCAGCTGCTGCCGCCAGCCCACCAGGTTCATGTCGCCGGCCAGGATGATCGGCGTGTCGGCGGCCAGCGTGATCACGCCGCCGGCGGTGCGCGCGTCGCGCAGGAACTTCACCAGGCCGTCGGCCTCCTCCTGCCGCGTGGCGTCGTCCGTGCAGCAGCGCAGGTGGCAGGCCACCAGCAGCAGGTCCTTGGCCTCGGCG
>CAYNPY010000023.1:16747-41786 GCA_964399195.1 uncultured Fibrobacteraceae bacterium
GGGTCGGCGCCACGTCGCTGCCCGCGGTCAGCGTGTAGGCGATGCTCCCGCTGTTGGGGCAGAGGTCGCCGCTGGTCGCGTCGCGCAGGATGAAGCGCACCGCCCCGCCGGTCAGGAACGGCACGCCGCCGGCCGGCGTGATGCCGCGGCGCAGCGCCACCTCGAACCGGTCGTTGCTGACGGTGGGGCCCATCATCAGGCCCACGTTGTCGTGGTAGACGGTGTAGCTGGTTCCCGCCGGACGGTAGGTGCCGTTGCGGTTGCCGAAGCGCCAGACCAGCTCGGCGCCGATGCCCCCGAAGGCCGTGCCCGTGGCCGCGTTCAGGTCCGTGTCCAGATACAGTTCCATCGACTGCAGCTCGTCCGGCTGCACCTCGCCGGTCACCTCGAAGCTCAGGTAGAGGTATTCGTGGTCGTTGGCCACGGCCACGGCGCGGAAGTCGACCGTGCCGCCGTCGCCGGCCGCATCGACGTGCAGCGGCTGGACCTCGGCCCAGTCGTCGAAGAACCCGTCCAGCTGGATGGGCATCAGGTCGGCGCGGGCGGCCGGGGCCGCGGCGAGGACCAGGGCGGCCGCGAGCAGCGCGGCGCGGCGCGGGTGGCGGACGGGCAGTTTCACGACGGGGGGGCTCCTTGTCGGCACGACTCGAACGACGGCTTTTTGCAATTATATCACATCCAGCGCCCGGACAAAAGGCCCGGCCGCGGATCGCCGAAATCCGTTCACCCGCAAGCGGGGATCTGCGATGATCGGTGCGCGGGGCTTCCCGGCGGGAGGGGCACCATGTCGATCGGCGGCGGAAACGCGCGGACCCGGACGCTGACCTCCGCGCGCGCGGGCGAGGTGCTGCAGACGGCGCTCGACCTGCTGCGGATGGTCGACGGCGCCTCGCTCGACGAGATCATCCAGCGCGGGCTCGACGAGGCGGTGCGCCTGTCGGGCAGCCGCATCGGCTACTTCCATTTCGTCAACGCCGACCGGCAGACGATCCGGCTGCACACCTGGTCCACCGGCACCAAGCGGATCTGCACGGCGGTCGAGGCCACCCATTACCCGCTCGCGGCGGCAGGCATCTGGGTCGACTGCGTGCATCGCCGCGGGCCGGTCATCCACAACGACTACGCCGCCGAGCCGCACCGCAAGGGGCTGCCGCAGGGCCACGTGGCGCTGCTGCGCGACCTGGGCGTGCCGGTCTTCGAGGACGGGCAGATCGTCGCCGTTCTGGGCGTCGGCAACAAGGCCGCGCCCTACGACCAGGACGACGTGGACCTGGCGCAGCTGCTGGCCGGCGTCATCTGGAGCATCGTGCTGCGCAAGCGCGCGCAGGAGCAGCTGCGCGAGGAGGTCGCCGCGCGCACCGAGGAGCTCCGCCTGCGCAACCTGGAGCTGCAGCAGGCCCTGGACGACGTGCGCGTGCTCAGCGGCATCGTGCCGATCTGTTCCTACTGCAAGCAGATCCGCGACGACCACGGCTACTGGAAACAGCTCGAGGCGTACCTGTCGGAGCATTCGGAGGCGCACTTCAGCCACGGCATCTGCCCGGCGTGCGCGCGGAAGCAGTTCCCCGACGTCGACCTGGACGGACTCGGCGACTGAGGCGCGACCGCGCGCTACTCCACCGCGATCGGGAAGTTCGCCGCCTCCCAGGCCAGCATGCCGCCGCGCAGCGTCGCCACCTCCGGGTGGCCGAGATCCAGCATGATCTCGGCCGCCAACGCGCTGCGACGCCCGATGCGGCTGACGAAGACCAGCGCCTGGTCGCGCGGCAGCGACTTCCCCTCGGCGGCCAGCAGGCGCAGCGGCACGTTGCGGGCCTGCGGAATGTGCCAGCCGCGGTACTCGCCGGGCTCGCCCACGTCGATCACCAGCGTGCGGCCGGCCGGGTCGCCCAGGCGCGCGCGCAATTCGCTGGGCGAGATCTCGACCGGCGCGTTGCTGAGACCCCGCGTCGGGTCGGGCAGTCCGGCCGCGTGCGGCTCCTTGGGGATGGCCTGGCACTCGCCGAAGACGCGCTCGGCGCACTCGTACACGCAGAAGCCCGGGTTGAGCACCTTGTGGAAGAGGTGGCTGATCGCGTTCTCCTGGTCCAGGAAGTTGGCCGCGCCCAATGTGGCGTCGAAGCCGTACAGCCCGCACATCTCCCGCACGCCGGGCCGCACGCCCTCCAGGAACAGGTTGCCGCCGCGCCGGCGGTACAGGCGCATGACGGACTCGAGCATGTGGATCCCGCTGACGTCGCAGTGGTCCACCATGTGCATGCGCAGCAGCAGGTACTTCTGGCGCGGATTGCGGTCCAGGTTGGCGCGGATCGCGTCCTCGACGTGGTTGACGGCGCCGAAGTAGAGCGAGCCCTCGATCTCGATCACGCCCAGCTGCGGGCACACCGGCTGGTCCGTCGCGCGCACGAAGTGGCGGAAGTTCTCGTCCGGCACCACCGCGTGCACGCCGGGCGTCGAGGTCTTCAGCAGGAAGCGTCCGAACGAGACCAGCACGCCGGCCAGGATCGCGAACTGCAGCGGCATCGTCAGCGCCGAGACGAAGGTGGCCAGCATGATCGAGGTGTCGCCGCGGCTGGTGCGCGCCACCCGCGCGATCTCCCGGCGGTCGATCAGGCTCGCGGCGGTCAGGATGAGGATGCCGGCCAGCGCCGCGCGCGGCAGGTAGGCGGCCAGCGGCGCGGCCGCCAGCACGATCAGGAGCAGCCACAGGCCGCTGCTGGCGGCAGCCACCGGCGTGCGGCCGCCCGCCTCGCGGTTCGTGGCCGAGCGCAGCCAGGAGCCCGTGCAGGCGAACCCCGAGAACACGCCGGTCGCCAGGTTGGCCAGCCCCTGGCCGACGAACTCCTGGTTCACGTCCAGGCGCTCGCCATCGCGCGCGGCGATCGCCCGCGCCATCGAGATCGACTCGACCAGGCCGATGGCGGCCACCGCCACGGCGCCGGGCGCCAGCCGCCAGATGAGCGCCAGGTCCAGCACCGGCAGCTCGGCCAGCGGCGGCAGCGAGCGCGGGATCGCCCCCAGCACCCGCACGCCGTGGCCGTCGAGGTCCAGCATCGCCGTGGCCACGCCGGCGGCGGCCAGCGCCAGGAAGGCGCCCGGCAGGCGCGGCCCGCCGCGCTTGAGCAGCAGGGCCAGCAGCAGGGCGCCGGCCGCCATCGCCAGGCTGGGCCAGTGCACGTCGCCGCGGCGCAGCAGCAGCATGCGCACGGTCAGCCCCAGCTCGGGCACGCTGGGGATGTCCACGCGCAGCGCGTGGTGCAGCTCGTTGACCATGATCAGCACGCCGGCGCCGGCCGTGAAGCCGACGATGACGCTGTCGGCGACGAAGTGCACGAGCACGCCCAGCCGCAGCACGCCCATGACCAGCCGCAGCAGGCCGACCATCACCGCCAGGTAGCCGGCGGCCTTGATGTAGTCTTCGGTGCCGGGCTGCGCGGCGACCAGCAGCGTGGCGAAGATCAGCATCGAGCTGGTGTTCGTGGGTCCGGTCTGCAGCAGCCGCGAGCTGCCCCACAGAGCGGCGACGACGGCGCCGACGACGCCCGTGTAGAGACCCATCTGGGGCGGCAGCTCGGCCAGCGTGGCGAACGCGATGGCCTGCGGCAGCAGCACCGCGGCGACGGCCAGTCCGGCCAGCAGGTCCGCGCGCAGATTGGCCGCGCGGTCGTAGCCACGCAGCACGGCGGCCGGCCGCGTGAAGAAGACCGACTCGGCCGCCAGCCAGCGGCGCGCCGAATCGACGGCGGCTGCCAGGCGCACGTTCACCGCAGGCGATGCTCCGTGGCCATGAAGCGGCGCGTGCCGGTCTCGTGGCGCAGCACCAGCGACTGCGTCTCGGCGGTGTCGCCCAGCAGGCGCACGCCGGCCAGGATGGCGCTCTCGGTCACGCCCGTGGCCGAGAAGAACACCTCGTCGCCGGACACCAGGTCGTTCGTCGTCAGCACCTTGTTCAGGTCCATGCCGGCGTCCAGGCAGGCCCGCCGCTCGGCTTCGTCCTGCGGCTCGACGCGCGCGAGCATCGCCCCGCCCAGCGCCTTGACCGCGCAGGCGGCCAGCAACCCTTCCGGCGCGCCGCCGACGCCCAGCATCAGGTCGATGCCCGCGCGCGCGTCGGCCGCCAGCAGCGAGCCGCCCACGTCGCCGCCCCCGCGCAGCACGACGCGCGCGCCGGCCTTGCGCAGGTCCACGATCAGGTTCTCGTGGCGTGGCCGGTTGACGACGAACACGGCCAGGTCGCGGATGTCCTTGCCCTTGGCGCGCGCGACGGCGGCCAGCATCCAGCCCACGGGCGCGTCCAGCGCCTCGGGCCCGATCGCCGCGGCCACGGTGCGGTCGACCACCAGCTTGTACAGGTACACCGCGGGTCCTGGCCGCCACAGCGTCCCGCGCGGGGCCAGCGCCGCGGCGGCCAGCGCGCCCGGCTTGCCCTTGGCCACCAGCGTGGCGCCGTCGATGGCGTTGACCTCGACGTCCATCTCGGGACCCTCGCCGGTGCCCACGTCGATGCCGCTGTCCAATGGTGAACTGGCCAGCAGGCGGCCTTCCTCGCCGCTGACGATGCGCCCGCGCATGGGCAGCAGGTTCAGCGAGCGGGCCATCGCCGCCTGCGCGGCCTGGTCGGCCGCGTCGCGGTCGCCGCGGCCCATCCAGCGCGAAGCGGCCAGCGCCGCCGCCTCGGTCACGCGCACCAGCCCCAGGCCGGGGTGATGCGGGGGCTCGCGGTCGCCCCACTGGGGTTCGTGGTTCGTCGGCATCATGGCGGTGCGCTCCCGGGCCGGGGTGATGGGCACATGATATCTCCCCGCGGGCGCGAACGTGAGCGGAAACCGGCCGGCGTGCGGGTCCGAAAACGGCGAGCCGCGGGCGGCGCGCCGGGTTAAGGTGGCGGCATGCAACCGCTGGATCCGGACACCTGCTACCTGGCCGTGGCCAGCCGCGACGCGCGCTTCGACGGCCGCTTCTTCACCGGCGTGCGCACCACCGGCGTCTACTGCCGGCCCGTCTGCCCCGCGGTCACGCCGCGGCGGCGCAACGTCGTCTTCTTCGCCTGCGCCGCAGCCGCCGAGCAGGCCGGCTTCCGGCCCTGCCGGCGCTGCCGGCCGGAGGCGGCGCCCGGCTCGCCGGCCTGGCAGGGCACCGCGGCCACGGTCTCGCGCGCGGTGCGCTGCATCGGCGAGGGCGCGCTGGACCACGGCGGCTCGGTGGCCGATCTGGCCGCGCGCCTCGGCGTCGGTCCCCGCCAGTTGACGCGGCTCTGCGAACGTCACCTGGGGACGACACCCGTGCGCCTGGCCCAGACCCGGCGCGTGCACTTCGCGCGCCTGCTGCTCGAGCAATCGGAGCTGTCGATGGCGCAGGTGGCGCTGGCGGCCGGCTTCGGCTCGCTGCGCCGCTTCAACGCGCTGCTGAAGGCGACGTACGGCTGCGCGCCGGGGGACTTGCGCCGGCGCAGCTCGCCCGCGCGCGCGTTGCCCTTGCGCGCGGCCGCCGACGCGGACCCGCCGCCGGCCGCGCTCGCCTGCCGCCTGGCCTGGCGCCCGCCCTACGACTGGGAGCAGCTGGCGCGCTTCCTGCGGGGCCGCGCCATCCCGGGCGTCGAACACGTCACGGTGGACTCATACACGCGCACGCTGGCGCTGCCCGACGGCCGGGCGGGATTCCTGGCGGTGTCGCCGGGCCGCGGCCACTGGCTGGACCTGCACCTGGAGCTGCCGGACCTGGACGGCGCCATCTCGCTGGTGGCCCGCGCGCGCCGCATGTTCGACTGCGCGGCCGATCCCGCCGCGATCAACGCGCATCTGGCGCGCGATCCGGCGCTGGCGCCGCTGGTCGCGCGCCGGCCGGGCCTGCGCCTGCCGTCGGCGTACGACCCGTTCGAGCTGGCGGTGCGCGCGATCATCGGACAGCAGGTGTCGGTGGCCGCGGCGACGACCGTGACCGGGCGCGTGGTCGCGCGCTGCGGCGCGCCGCTCGCGCGCCCGCGCGGGCCGCTCACGCACCTGTTCCCGGCGCCCGCCACGTTGGCGGCCGCCGACGTGGGCGGACTGGGGCTGACGGCGCGCCGCGCCGCCACGCTGCGCGCGTTCGCCGCCGCGGTGGCGGACGGCTCGCTGCGCCTGGAGGCGCCGCGCGGGCCCGACGAACTGGTCGCGCGCCTGCGCGGATTGCCGGGCATCGGGCCGTGGACGGCCGCCTACATCGCGCTGCGCGCGCTGGGCGAGCCCGACGCCCTGCCGCTGGGGGATCTGGGCCTGGCGCGCGCCCTGCCGGGCGTGGACCTGGCGGCGCGCGCGGCCGCCTGGAGCCCGTGGCGCGGCTATGCGGCGCTTCACCTGTGGGCGCAACTCGAGGACGCCGCCGACCGGGAGGACTGACGATGCCGATCATCTACACCACGGACTACCGCTGCCCGCTGGGCCGACTGCTGCTGGAAAGCGACGGCAAGGCCCTGACGCGCGTGCGCCTGCCGGGCGAGAAGCCGCCGGCCGCAGTCGACGAGGGCGCGCCGCGCGTCCGCGACGCCAAGCCGTTCGCCGCGGTCATCGCGCAGCTGGACGAATACTTCGCCGGGAAGCGGCGGCGCTTCGAGCTGCCGCTGGCGCCGTCGGGCACGCCGTTCCAGCGCAAGGTGTGGCAGCAGCTGCGGAAGATCCCCTACGGCCGGACGATCACGTACGCCCAGCTGGCGCATCGCGTCGGCAACGACGCCGCCTGCCGCGCGGTCGGCGCCGCCAACGGGCGCAACCCGCTGCCGATCGTCGTGCCCTGCCACCGCGTGATCGGGAGCGACGGCTCGCTGACCGGGTTCGGCGGCGGCATCGCGGCGAAGCGGAAGCTGCTGGAGCTGGAGGGCGCGGATCTCGGCTGACGGCCGGCCGGCGGCGCTCAGTCGCGCAGCGGCCAGCGTTCGGGATGGTTGGTGATCACCGCGGCGACGCCCAGGGCGATGAAGCGGCGCATCGCGGCCGGCTCGTCCACGGTCCACACGTGCACGGCCTTGCCGGCGGCGGCGGCGGCGGCGCAGAACGCGGCGTCGACCAGCGACTGCTCGGCGCTCACCGCCTCGAACCCGGCGGCGAAGGCGCGAGCCGGCGCTTCTCCCGGGCCCAGGATGCAGCCGACGGCCACCCGCGGCGCTCGCGCCTTCAACTCGGCGATCAGGTCCGCGTCGAAGCTGGTGACGAGGCACTGCCCGGACATGTCGTGCCGCGCCAGCTGCCGCAGCAACTCGTCGAGCATGGCTCCGGGCGCGGCCTCCGGCTTCAGCTCGAGATTCAGGCGCAGCCGCCCGCGCGCCAGCGCCAGGGCCTCGCCCAGTTCGGGCACGCGCTGGTCGCGCCAGGACGCATCCAGCCAGGAACCGGCGTCGAGCGCGGCCAGTTCCGCCATCGCGTGGTCGGCCACCCGGCCCCGGCCGCTGGTCGTGCGCTCGAGGGTGGCGTCGTGGATCAGCGCCAGGTGACCGTCGGCCGTCAGGCGCAGGTCCACCTCGGCCAGGTCCGCGCCCAGCGCGATGGCGCGCTCGAGCGCGCCCAGCGTGTTCTCCGGCGCCGAGCCGGAAGCGCCCCGGTGCGCGCAGTTGAGCGTCCGTCCGCCCGGAATTATCATGCCTTCAGCTCCCGGGCGCCGCGCCGGCGCCGGCCTCACCACGGCGATGGGCGTTCACATGACGGCACGATACACCGACCGCGCCCTGCCGGCCTACCGCCACGTGCCCGGCCGCACCCCCCACCCCACGCGCGATCCCCGCGGGCATTCGCACGGGCGGCCGCCGGCGCCGGCGCCGGACCTGAACGCCGCGGACTGGCGGGCCTGTGAGGAATATCTGTACGGCCTGGACCTGTTCAACGCGGGATATTGGTGGGAATGCCACGAGGTGCTGGAGAACCTGTGGCACGCCGCGGGCATCGGCACCCCGGCCGGCCACGCCCTGCAGGCGGTGATCCAGTGCGCCGCCGCGCACCTGAAGCGCGAATGCGGGCAACCTGCTGGCGCTGAACGGCTTGTGACGCACGCCGAGACGCATGCCGAGTGGGGCGGACGCCTGGCGCTGGGCCTGGACCTGCGCCTGGTGGTGGCCGCCACGCGGGCCCACGTGGCCGGCGGCGGGCCGCCGGTGACCCTCGCGGTGGCGTCCGGGCCGTCACGAACCGGCGACAAATCGCGCGATTTGTAGTATCGTCTGTTATGTCCCCTTCGCAAGATGGGGTTTCGCCCACCCCGGCCGGAGTCGAGACGATGCCTCGAATCGCCCGCCTGCTGATCCTCCTGGCGCTCCTGGCGCCGCTCCCCGTGGCGGCCAGCAACTACGTCGGCGACACGATGGACGATTTCACGCTGCTGGACGTCGACGGCGTCCCGGTGTCGCTCTACGATTTCCTGGGCGACATCATCGTCGTCAACTTCTTCGCCACCTGGTGCCCGGGCTGCAACGAGGAGGCGCAGAGTCTCGAGCACGACATCTGGCGCGAGTACCAGGCCGACGGCGTGACCGTGCTGTCGATCGACCTGCTGGAATCGGCGAGCGTGGTCCGGGCATGGATCGCGGCGCAAGGCGTCACCTACAAGGTGGTGCTGTCGCCGAACTGGGACGTGTTCGTGCGCTTCCCCTACGCCGGCGGCGTGCCCTACAACGCCATCATCGACCGCCAGATGGTGCTGCGCTACGGGCGCGTGTCCTACCAGCGCGACGAGATCGTGCAGATGCTCGACGAGCTGACCGGCCGGTCCGCCGTGCCCGTCGAGACCACAAGCTGGGGCGCCGTCCGCGCCTTGTACCGCTGAACGGTCGCGGCGATGGCGCCGTGACTATCGGCGCGATTGTGCTACATTCCCGGCGTTCGTCCCGACGCCACCCGTTCCCGGGGTCTCTCATGACGCGCCGCTCCGCCAGATGCGCCCTTGCGCCGACCGTCGTCCTGCTGGCCTGCGCCCTGGCCGCGGGCGGCTGCGGGAAGGGCCGCGCCCCCGCCGGGGGCGAGCCGCTGGCGCGCCTGGATGCACGCGTGGTGCTGCCGGCCGACACGTTCGACGGCGAGGGTCCGGTGGGCGCCGCGCTGGACACGACCGTCAACGGCCGCGCGCTGCCGCTGGCGCAGGCGCCGGTGCAGGGCTTCAGCTCGCTGCTGGCGGCGGGCGACGAGCTGCTGGCGCTGCAGGACAACGGGCTGGGCACCCTGGCCAACAGCGCGGACAGCCCGTTGCGCTGGTACCGCCTGCGGCCGGACTGGCGGACGGGCGCCGTGACGGTGACCGGCATCGTCCAGCTGCGGGATCCGGACCGCCTGCTGCCCTACCCTCTGGCCGGCGTCGAGCGCCTGAGCCGCGACCGCCTTCTTTCGGGCGCCGACCTGGACCCCGAGGCGATGGTCGCCATGGACGACGGGACGTTCTGGCTGGCCGACGAGTTCGGCCCCTCGCTGGTGCACGTGGGCGCCGACGGCACCGTGCTGGACAAGCCGGCGCTGGTGGCGGTGCCGGTGGCCCTGCGCGAGTTCGCGCGCGGCTCGCCGTACCTGCGCACGCCCGACCATCCGGACTTCCGCGCGCTGCGCACCGACGCCTCGCGGCGGGAGCTGGCGAACCTGCCGCGCAGCGGCGGCATCGAGGGCCTGGCGCGCTCGGCCGACGGCAGGCTGCTCTACGCCGCCGTCGAGAAGGGGCTGCTCGACGATCCGGATCCGACGCGGCGCGTCATCCTCGAGTTCGATCCCGCGCGCCGCAACGCGACCGGCCGCGCCTGGTTCTACCGCGCGGCGGCGCCCGGCGTCTCGCTCTCCTCGCTGGAGGCCGACGGCGCCGGCGGGCTGCTGGTGCTCGAGCGCGACGCGCAGGAAGGCCGCCTGGCCGCGGTCAAGCGCGTCTACCGCGTGGTGCCCGGGCAGGTGGAGGCCGACGGCTTCCTGGCCAAGACGCTGGTCTGCGACCTGCTGGCCATCGCCGACGACCGCGGCCTGACCCGCCGCGAACGGGGCACCATCGGGCTGGGCGAGCGCTTCTCGCTGCCGCAGGTGACGCCCGAGTGCCTGCTGGTGGTGGACGACTCGACGCTGGTGGTCGCCATCGACAACAACTACCCGTTCAGCGCGGGCCGGCGCGCGGGACAGCCGGACGCGAACGAGATCGTGCGGTTGCGCCTGAACGCCCCCCTGGACGCCGCAGGGGCGGCCGTGGCGGCCGCCCCTGCTTCGCTTCCCGTGCGATGAGGCCTAGCGCGGTGCGTCGACGAGCTCGCCCACTTCCGGGGTCGTGTCGCTCGGCTTCTTGACGACGTCCGTCGTCGAGAACGAGACCGACGATTCCGGCGGCAGCAGGCGCGCGTTCCAGCCCACCATGGTGTTCCCGACTCGCGGCCCCATCACGACGGCCTCGCTCCCCTCGCGCAGGGAAGACATCTGCCCGTCGGCGCCCAGCACCAGGGCGTCCGGGCGCATCTGCAGCTGCAGTTCGCCGAGCCGCCAGCCGGCCAGCCCGTCGCGCCGCAGGACGCCGCGGTGGAAGCTCATGGGCGGGTCGCGGTCGAAGTGGTGCGGCTGGGTGTACAGGGCCGGCATCTCCGTCCGGTCCTTGCTGAGCTTCTTCGAGTCGCGGCGCTTGCCCGCCTCGGCGTCGCCGGCGACCAGGGCGCCGACCGCCAGGCACAGCACGGCCGTGGTCACGAGTCTGCGGTTCATGGCGTCTCCTTCCGTATGCGCTCCGGCGGCGGCCGCCGGCATCAGGCCTACTGGACGTCCGCCGGGGCCGGCTGGACGACGTGGTCGAAGCTCTCCTGCCACGAGCGCACGTTCATGCGCTGGAACTCGGCGGCGATCGGCACGACCGAGATGCTGGCGTCGCTGGACTGGACGACGACGGTGCTGCTGGACAGGTCGACCACCGGGTACGAGGCGATGCCCTGGCCCAGGTCCGTGACACGGTCGGCAAGGGAGTCCTGCTCGCTGGTCTTGCCCCCGTCGTCGTACTTCATCTGGTACAGGTACGAGGTGCCGCCGGCCACGCAGGCGTCCTGGTCGGGCGCGAACGAGGTGAAGATCACCGTCTCGGCCACGACCACGGCCGGCTGCGTCACGCGCTCGCCTTCCAGGCGCTGCAGGTTTACGTACCAGCCGCGCGAGGTGCCGATCGAGGTCACCGAGCTGGTCTGGTTGCGCAGGTCGCCGATGGCGGCGGTGGAGCCGTCGCGCCGGTCGATCACGCAGATGAACTTCTGCGGATCGACCGTCATCATGTCGGCATCCTCGAGATAGGAGCCGGTGCCGAAGTAGACGTAGACCAGGTCGTTCGGCCCGTAGGCGACCGCCGGGTTGGCCGTGATCTCGACGGTGCCGTTGTAGAGCTTGGACATCGTCCAGTTGTCGGGGTCCGGGCTCTGGCGCGTGTCGAAGCGGTACACCGAACCCAGCAGGTCGGCCGCGTAGACCAGATCCACGCTGTCGTCCAGGTTCACGTCCAGCGAGACCGGCCGCGTCGCCTTGTTGCGCACGGCCCGCGAATTGCGGCTGAGCAGCTTGGAGCCCAGCAATGAGCCGTCCTCGACGCGGTAGCCGTGGACCCAGGATTCCATGTTCGTCTTGTCCAGGCCGCTGCCGACCAGCGCCACCGCCTCGCCGCCGATGGTCACCAGCTCGACCTCCGAGGTGAAGGTCATGTTCGTCGGCAGCGTGTTCTGCCACAGCAGCCGCGGGCTGTCGGGGTCGGTGACGTCCATGGCGAAGATGGCCGAGCCACCCTGGCGTCCGCCGGAGGCCAGCACGGTCCGCCACGAGCCGCCGAGCTTCATGTCCTTGACGGTCACCGTCTGGTCCACCGAGTACTTGTGGCAGTAGAACGAGTCGGCCATGACTGCGAACGACGGCAGCGCGAACTGGGGCACGAAGGCCCAGCGCTCCTCGCCGGTGTTGGCGTCGAAGGCGTGCAGCATGCCGTCGTTGGCGCCGACGTACACCATCTTGCGCCGGTGCTCGTTCGCGTTGAAGAACTCCTGGTAGCTCTGGTCCACCAGGAAGTTCGCCGGCGGCCCCACCACGACGGGCGTCGAGTGCACGATCGGGCCCAGGATCCAGCCGCGCCGGTTGCGCAGGCCCGCCACGTCGTTGCCGCGGCCCCAGCTGATCAGGTCGGCGGCCTTCGCGTCGTCCAGGGCGCCCAGCCCGACGCGCAGGTTCGAGGCGTTGTCCACGGTGAAGTTGTAGACCGCGCCGCCCAGCGCCGTGAAGATGTTGCGCGAGTCGGTGCTGCGCTGGCGCAGCAGTTCGCCCGCCTCCCAGATCGCCTCGTCGCCCGTCGTGTACGGCAGGCGGTAGCACTCCATGAACCCGTCCCAGTCCACCGGCATGAACTTGCCGCGGTACAGGCGGTCGTCGGTGCCCTGCTCGGTCGAGACCACGGCCACGGCCGAGCCGGCCGAGATGCGCCGCAGGATGTCCTGCACGGCGAACTCCAGCGCCATGCGCAGCTCCGTGGCGTTGGTGGCCTGGTAGTAGACGCCGTCGCCCTTCTGCGCCGCGCCCTCGAGCAGCGGGTGGTCGACGTCGTAGCCCACCACGTAGGTGACGATGTTCTGGTCGCCGTCCATGTCCGGGCGCAGGTCGCGGTGCTGCATGTACCAGACGACGTCGTCGAAGTAGTGCGTGCACTCGAAGCTGTTCGGGTACCCGGTGCCCAGCTCCGTGCAGTTGCTCGGGTCCAGGCCGTCGCCGTCGGCGTCCTGCAGGTAGGCGCTGACGTCCAGGTCCATCGTCGGCATGCCGTCGGTGACGACGATCAGGAAGTTGTACTGGCAGGGCACCGTGATGGGGGCCGTCGGCCCGTCCTCGGCGAAGTAGTTGAGGATGTCTTCGGTGGCCTCGCCGAGCGGCGTCCAGGTGTTGGCCGTGATGCCGGCGATCTGAGCGAGCAGCGAGGTGTGGTTGACGCCGCACTTGCCGATGATGCTGCCGCCGTGGTCGTTCTGGAACACCGTCAGGCCGAAGTCCAAGCGCTCGGAGCGGAAGATCAGGTCCGACAGCACGGCCTTCAGCAGCTGGATGCGGGTTTGTTGTGGCAGCGAGGCCCGCTGCGCCGCCGTGGCGTGGAAGAAGATCCAGTTCAGGTAGTTGCCCGGGTAGCGGCCATCCTCGCCGTTGTCCGAGGCCACGAGGTTCGCCGAGGGCGTCGACGGCCAAGTGGACCGGAAGCTGCGCGGCGTGTAGGACTTGGTCCGCGTCACGTAGTATTCGGTAGTCCGCGAGAAGACGCCCGTGTAAGCCACGTCCGGATCGTAGTCGTCGTGGAGAACGGGCGCGTTCATCGACCCGGAGTTGTCCGCCAGGATCATCACATTGGCGCCGTTGAGCCCCTGCTTGACGAACAGCGGGATCTCGCAGGCTTGCGCGAATGCTCCCGTCGCCGGCAGCAGCAACAGCGTCACCGCCAGCAGCAGCCGGGCCGGCCGCCACGGGTTCGAGGTGCAGTTCTGGTTATTCATGATCGCCTCTCTTGTCGGCGTGCCGGTCATCTGCCTCTACCCCCTGAAACGGCTCAGTAGCCCACCTTGAACAGTCGGCTGACCACCACGTCCACACCGCTGACGCCCGTGCGGCTGGCCTGCCCCATGGCGGCGACGCGGTAGTCGAAGTCCTGGTATTCCGGTCCCCAGCCCGGCTTGGGCGCGCGCCGGGTGAAGTTCACGTCGTAGTTGAACTGCTGCGTGCCCTCGACGTTCGTGGTCGGCTGCGACCGGACGGCCATGGTGCCGAAGTCGAGGATCTGCGGCGGCTGGTTCGACGTACGCACGAAGTTGATCGCGGCCTCGCCGCCCGCGTCGGCCGCGAACACCGAGCGCAGGTGCGTCGCTTCGGCCAGCGTGGTCTTCTTCTCGGACGTGGCCAGCCAGGCGGCGCCCACGGCCAGCACGCTCAGCACCAGGACCACGAGCAGCGCCGTCACCATCGCGAAGCCGTCCCGGTTGCGGATCCCGTTCGTCATGCCTGCACCCCTGCCTTACTGGTTGCGCACCGCGATGCGCGTGGTGTAGGTGACCGGCTCCTGCTGGTTCGTCTCGCCGACCATGACCAGGTCCAGCGAGCGGATCGCGGCGCGGTCGGTGGCGCTGAGCGGCAGCGCGTTCAGCAGGTTCCCGTCCCGGTCGTAGTAGTTGAACTGCACGTTCGTCAGCCCGCGCAGGATGACCGAGCCCACGCCCCCGGCCGTGCGCGTCAGGTCGCCGGTGGCGGCGTTGAACGCGTAGGTCACGTCCTCGTCCGGGTTGGTGTCGCCGGTGTCGGTGTCGCCGTTGAGGTCCATGCGGCAGCGGAGCGTGGCGGCGTCGGCCACCGGGAAGCTCTCGAAGTTGATGCCGTTCGGGTCGCAGCCGGCCGAGCGCACCTCGCGCGTGACCAGCGACATCACCGCGCGCAGGCCCTGCTGGTACTGGGCCTTCTGGCGGGTGCTGGTGTAGCTCTGGCGCGACTCGGTCAGGAAGCCGAAGACCACGCCGATGATGATGCCGAAGATGACCAGCGCCACCATCAACTCGACGATGGTCATGCCCGCCCGGCCTGCCCGCATCACGTTGCCTTTCACCATGTCCATGCCGACCCTCCGCTATGCGCTCAGCGCATCGAGATCAGGCTCGAGACGGTCAGCGTCTCGACGGCGTCCTTGTTCTGCCAGGTGGCCACCACGGTCACGCGGTCCAGCCCGAAGGAGACGTTGTTCACCTGTGCGGCCCAGTTGATGGCGCCGACGGCCCCGTTCTCCGCGGCGATGTTGCCGAAGCCGCGGCTCTTGAGCCGCTCGAGCTGCATCTGCGCCACGGCGATGGCCTGCGTGTGGCGGTCGGCCTCGTTGACCTCGCCGCGCGCGCGGTGCTGGATGACCGCGATCGGCAGCACGCCCACCGCCAGGATCACCAGCACCATCATGATCTCGACCAGCGTGAAGCCCTCGCGCGCGAGGCGCCGGCCGTGAGCCCATCGTTTCAGCTTGCGCCACATGTGCTAGTGCACCTCCACCAGGCCCGTGGGCATCAGCGTGATCTGCTTGGTGCCGGCGGGATTCGACAGCGTGAAGACCACGGGGTCGGCCATGCCCCAGGGGAAGAAGTCGGCCGTCTGCGACGCGTCGAGCCCCAGCCCGGGGTGGAAATCGTATTCGCGCAGGACCGCGCCGGTGACCGGATTGGTCAGCCGGTAGCCCGCCGCGGTGGTCGAGAAGCGCAGGATCTGGGAATTCGATACCGACAGGGAGCGTGCATACTGCAGGTCCGCCACCATGCGATCCGCCTGCGTGGCCAGCCGGTTGGAGGCCAGATAGCGGAAGAAGGGCGGCGCGGCCATGGCCGCGAGCACCCCCACCAGCGAGATGATGAGCATCATCTCGACGAGCGTAAACCCTTGTCGCGAAGTGCGTTTCATGGATGCGCCCTTCCCTTGCGGACTCGCCGCCGATGCCGGGTTCCCGCCCCCGGCGGGCCGGGGACGGGTCGTGCCCACGGGCCTGTATCGGCCGGCGGCGTCGAAACCTCAGCGATTTTCTGCAAGGGGTATGCCCCGGGGGGCGCATAGTGGAAATCTGCGGTGATCTTTAGTCGTCGACCAGGACGGCGCCCTCGCGCGCCAGCAGCCGGTTCAGCTCGATCGGCGACAGCCGGAGCGTGGCGCGGCAGAGGTCGCCCTCGAACACCTGCTCCAGCACCGAGCGCGTGCGGTGGAACGCGCTGAGGGCGCCCAGGTTGGTGATCGGCAGCCGAATCGTGCGGATGACCTCGCCGCCCAGCCGCCGGGCCAGGATGGCGTCGCGCACGGCCAGCCCGCCCTCGGGGTCCAGGCCGCTGACGAACAGCGCGTCGGGGTAGTGGCGGCGGAACTGGTTGGCGAACAGGTCGGCGTCCACCAGGTCGATCTTGTTGAAGACCATCAGCGCCGGGGTGGCCAGCGGGTCGGCGCCCTTGGGGGTCAGCTCGCGCAGCACCTTCTCCACCGACTCGATCTGGTGCTCGGGGTCCTCGCTGGAGGCGTCCACGACGTGCACCAGCAGGTCGGCCTCGCGCACCTCCTGCAGCGTGGCCTTGAAGCTCTCGACCAGGTGGTGCGGCAGCTTGCGGATGAAGCCGACGGTATCGGTCAGCAGGAAGCGCCGCCGCTCGTCCACGTCCACGCGCCGGGTGGTGGCGTCCAGCGTGGCGAAGAGCTGGTCCTTCACGTAGACGCCGGCCTGCGTGATCTGGTTCATCAGCGTCGACTTGCCGGCGTTCGTGTAGCCGACCAGCGCCGCCTTGAAGACGTCCTCGCGCGAAGCGGTCTGCGTGCGCCGCGTCGACTCGATCTCCTTCAGTTCCTGCTTGAGCTGCGCCACGCGCCGGCCCAGCAGCCGGCGGTCTGTTTCCAGCTGCGTCTCGCCGGGGCCGCGCGTGCCGATGCCGCCGGCCTGCCTTTCGAGGTGCGACCACAGCCGGGTCAGGCGCGGCAGCAGGTACTGGAGCTGCGCCAGCTCGACCTGCAGGCGCGACTGCCGCGTGCTGGCGTGCTTGGCGAAGATGTCCAGGATCAGCTCGGTGCGGTCCAGGACGTTGACGTCGAGCTCCTTCTCCAGGTTGCGGCCCTGCGCCGGGGAGAGATCGTTGTCGAAGACGACCAGCGTGGCGGCGCGGACGGCGATCATCACCTTCAGAGCCCCCACCAAGCCCCAGCCCAGGAACGTGGCCCGGACCGGCCGGGGGCGCGTCTGCTCGAGGCGCCCCACCACGTCGGCGCCGGCGGTGTCGGCCAGCTGCGCCAGCTCCGGCAGGTCGCAGGCGCCGCCCTTGCCGCCCGCGAAGGCGTCCGGCAGGTTGACCCCGACGATGACCGCGCGCTCGCGCTTGACTTCGGTGCTGATGCCCGCCTGTTCGTCGCGCCGCGTGCCCATGCGTTCTCCTCAGCCCTCGATCTCGAGGTGCCACTGCTCCCAGTCGGCCAGGTGCTTCTGCAACGAGGCGTCGATCTCCAGGATGCGCCGGCCGGCCTGCGCCCGCTGCTCGCCCGTCGCCGTGGCCGCGGCCATCACGGCGAAGCAGGCTTCCTTTTCCTGCTCCAGGGCGGCGATGGCCGCTTCCGCCTCGGCGATCCACTGGCGGCGGCGGGCCTGCTCGTTCTTGCTCAGGCCGCCGGGGGCGGCCGGGGCGGCGTTCGCGGGAGCCTGGGGCGCCGCCGCCTTCGCGGTCGCCGCCGGCCCCGTCGACGCCGTCTGCACGCGCCCGGCGCGGTCCTTCACCCACTCGGCCCAGCCGCCGTCGAACAGCGTGATCGGCCCGGTCGGCTCGCCCTTGGCATCGAGGGGCGGGAACACCAGAAGCTTGTGCACCACCTTGTCCAGGAAGCGGCGGTCGTGCGAGACCACGATCAGCGTGCCGTCGTATTCCCGCAAGGCGGCCTCCAGCGACTCCCTGCTCCTGACATCGAGGTGGTTGGTCGGCTCGTCCAGCAGCAGCGTGTTGTGGCCTTCCTTGATCAGCCGCAGCAGCGCCAGCCGCCCGCGCTCGCCGCCCGACAGCTGTCCCACGGGACGGTCGAACAGGTCCTCGCCGTAGCCGAACGCGGCCAGGAACGTGCGCAGCTCGCCCAAGGTGGCGGTGGGATCCACGCCGGCGATCTCGTTGATGACCGTGTTGTGGTCCGAGACGCCGCTCAGCTCCTGGTCGTAGTAGCCCAGGTCGACGTTGTGCCCGGTCACGACGCGCCCCTCGTCGGGCATCGTCTGGCCGCTGAGCAGCTTCAGCAGCGTCGACTTGCCGCACCCGTTGGGCCCGATGATGCCCAGCCGCTCGCCCTTTGATATGTGCAGGTCCAGCCCGCGCAGCAGCGCGCGCCCGCCGAAGCCCTTGCCCAGCCCCCGCGCTTCCAGCACGGTGCCGCCGCTGGGCCGCTGCGCCTGCAGGTGGAAGCGGAACAGCCCCGGCTCGGCGCCCGGCTTCTCCAGCTTCTCCTCGCGCTCCAGCAGCTTGCGTCTTCCCTGCGCCTGCTTGGTGTTCTGCCCTTCGATGTTGCGGCGGATGTAGTCTTCGGCCTGCCGTATCTTCGCCTGCTGGCGCTCCCAGGCGGCCATGTCCTGCTCCCAGCGCAGGCGGCTCTGTTCGTCAAAAAACGAATAGTTGCCGCTGTAGGTCACCACGCGCCCGCGGTCCAGGTGCAGTGTCCGGGTGGTGGCGCGGTCCAGGAACCAGCGGTCATGCGAGACGATCACCGCGGCGCCGCGGTGCTGGGCCAGGAACCCTTCCAGCCACTCGCAGGCCTCGAGGTCCAGGTGGTTGGTGGGCTCGTCCAGCAGCAGCAGGTCGGCGTTGCTCAGCAGCACGGCGGCCAGCGCGGCGCGCCTTCTCTCTCCGCCGCTCAGCTTGTGCGGGGGCTCGGTCCAGGTGCTGCGCGGCAGGCCGACGCCCGCCAGCGCGGCTTCCAGGCGGGCCTGCATGGTGTAGCCGTCGCGGCGTTCGAACTCGTCTTGAAGTTGGCCCTGTTCCTTGACCAGCTGCTTCTGCGCCGCTTCATCGTGGGGGGCCGCCAGGCGGGCGGCCACCTCGTGGAGCTGCCGTTCCAGTTCGCGCTCGCGGGCGAAGGCGGCGTCGGCCACGGCGTCCAGGACGGTCCCCGGCCCGCCGGCCGGCGCCTCCAGCGTGGTCTCCTGCCGGAGGTAGCGGACCTGCGCGCCCCCGATCAGCGACCGCGACCCGCCCTGCAGCGCGATCTCCCCGGCCAGGATGTTCAGCAGCGTGGTCTTGCCGGCCCCGTTGGGGCCCACCAGGGCGCATTTCTGGCCGGGGTGCACGGCGAAGGAGGCGCCCCGGAGGATGCGTTCCCGGCCGTAATCGAAGGAGGCGTCTGAAAGCGTCAGCAAGCGCGGTCTGCCTCGCGGTGCGGCGTGGTGATGGGTCCGGGGGTAATGGTCGCTCGCGGGGGCGGGAATGTCCACAGGGGCCGCCCGCCGATGCCGTCAGTCGAACGGTCGCCGCGCCACGCCGGGACAATCCGGACAGTCGCCTTCCGTGACCGTGAACTGGGCCAGGCACCGGGGGCAATAGGCCCTGCTGGCGGCCCCCTCACGGCGCGGCGGCTGGTCGAGGCCCGCCACCGGCACGCCGCACGCCTCGAGAACCTCGGCGCACGCCGCCTGCTCCGGCGGCGACGGGATCGCCGTCTGGCCCGCGACGGGATGTTGCCATTGACGCCAGAGGGCGCCCGCATGGCTGGCCGCCACGTCCGCGTCCATCACGGCCAGCGCGCCGCACAGCGGGTGGACGCCCTCGAACAGGCTCCCGGCGACGAAATCGGCCGCAAACACGCCGGCCGGCGGGAAGACGAGGATGTTGACCAGGTGCTGAACGCGCTCGCCGAGCGCCAGAGGGTGGAACCGGCGATGCGCGCGCCAGAACCCGACGGCGACCACCGCCTGGATGACCAGCAGCAGCCCGCCCGTGACCCACCAGCGATATGGTACCAGGCCCCCGACCAGCGCCGCCGGCGTGAACGCGACGAGGTGCACGAACAGGATGCCGCCGGCCGCCTGCAGCACGCCGGTCGCGTCCTGCAGTTCCTGGACCCGCTCGCGGACCGCCGACACCGCGCCGACGCCGGCCGGCACGCCGGGCGCCGGGTCACCGCCGCCGAACCGCAGGGCCGGCCCGGCCGGCAGCGCGCCGACCGCGCGCAGCTCCCAGGAGCCGCTCCCGAAGACGAGAACCGCCGGCCGGTACGTCTTGCGTCCCCACGCGCGCGCGACGAGCAACTGGCCCGGCCGGACCAAACGCAACGCCTCGGCCAGGACGCCGATCACGAGCACCGCCGCCAGGACCGCGCTCTCGTTCATGCGGTGGGGCCGGGTGCGTCCGGCGGCCGGCGCCGGGACGTCAGCCGCCCGAAGAGTCCGCGGAGACTGCTGCCCAGGGCGATGATGCCGATGACGATGAACTTCCAGAACCGCGCGAGCAGCCCCGTCTTCATCGCGACGGCGCCGGCCCCGCCGGCGACCAGGGCCGTCAGGCCGTACTTCGCCACCTTGTCGCCCTCGCGGAACGCCGCGTACTCGTTGTTCGGCGTGAAGCTGAATGCGGCCAGAAGCGTCTCGAAGGCGGGCAAGGCCGCGTCCAGGCTCTCCGGGTCGATGACCAGGTCCGCGCTCATCGACCCGCCGCGTCCCAACAGCCGCACGGCGTAGTTGACCGAGGTCATGCCCTCCGCCGAACCCAGGATGGCCCAGGTCAGGTTGTGCGTGCGCTCGTCGTAGAACGGCGCCTTGCTCCAGCCCAGCACCTGCATCTCCGGCCAGCCGTTCTCGCGCCGAAACTCGTTGGCCTTCTCGTTCCCCTTGCGGATGCTCTCGAGGATGACGTCGGCGTCCAGCTGGTCCTTCTCGGTGTCCCGCACGTAGCCGATCGGGTCGTACTGGAAGACGACGAACCAGCCGGCTCCCGATTCATCCGTGGCCTCCGGCGTGACCAGGCCGAACTCGTTGCCGCCGGTCGGATTGCCCATGCTCTCGAGGATGGCGCGCGTGCCCTCCTTGCCCGTGAACTGGTAGCCGGCCGGCAGTTCGATGCGCGCTACGTGCCCGAGCGGGCACGTGGCCGGCCCGGAGGTCCACTCGAAGGACGGAATCTGTTCAGGGTCGGTAGCCGCGGACGCGCCCGGGAAGGTGGCCGCCAAGATCAGAATGACGAGCGTCGCGCTGGGCAAATGGGTGGAATGACAGCAACGGAATCGCATGTCGGCCCCCGATCACTGGCTGTGGTTCGTGGCCTGCGCGTGGTCGGCACCGCCGCGTGTCAGGCACGAACGGGTACAGGTGCGGGGCGAGTCGCATGATAGGATCCGCGACACGGATCATACCGCCGGGGGCCGGGAACGGTCAACGGCGGGTTCGCATCGCCGTCGCGGGTCGCGGGGATTGTGCGGCGCGGGCGCCTTGTGCTATCCTCTTCGCCACCACCACGATTCCATGAGGTAGCGACATGGTGAACGAATGCAAATGCCTGCTGTTGGTGATGTTCCTGTCGGCAACCGCGGCGATGGCGCAGCAGGATCCGGATCCCACCTGGCAACTCGGCGAATCTCCCGCGGAGGCGTGGTTCGACCGCAGCGAAGGCTGGGAAGCCCTTGACCCGCGCGCGCTTCCCGGGCGCGGCCAGGATGCGGCCGGGGTCCGCTACCTCCACCACGCGGCCGGCGGCGAATCCGGTCAGGGCGCCGTCTCGGTCACGTTCGAACCCGCGGCGATGGGGCCGGACGATCGCCTGTCCCTGCTCATCTGCTCCCGGGTGCCGCCCAACCGGACGTCGCGCGTGACCGGCTACGAGATCACGTTGGACCGGGACGGCAGGTTGCAGATCCTGCGCCTCGACGGCGGCGACGCACCCGTGCTGCTTGAATCATCGGCGGCGTCCACGACTCCGCTCGACGCTTCCCTCAGCTACGTCCTGGCCGTGGAGCGGTCCGGTGCGGGGATCGAAGCCCGCGTGCGCGTCGCCGGCGCGGGCGAACCCACGTCTTCCGTCGCGGCCGATGACGACCGTTACCTCAGCGGGCACGTCGGGGTGGCGCTGCCGCAAGGCGCAGGGCGGGTGGCCGCCGTGACAATCGTGCCGGCGGAGCCGGCGGAGCCGGCGGAGCCGGCGGGGCCGGGCCAGCCGGGAAAGCCGGCGTGGTAGTTCTGAAGCGCGGTTCTCGGAGAACGGGCGGTGGAGCGCGGCGCGGCGCTTGCGCCGGCGCAACCCGCCGCTCGGTCTACCGACTCACGCCCGCGCATCCCTTGCTGACGAACCGCGCCACATCCGCGATCAATTCTTCATCCACCCTGCCCGGCACCGCATACTGATCCGGCGACGACACGCCCTCCCCCGCCCGCAGCAGGTGGTCTAGCTTGGGGTACACCTTCAGGCACGCGGTCGGTTTCGATCGCAGCGCCGCCTCCCACAGCGCGAAATCCGCCAGCGTGACCTGGTAGTCACGCCCCCCCTGCAGCACCAGCACGGGGATCGCCAGCGCGGCGGCGGCGGCGGGCGCGGCGGGCGCCGCCAGGTCCGCCAGGTACGCGGGCGACAGCCCGATGAACGACGCACTGTCGGGCGCCGCCCGCACGCGCGCCGCCTGGCCCTCCAGGCGCTCGATGTTGATCGCCTCGTCCAGCGACAGCGCACCGTCCGCGTTGGCGATGTGCCGCACCTGCTCCAGCACCACATCGACCACGGGACGAGCCATGCCGGCCACGACGATCAGCCCGTCGGCTTTCGCCTGCTCGGCGATGCGCGGCCCCACGGTCCCGCCCAGCGAGTGCCCCAGCACATGGACGCGCTTCGGATCCAGCTCCGGCCTGGTGCGCGCCAGCGCGACGGCGGCCACGGCATCGTCGATGGTCTCCTGCTGCACGGTCATCGCCTCGCCCAGCGGCGCCAGCGAGGCGGGCAGGGCGTGGGTGCGCTTGTCGTACCGCACCGTGGCCACCCCGCGCGCGGCCAGCCCGTGCGCCAGGTCGCGGAACGGCCGGTTGCCCATCACGTTCTCGTCGCGGTCCTGCGGCCCGCTGCCGTGCACCAGCACGACGACCGGGAACGGCCCGTCGCCTTCGGGCAGCGCCAGCAGGCCGGGCAGGGCGCTGCCGGCGGGGCCGACTTCGATCGGCAGTTCGCGGGGCGCGCCGGGCTCGGGCGCGGCGGCCGTCGGCACATGCGGCCGCAGCCACAGCCCGGCCACACGCCCCTGGCCGTCGATCACCACTTCGAAGTCGAGCGTGCTCTTGCCCCCGCGCACGGGCACGCGCCAGTGCGCGTAGCCGTCGGCTTCGCGCTGCAGCCAGGCCGCGTCCAGTGCCGGATCGGCGCCCACCTGCGCCGTGACCCCGAACACGAGCTGGCCGATGGCGGCGTCGGTCAGCGCGGCCGCCATCTCGGGCGTGCCCTGGGCGCGGACGGCGGCGCCGTCCCTGGCCAGCAGGGCGGCGGCGAAGGCGGTGGCGTCCGTCGCGGCTTGCAGTTGCGCCGGCGCGAGGGCCAGGAGGCAGAGGGCGGCGATGAGCGCTGGCTTGAGGGGCATCGGCGGGGCTCCTTCGCTTGTGTCGTGCGCTGTATGCAGTGTTCAGCGCCGGGCCATGTATGCGTCCAGCCGCTCCTGCATCATCGCCTTCATCGTCTCGTTCGTCTCCAGCTCCACCGCCTCGGACTGCGCGGCGATGGCCTCCTCCAGGCGCCCGACCGCGGCCAGGGCCATCGCGTGGGTGTCCAGGAGCAGGGGGCGCATCATCGCCGGCTCCGCACCGGCGCCGGCCAGCGCCCGCTCGCTGCACTGCACCGCGCGCGCGGGATCGGCGCCCTTCACGCCATATTCGGGATCGACCATCACCCACGCCAGATTGCTGTAGCCGCGCGCCGAGCCCAGCCCCCCGGTCTGCAGCAGGTGATCGACGAAGGCGTGGGCGATGTCATGCTCGCCATCGTCGCACAGCGCCCGAAAGAGCCGGATCTTCGCGTCGTCTGGATCCTCGAGCTTGTCGCACAGGGCCGCGGCCCCGGCGTGGTCACCGGCGCGCGCCCGCGTCGTTGCGGCCGCGACGGCCACCTGCGCGAGCCTCGAGTTCTCCTTGCGCGCATTCTCGGCCCGGCGATGCTCCTCGTGCGCCGCGCGCGAGGCGGCCGGGTCGTGCCTGCCCGCGACGACTTCCTTCAGTGCGGTCGCGAAGGCGGCCGACTGCGGCTGGCCGATGTGCGCGATCACGCCCGCCCCATCGACGATGAACGCGTGCGGGATACTGCTGAGCCCCGCCGCGTCCAGCCACGCCTTCGCCGCGCGCTGAGCCGCGCCGTCGTACGCCACGCGATAGCCCAGCTTCGCGTCGTTCTCGGCGACGAACCGCGCCACCCGCGAGCGCGTCTCTTTGGAGTATGGCTTGCCCGGCGGCTCCTCCCAGATGTTCACGCCGATCACCGTCACCGTGTCGCCCAGCTGCGCCTGCAGCCGCGTCAGGTGCGGCATGCCCGCGATGCAGGGCGCACACCACGTGGCCCAGAACTCGACCAGGTAGATCTGCCCGGGCGCGAACGACGGGACGGGTTCGCCCTTGAGCCAGGCCTCGACCTCCAGGGCCGGCGCGGGCGAGCCGACGGTGAGCTCTTGCGCCGGCGCAACCGTGGCGGCGGCCAGCCAGGCGAGGGCGAGGGTCGGGAGCATCGGGATGGGCCTCCGGGATGGGACACATTAATAGTCAGGGCGACGCGTGGCGGGGCGTCAAGGCTTGGGCGCGGTGGCGGGCCGGGACATACCGTGTCGGTCGGCAGGCGCTGGCGTTCGGTTGGTTTGGTATACAGTATTCCATAAATTTAATGCCATTTATTTCTTGCGGTTGGCGAGACTTTTCGCTATAATTTCGCCATCAACCCAAAGCCCGGCCATCCTCCCGGAAACCGAGCCTATCATGCCCCATTTCAATCTCCCCGTCTTCGCCCCCGGCCGCCCCGCCGCGGATGTCGATGCCGCCCTGCGCCGGTCCCTGGCCGCCTGCGAGGAGGCCCGCCGCTGCGCCGTCCTCTGGTTCGCCGAGGTCCAGCGCCGCGAACTCTGGCGCGCGTTCGGGCACGCCTCGCTGGAGTTGTATGCAGTGCACAGGCTCGGTTTCTCGCGCAACCGGTACTGGCAGTTCAAGCGGCTGGCCGATGACCTCGACCGACTGCCCGTCCTCGAGGAGGCCGTCACCGAGGGCCGCCTCGGCTGGACGAAGGCGCAGCAGGTGGCGCGCGTGGCCACGCCGGCCACCGAGTCGAGCTGGGTCGAGCGCGCCGAGCGGACCGGGCGACGCGAGTTGGCGGCGGCGGTGACGGCGGAGGTGGCGCGGGTCAAGGGGGTGGCGCGCAAGGCCGCGCGCGACGGAGCGACGGTTGCGCCGGCAGATGGCGCCGCTTCCCAACTCGCGCTCGGCCTGGCCGCGTCCAGGGCCGAGGCTTGTGCGGCCACACTCGCCATCCCCGCCACCATCGCGCTGCGCGCCGACGCCCTTCAAGTGGCCCGCTTCGAGGCGCTGGTCGAGCAGGCGCGCAAGCTGCGAC
>CAYNPY010000024.1:0-17792 GCA_964399195.1 uncultured Fibrobacteraceae bacterium
GGCGCCAGCGGATCAGGTCGGCGATGGTCACGAGCTTCAGGCCGTGCTCGGCCGCGATCTCGCGCAGGCGGGGCAGGCGCGCCATCTCGCCGTCCTCGTCCATGATCTCGCAGAGCAGCCCCGCGGGGTACAGACCGGCCGCGCGGCAGAGGTCGATCACCGCCTCGGTGTGGCCGGCGCGCTGCAGGACGCCGCCGGGCACGGCCTCGAGCGGGAAGATGTGCCCGGGGCGCGCCAGGTCGGCGGGCCGCGTCGCGGGGTCGATGAAGACCTGCACGGTGCGGGCGCGGTCGGCCGCGCTGATCCCGGTCGTGACGCCGTGCGCGGCGTCGATGCTCACGGTGAACCGCGTGCCGAGGGAGGCGGTGTTGCGCGTGACCATCGGGTGAATGTCCAGCTCGGCCAGCCGTTCGCCGGTGGCCGCCAGGCAGACCAGCCCCCGCCCGTGGCGCGCGATGAAGTTGACGACCTGCGGCGTGACCTTCTCGGCGGCGACGATGAAGTCGCCCTCGTTCTCGCGCTCCTCGTCGTCGACGACGATGATGATCTCCCCGCGGCGCAGCGCCGCCAGCGCGCTGTCGATGCTGTCGACGCCGGCCGCCGCCGGCCCGGTGGGCAGGTTCATGTCCGGTCCTTCCGGCGCGCGGCGCCGAAGCCCAGCGCGCGCAGGCGTTCGAGGGTGAGCGCGGCGCCCGGCGGCGGCGCCGGTGCGTGCGCGCGCGCCGGCCGCTCCGCCCCGCGGGCGGCCTTGACCAGCACGTCCATTTCCAGGTTCACGGCCGCGCCGACCGCCAGCGCGCCGAGATTCGTCACCGCCAGCGTGTGCGGGATGAGATTGACCGTGAAGCTGTCCGGGAACGGACCCTCGTCCACCGTCAGGCTCACGCCGTCCAGCGCGACCGAGCCCTTGGGCGTCAGGTAGCGGGTCAGCGCCGGCGGCACGGCGACCGTCACCAGCCTGCCGCCGCCGCGCGCCTGCCGCACGGCCGTCACGCGGCCGGTGCCGTCGACGTGGCCCTGCACGTAGTGCCCGTCCAGGCCGTCGCCGGCGCGCAGGGCCGGCTCCAGGTGCAGGCGCCGGCCGGCGCGCCAGCCGCCGAGCGTGGTCAGACGCCGCGTCTCGGCAGCCGCCTCGACACTGAAGACGCCGGTCCGCGCGCCGGTGACGGTCAGGCAGACGCCGTCAACGGCCACGCTGTCGCCGTCTCGCACGGCGGCCGCCGTGCGCGGCGCGGCGATGGCCAGACGCAGCACGTCGCGGCGCGGGGACATGCCGCGCAGCACGCCGATCTCGCGAATGATGCCGGTGAACATGCCAGCCTCCCCGTGCGCCGCGCTCAGCGCGACACCTGATCCAGCAGCGCGGCGAACGACACGCGGTCGTGCACGAGCATCGCGTCGTCCGCCACCGCCTCGCAGCGCGTCAGCGTGAAGGAGGGCGCCGCCGGCGGCGGCCCCGCGGCCCAGCCCACGCCGTCGCCCAGCACCACGGGCGCCACGAACTGGCGCCAGCGGTCGACGACGCCGGCCGCCAGCAGCGCCGCCGAGAGCGCCGGGCCGCCCTCGAACAGGAGCGCGCACAGGCCGCGGGCGCGCAGCGCGGCCAGCGCCGCGCGCAGGTCCAGCCGCCCGTCCTGCTCGCGGCAGAAGACGACTTCGCCCCCGGCGGCGGCCACGGCCTCCAGGTTGGGCGAGCGCCGCGCGTTCTCGCCCGCGACGACCAGGAACGGAGCGCGGCCCAGCCCGCCGCTCCAGCTCAGGTCGGTGTCCAGGCAGACCGCCACCGGCTCGGCGGCCGGCACCCCCGGCAGCCCGTCGACCAGGCGCCCGTCCAGGCGCGGCCGGTCGGCCCGCGCGGTGCCCTCGCCGATCACCACCGCGTCGGACCAGCGGCGCCGTTGGTGCGCCAGGCGCCGGGCGGGCTCGCCGGTCAGGTACACCGGCGCCGCGCGGTCGCGCGTGCGGGCGGGCGGCGCGAAGCGGCCGTCGAGCGAGACGGCCGACTTCAGCTCCACGAACGGCCGCTGGAAGCCTTGGGTGACGGCGAACGGCCAGACCAGCTCCAGCGCGGCCGCCGCGCCGGCGCCGATCTGCACGACCAGGCCATGTTCGCGCAGGTAGCGGCAGCCGCCGCCCTTGACCAGCGGGTTGGGGTCGCGCATGGCCACCACGACGCGCGTGACGCCGGAGGCGGCGACCGTCGGCGCGCACGGCGGCGTGCGTCCGGCATGGTTGCAGGGCTCGAGCGTGACGTAGAGCGTGGCCCCGCGGGCGCGGTCACCCGCCTCGGCCAGGGCGACCGCCTCCGCGTGCGGCGTGCCGGGACCGCGGTGCGCCCCGCGGCCGATGACGCGGCCGTCGCGCACGACCACCGCGCCGACCGGCGGGTTGGGCCAGGTGCGGGTGGGCACGGACGCGGCCAGGCTCAGCGCCTCGACCATGAACGCGGCGTCGGCGTCCGCAGCGTCGGGAAGGAAGGCTCTCTCGCGCTCCACCGGCGTTCCGATCCCGGGGCATTCGGCGGGAGGCAGGCGCGCGGAAACGCTGCCGCGGCGGCGTCCGGGCAAGCGGACGCGCGGCATCGTTCCGAACCGCCAACTTCTCCCATCCAGACTTTGACTGTCGGCCCCGGAATTTCACCGGATCAGCCCCGGGCGCCGCATGGCGCTCGGGGGTCGCGGGCTGTGACCGCCGGTGGGGAATTCCACCCCGCCCCGAAGTTGAGGCTCGCGGCCGGCGGGAGCCGGCCGTTGAGAATGTCAGGGCAAAACGTAGGTCCGGGCCGGTGCGGCGTCAAGCGCCCGGCCGGGAAGCCGGTTCAACCCGGCGCGCCGGTCACGCCTGCGGCGGGCGGCTGCCAGAGCTCCACCTTGTTGCCTTCGGGGTCGATGAACCAGCCGAAGCGGCCGTACTCGCCGTCCTCGCGGGACGGCAGCACGCGGGCCCCGCCGGCGGCGACCTGCGCCAGGGCGCCGTCCAGATCGTCGACCATGAGGTTGACCATGAAGGCGCGCCGCGCCGGCCGGAAGTACGTCGTGTCCGCGGGGAACGGGGTCCACACCTGACAGCCGCCGGCGGGGATGTCCGCGGGCGCGAAGACCGCGCCGTACGGATGCTGCACCGGAATGCCGAGGTGATCGGCGTACCACTGTCCCAGGGCCTGCGGATCGCGCGCCTTGAAGAAGACGCCGCCCAGGCCGACCACTCTTGCCATCAGCCGTCCCTCCGCGACTTCATCAGCCTCGGGGCCGGCACCGGCAGGCCGGCCGCCTCCAGGCGGCGCCAGGCGGCGCCGTAGAACTCCTCGGCCGGGATGCGCGAGTAGCCCAGGCGGATGTCGTGCACCGGCTCGCCGAGCACCAGGCGCCAGTGGTTCAGCACCGTCGGCACGGAGGCGCCCGGCTCGTACTGCACCAGGCGGCGGTGCGAGCTGCTGAGGTTGACGATGGGGTCGTTGCGCTTGGCGGCGAAATGGATCAGGTCGAAGATGCGTTCGTCGCTGACCAGCGGCCGGTCGTCCAGGTCGAGGAACCGCTCCTGCAGGCGGCCGGCCAGCCAGGTGTCGTAGCCGCCCCAGGTCAGGTCGAGCAGGTACTTGTCGTAGGTGTCGATGCCGTCCATCAGGAACGCGCCCAGCAGGGCGTCGTAACCATAGCTGGCGGCCACCCAGATCAGGGCCAGGTCGTCGCAGACGCCGTCGCCCAGCCGCCGCCGGAAGTAGGCCTGGTCGTGGTCCGGGAAGCGGTAGGCGGCGCGCGGGTCGCGGCAGATCACGCCGATGTCCCGCAGCTCGCGCAGCTGGTCCTCCTCGAGCACCGTGGCGCCGGGGTCGGTCAGCCCGCAGAGCTCGAACTTCTCGCGGTCGACGATGAGGATGTCGCCGCCGCCCACGTTGAACGGGTGGCCGGCGTACGTGCGCTTGTGCTGCATCATCGCCGTGCGGCGGTGTTCCCAGTCGTCCATGAAGCCGGCCAGCACCAGGCCCGTGCAGAAGGCCCGCGTGTCCACCTCGTGGCCGGCCAGGAATTCGATCCCCAGCGGCGGCTGGCCGTCGACCTCCAGGCGCAGGCGCGGCCGCCCGCAGTTGGCCAGCAGCCACTCCCCGAAGCGGGCCACCAGGGCCCCGCGCCGCTCGCGCACCTGCAGGCCGCGCAGGTTGGGGTCCACGCGCTCGAGCACGCTGAGCACGCGCTCGAAGGTGGCGTCGGGGAACTGCAGGGACGTTCCGAACTCGTCCGTGAACCAGCCGTGGCCGTTCTGGGCGCGGCCGACCACCGACTGCGGCAGCAGGTCGCCCAGCACGCGCGGCGTGACCGCGAAGCGCTGGCTGAGCAGGAAGTCGTAGTCCAGGGCGGTCAGGCGGTCGAAGACCTCGCGGTCGCGGCGGATGTCGAGGACGCGAACGGCCGGCCCGCGCTCGCGCTCGCGCCGGCCGGCCGGATCGCCGTCGCGGTCGCGGCTGTCCCAGCGCTCCGGCCGCGCGCGGCCGACGACGCGGTCCAGCACCTCCGGCAGGCCCGGCAGGCGCCCGCGGCGCCGCGGCCCCCCGCGCCGCGCGCCGCGGCGATGGTCAGCGCGCGGGCGGCGCATCTTCGTCGCGCAGGGCGCCCGCGGCGCCCTCGCCGGACCAGTCGGCGAACAGCGCCTCGACGAAGACCTGCGGGTCGAACGCCGCCAGGTCGTCCACCTTCTCGCCCATGCCCACCCACTTGACCGGGAGCCCCAGCGTCTCGGCGATGGCCACGACGATGCCGCCCTTGGCGGTGCCGTCCAGCTTGGTGAGCACGAGGCCGTCGACGGGAATCGTCTCGGCGAACACCTTCGCCTGCTGCAGTCCGTTCTGGCCGGTGTTGGCGTCCACCACCAGCAGCGTCTCGGGGTCGCGGCCCGTCTTGCGGCGGATCACGCGCGCGACCTTGCCCAGTTCGTCCATCAGGTTCGTCTTGGTGTGCAGCCGGCCGGCGGTGTCGATGATCACGACGTCCGCCCCGCGCGCCGCGGCCGCGCTCAGCGCGTCGTAGGCCACGGCCGCCGGGTCCGCGTTCTGGCCCTGCCGCACGCACTCGACGCCGACGCGGCCCGCCCACACCACCAGCTGCTCGACCGCGGCGGCCCGGAACGTGTCGCCGGCGGCCAGCAGCACCGTGTTCCCTTCCGCCTTGAGGCGGTGGGCCAGCTTGGCGATCGTCGTCGTCTTGCCGGTCCCGTTCACGCCGACGACGAAGATCACGCGCGGCCCTTCGGCGACGGGCGTCGGCTCCGGCTCCGGATTCGCGCGCCTGCCCCTGGCCTTCGGCGCCGCGTCGGGCCCGTCCCAGCTGACCGGCCGCAGGCGCGGCCGGGCGTCGGTCAGGATCTTCAGCACGTCGCCGCGGATGACCGCCAGCACCGAATCGAGCGTCGCCTCGCCGCCCTCTTCCTTGAGGCGCTTCTCGATGTTGCGCGTGATCGCCACCGCGGAAGCCACGCCCATGTCCGCGCCGATGAGCAGTTCCTCGATGCGGTCCAGCGTGTCCTGGTCCAGGCGCACGCGGTTGCCGAACAGGCTCTGCAGGCGGCCGACGACGCCGTCGCGCGTCTTGCGCAGACCGCTGCGGAAGCGGTCGAGGACGCCCCGGATCACTCGCTGGCCTCCATGCGGCGCGACTCAGGGTCGTCGGCCGCCGCCCCGGGCTCCGGCGCTTCGTCGGCGCCGTCCACCGCGGCCAGGACGGTCGCTTCCCCTTCCGGCGCGCCCTCGATCGCCGCGATCGTCTCCAGGCGCGCCTGGCCGCGCTCGGCCTGGGCCTTCTGGTCGACCTCGAGCCGCTTGCGCGCGATGGCGCCGCCCAGTTCCTGGTCGCTCTGGGTCAGCGCCACGTCGTGGAAGCTGACCGAGACGATCGAGCTGGCGCCCGGCTCCATCATCGTCACGCCGTAGAGGTGGTTGGCCGTCTCCATGGTCAGCTTGTTGTGCGTGATGACCAGGAACTGCGTGCTGCGGCTGAACTCGCGCAGCATGTTGACGAAGCGGCCGATGTTGGCGTCGTCCAGCGGCGCGTCCGCCTCGTCCAGCATGCAGAACGGCGAGGGCTTGACCAGATAGACGGCGAACAGCAGCGACAGCGCGGTCAGGCAGCGCTCGCCGCCCGACAGCAGCGAGACCGTGTCGATCACCTTGCCCGTCGGCTGGGCCGTGACCACGATGTCGCTCTCGAGCGGATCGTCGGTCTTCACCAGCTTCAGGTCGCAGCGCCCGCCCTTGAACAGCGTCTCGAACACCGCGATGTAGTTGCGGCGCACCTCCTCGAAGGTGTGGAGGAAGCGCTTGCGGGCGGTGCGGTTGATCTCGGCGATGGCCTTGGTCAGGTCGTCGCGCGCCTTCTCGACGTCGTCGCGCTGCTTCTCCAGGAAGTCCAACCGTTCCTTCTTGGTGTCGTACTCCTCCAGCGCCAGGTGGTTGATCGGCCCCAGCTCCGCCAGCTTGCGGCGGCGGTCCTCCAGCAGTTCCTCCGCCTGCGAGATCTGGAAGACGCCCTGGTCCGTCAGCAGTTCGGCGGGCACGTGCTCGGGGACGACCGAGGCCACCAGCTCGCGGAACGAGCCCTTCCACTGTTCCTCGATGCGCTCCTCGAGGTTGTTGCGGCGGACGTCCAGCGTCGCCAGTTCGGTCTCCAGCTCGTGCGCCTGCTCGCGGAAGCCGCCGCGTTGGCGCTCGATCTCCTGCACGCGGCGGTTCCAGACGGCCGTCTCCTCGTGCAGGGCGGCGATGCCGTCGGAGGCGGCGTTGACCACGAGCCGGCGGCGCTCGCGCTCGCCCATGGCGCGCGCCAGGACCTCCCGCCGCTGCGCCAGTTCCTCCAGGAGCGATTCGCGCAGCAGGCGGCCGGACTCGATCTCCTCGGCCAGGCGCTCCCGGCGGGCGAACAGCTCGGCAATGCTCTCGCGCAGGTGCGCCAGCGCCGTCCCCGTCTCGCGTTCGCGACTCTCGCGGCGCTGCTGGCCCAGGCGCAACTCGGCCAGCCCGGCGCGGGCCTCGTCGCGCTGCGACTGGACCTCCTCGACGCGCTGGCGCAGTTCCTCGCGGTGCGTGGTGCTGTCCTGGCGCAGGCGGCCGCTCTCGTCCAGCAGGTCGGTCATTTGCGCCTCGGACGCGGCCAGTTCGGCGATCTCGCCCTCCAGCCGCTGGCGCTCGGATTCCATCTCCTGCGCGCGCGCCTCGGCGGCGTCGCGCCGGTGCGACAGTTCCGCCAGCTGGACCTGCAGCGCGTTCAGCTCGTTCTCGCCGGCGCTCAGGCGGCCCCGGCCGTCGATGAGGGCCACGCGCACGTCCTCGCGCCGGGCGCGGTTGGCCGCCACGCGCTGCTGCGCGCCGGCGACGCGCGACTCCAGGGCCTCGATCTCGCGACCGACGGCCTCCAGCTTGCCCCGCCGTTCCAGCAGGCCGGTGTCGGCGCCGTCGCCGCGGCCGCCGCGCACGCGCCCGTCGCTCGTGACCAGCAGGCCCTCGCGGCTGACGCAGACGATCGGCGCCGGGCCGCGCCAGCCGGCGGCGCCCGCGGCCGCCTCGGCGTCGGTGGCGAAGATGAACGAACGCGCCAGCAGGCCGCGCAGGGCGGGAATCGCGGCCCCCGGGCCGGTGATCGCCTCGCGCGCCGGTCGGCCGCCGGCCGGGCCCTGCCCGACCGCCGCCGTCTCGTCGCCGCCGAAGCCGTCGCGGCAGATCAGGCTGGCCTGTCCCAGCTCCTCGCGCCGGAGTTCGCCCACCAGGTCGGCGGCCGTCTCCCAGCCGTCGACCACGACGGCGTCCAGCACCTCGCCCAGCAGGGCGGCCAGAGCCGGCAGGTCCGCAGGCGTGGCCGACAGCTGGTCGGCCAGGCCGCCGACCAGGCGCGGCTCGCCCGCGTGGCGCCGCAGCAGCTCGCGCGGACCCTTGCCGTAGCCTTCGTACTCCTCGTGCAGGCGACGCAGCAGGTCGTGCGTGCTGCGGGCGGCCTCCCTCCGCGCCGCCAGCGTCGACGCCTCGTCCTGCAGGGCGGCCGCCGCCACCTCCAGATCGGTCTCCTCCCGCTCCAGGGCGGCCAGTTCGGCCAGGATCTCCTGGCGCCGCTGCCGCGCCGGGTCGACGCGACCCTCGACCTCCCGCAGCCGTTCGGCGGCGGTCCGGCCCTGCTCGAGGACGGCTTCCCGCTCCCGGACGAGCACGCCCGCGCGCTCGCGCCGGTTCTCCTGCTTGACCTGCAGCTCGCGCAGGCGGCCGCGCTGCTGCGCGTCGCTCTCGATCACCTCGAGGTTCCGCGTCGTCGCGTCGTCCAGCGCGGCGCGGTCGCGGGCCAGCCGGTCCTCGAGGATCTGCAGCTCTTCCTCGCGCTCGGCGAGCAGGCGCGCCGCGCCCTCCAATTCCTCGCGCACCTGCGCCAGGCTCTCGTCCAGGCGCCCGACCTGGCCGTTGAGGTCTCCCTGGCGCGCCTCGGCTTCGGCAATGCCCGCCTCGGCGGTCTCGATGCGCCGCCGCTGCTCGTCGATGCGGTGCTCCAGCACCAGCACCTGGCGTTCGGACTCCTGCAGTTCCTCCTCGAAGGCCTGCAGAGCCTCCTGCAGCTGACGTCGCTCGGCCTCGCGTTCGTCGATGGTCGGCCGGACCGCCTCGATGCGCGCCTGCAGCTCGGCCAGCTCGCCGACGCCGGCCTCGGCCAGGGTGCGGAATTCCTGCAGGCGGTCGCGCGCCTCGGTCTCGCGAGCGTCCAGCTCCTGGTGCCTCTTCGCGGCGACCAGCAGGTCCAGCGCCCGGATCTCGTTGTGCAGCTTCTGGTACCGGCGCGCCTTGCCCACCTGCCGCTGCAGCGAGCGCACTTCCTTGCCGATCTCGTCGATGATGTCGTACAGGCGCACCAGGTCCGACTGCGTGCGGTCGAGCTTGCGCTGGGTCTCCTTGCGCCGCGCCTTGTAGCGCGTGATGCCCGAGCCCTCCTCCAGCAGCCGGCGCAGATCGTCGTTGTTCTCGTTGAGGATGGACCGGATCATCGACTCCTCGATGATCGAGTACGACGTGTTGTTGACGCCGCTGTCGAAGAACAGATCGCGCAGTTCCTTCAGGCGGCAGGCGGCGCCGTTCAGGAAGTAGTCGCTGCCGCCGTCGCGCGTCACGCGCCTGCGGATCGCGACCTCGCTGAAGTCGATCGGCAGGCCGCGATCCTCGTTCTCGAAGGTCAGCGTCACCTCGGCGATGCCGACGGGCTTGCGCTTGGTCGTGCCCTTGAAGATGACGTCTTCCATCTTGCCGCCGCGCAGCTGCTTGGCCGACTGCTCGCCGAGCACCCAGCGCACCGCATCCACGACGTTGGACTTGCCGCAGCCGTTGGGGCCGAGGATGGCGGTGATGCCCTGGTCGAAGTCCAGGCGCGTGCGGTCGACGAAGGACTTGAAGCCCTGCATTTCGATGGATTTGAGGCGCACTTGCTCACCTTTCCGCGCCGGGCGCGGCATGTGGTCCGCGGATGACGTCGCCGCTGCGCGGCCCGGCGCGGGGCCCGGCCGCCGACGGCCCTATTCCCTGAACCGGGCCGGCTCGGCCCAGTCCGTGCCCAGGCTTCCGAGCAGCGCGGGCATGGCGGCGGCGGCGGCGGCGCGGGTCGGGAAGCTCCCGACGTACACGCGCCACCAGCGACCGCCCTTTTCCCTGATCTCGACGATGCGCACCGCGGTCTCGAAGCCGCGTTCAGCCAGCGCCGCGACCTGTTTGGCCGCGCTCGCGCTGTCGGCCAGCGAGTAGACGTGCAGCGCCCAGCCGTCGCGGCCCACGGGCCCGGCGTACGGCGCGCGGTCGAACGACGTCGCGGCGCCTGTCCGCGCGGGCGGCGCCGGGCTCGCCGGCGCGGGCGCCGGCTCCGTCACGCGCGCCGCGGTGTCCGCCACGGCCGGCAGTGTATCTCCCAGCGAGGCGAGCCCCCCGGCCTGCGCCGCCTCGGGCTGCGACTCGTCGGCGGCGGGCAGGGCCGGGCCGTCGTGCGTCGCCACCGGCTCGAAGAAGCCGCCGGGCGGCACCCGCACGTACTGGCTCCAGTACCACGCGCTGGCCGCGATGGCCGCGCCGAATGCGGCCGCGGCCACCCAGAACAGGCGCCGCTGCCGCCGCGGCGACTCGGCGTCGTGATCGAGCGGCGCCAGTTCGTCGAGCGCCGGCGCGGCCGCGGCCGGCAGCGGCGCGGGCGGCGCCGAGGGCTCCTCAGCCGGTCGCGGCGCCGCCGTCTCGGCAATACCGGCGGCGGATGCGGCCGCCGCGGCCACTTCGGCGACTTCCGCCGCATCGGCGGCGACGGCGGCGGCCGGCTGCGGTGCGTCCCCGCGGACCGGCTCCGGCCCCCAGGAGATGACGCCTGTCAGCGGCACGCCCTCGGCCGCGAACGGGGCGAACACGCGCTCGAGATCCGCCTCGGCCGGCCCGACGCAATCCCAGCAGAACAGGCGGCGCTCGGCGCGCCGCGCCCATGGCAGCACGTCCGGCCCGACCGCGCCCGTCAGCACGATGTCGTCGGCCTGGCGGCGCAGGCGCGCCAGCAGCGCCGCGATCTCGTCCTCGGTCGCGTCCGTCGGCGTGAACGAGCCGACGCCCAGCAGCCGGGCGCGCCCGCCGCCCAGCGGCAGGTGCGCGCAGGCGGCGGCCACGGAGGCGCCGAAGCGCACGACGTCGATCCAGCCCTCGGTCTCGGCGCGGCCGGCCCAGGTCGTCAGCGCCGACTCCGTCTCGTCGACGTCCAGCACCAGCACGTTCTGCCCCCGCGCGGCGAGCGCCCGCGCAAGCATCAGGGACGCGACGCCGCCGAGGGCGGCCTGCCCCGGCTCGTGCAGCAGCAGCCAGGACCGCGGCGCCGATCCGCCGGCGAGCAGGTCGTCCAGCTCCGCGGCGAGCCGGTCCTGCGGCGCCAGCCGCTCGACCAGGGCGCGCAGGTCCGCGCCCGCGACCGGCCCCGCGGGCGCCGCCGCCGCCGAGCCGGCATGGCAGGGCACTCCCCGGATGTGGCGCCGCTCAGCCACGATGCCCGTCCCCGTTCGCCGCCGCCCAGGCGGCCGCGAGGCCCGCGGCCACCAGCGCAAGTTCGTCCTCCGCGAGCGCGCGCGGGTCGATGGCCAGGCCGTCCTGGTTCAGCCGCGCCAGGATCGCCGGATCCTGCGCGCGCAACCGCGCCTGACAGGCTTCAAGCTCCGCATGAGGGCCATGCAGCCGCAGCAGCCAGGTGGGCAGCTCGGCCGTCGAGTAGGCGCCGCCGCCCACGCTGGAGACCCCGCGCTCCACCGCGAGCGACCAGCCCGCCGGCAGGCGGGGTTCGACCAGCGCGCGCAGCCGCATCGCCTGGTCCCGCAGGCGCGCCTCCGGCGCCGCCAGCGCGGCGACGACCGGCAGATCCGGCAGCGACGTGGCCGCGAGATACGCCGTGAGCACCGCGTCGAGCGACGCGAGCGTGGTCTTGTCCACGCGCACGGCTCGCCGCAGCGGGTGGTCGCGCAGCTCGGCCACGAGCGCCGCGCTCCCCAGCAGCAGCCCCGCCTGGCAGCCGCCCAGCAGCTTGTCGCCGCTGCAGGTGACCAGGTCGCAGCCGGTGGCCACGTCCGCCGCCAGCGAGGTCTCGCCCGCCGGCAATCCCAACTCCGCCGGCTCGAGGAACAGGCCGCTGCCGGCGTCGTACACCAGCCGGCAGCCTTCGGCGGCGCACAGGGCGGCCAGTTCCGCCAGCGAGGCCTCGGCCGTGAAGCCGGCCAGCGCGAAGTTGCTGCGGTGCACCTTCAGCACCAGCGCGCCCGGCTCCAGCGCGCGGCGGTAGTCCTCGACGGTCGTCCGGTTGGTCGTCCCCACCTCGACCAGGCGGCACCCGGTCTCGGCGATGATCTCGTGCAGGCGGAACGAGCCGCCAATCGCCACGACCTCGCCGCGCGACAACAGCACCGGCCCGCTCCGCCCGAGATGCCGGACGGCCAGCCACAGCGCCGCGGCGTTGTTGTTGACGATCAGCGCGTCCTCGCTGCCGGCCAGGAGCGCCGCCTTGCGCTCCACCGCGCGCCCGCGGTGGTCGCGGCGGCCGCTGCGCAGGTCCATCTCCAGGTCGCTGTAGCGCACGGCGACCGTCCGCGCCGCGTCCGCCGCCGCCGGCGGCAGGGGCGCGCGTCCGAGGTTGGTGTGCACGACCACGCCGGTCCCGTTGACGACCCGGGTCCAGGCCGGGCGCAGCAGGCCGCGGCAGGCCTCCACCGTCGAGGCCACCAGCTCCTCGTGCAGCGCGGCCCGGTCTCGCACCGGGCCCGTCTCGCCGCGGAGCCGAAGCCGCAGCGCCTCGCACTGCTGCTGCACCACGGTCGCGGCCCACGCCCGCCGCCGGCCGGCCAGGAACTCCGCCAGGCGCGCGTCCATGAGGACGGCGCTGATCTGGGGGATTTCCCGCAGGCGGGATTGGAGGTCGGACATCGGGTTCACGCATCCTTGCCCGGCGTGGGGAGCGGCCGCCGACGACAAGAATACGGCCGCCCGCAAGCGGCCCGGGACGCCTGCCGGAGCCGGGATGATCTGGTGGCCGCCAAGTTACCAGATCCGCGCGCGGTTGTCCAGACGGCCGGCCGCGCTGCGGACTGGCGCCTTGCCGCGGGGAACGCTACCGTCAGGCTGCCGACGACCCCCCGCAGGAGACGCGCGCCGATGAGACGCAGCAAGAGGACAACGCCTGCCCCGCGGTCGTTCACGACCGCGGCCCAGGAGGAGTTCCGCCGCGGCCAGGGCCGCCGGTGGCTGGCGGCCGCCGGCGCGGCCGTGGGCGCGCTGCTGCTGCTGGTCTGGCTGGGCCCGCGCGAGACCGCCATCGTCCGCAAGCTGACCTACTACGGCGCGCCCGGCGAGCTGAAGATCATGCCGGAGGTCTCGATCGACGAGGGCGCCGACCAGACGCACCGGCTGCCGCGCTCGCTGCAGGCGCCGCCGCCCGCGCCGCTGGAGGTCGAACGCGAGCGCACCGACGAGCGCGCGCCGGAGACGGTCCCCCGCCCGTCCACCGGCGCCGACCGCCTGCAGCCGGTGGTCGCCGACCCGGCCGACGCGATCATCGACGCCCTGTTCGACGAGTCGGTGCAACTGCTGTTGCCGCAGCAGACTTCGCCCGACTGGTACATCCGGCACCTGGTGCGGCCGGAGTACCCCGTGCTGGCGAGCGAGCAGGACCGGCGGCGGCCCGTCATCAACGTCGTGGTGTGGATCTTCGTCGACCCGCAGGGCAACGTGACCGCGGCGCAGCTGGTGAGCAACGACGGCGGCGACGTGTTCGCGCAGGCCGTGCTCGAGGCCGTGCAGCAGTGGAAGCTGGGCTGGCGCGTGGATCCGCAGAAGGGGCGCCAACTGGTGCTGCCGTGGCGTTTCCGCAGCCCCTACGCAGGAGGCGCGGTGCGAGCGCCGGCCTCGCCGCCCCGCTGACGGCACGCGGCTCGTCAGCCGCCCGTCGTCGCCTCCGGCTCGTCGCCGCCGATCCGGGCGACGCCGATGGTGACCGCCACGCCGGCCAGGACCAACCCCAGCGCCAGGACCGCCTGGCCTGCCGATGGGCGGAAATAGTCGATCGGCTCAGCCCCCGCGGCGGCGACGGCGTCGGTGGCGGCGGCGGTGGGCGGCGCATCCACCCGCTGGAAGGGCCAGAGCCCGGCCACCGCGCCCACGAGCAACCCGAGCAGGACGCCCAGAGTGGCGTCGCGCCGCCGGTTGAGCAGCAGCTTGAGCAGGTGGCTGACCCCCGCGATGCCGACCACGACGCCGATCCCCACCGGCAGGCCGACCCGCACGGCGACATCGACCGCCTCGCCCCAGCGGGCGGCGCCCAGGGCGTCCTTGAAGCGATCGATCGCCGAGAGGATCGGCAGGTACTGCCCCAGCACCAGCAGCAGGTAGCCGCCGCTGACGCCCGGCAGAATCATGGCGCTGGCTCCGGCGACGCCGGCCAGCAGCAGCGGCAACGGCCCCGAGCCGCCCACGGCGCCGCCCCCGGCCCGCGTGATCTGCAGCCAGGCCAGGACGGCCATGCCGACGGCGCCGGCAGCCGCGCCGGCCCACACGGCCCCCGACGGCCGGTCGATCAGGCGCCAGACCACCGGCAGCCCGCCCAGCGTCAGGCCGATGAACAGGGCGTACATCACCCAGCGATGGTCCACGACAAGGGTCTTCACGGCGCCGGCCAGAAGGAGAATGGCCACGCCCGCCGCCGCGCTCACGCAGGCGAGCACGAGCAGCGAACGGGGCCGCAGCCTCAGCGCCGTCAGGTCGGTGACCGCGCCGATGAAGGCCGGGTACACGCCCGAGGCCAGCAGCATGGTGCCGCCGCTGATGCCCGGCACCAGGTTCGCCAGGCCCATGAGCACGCCGCCGAGCAGCGACCGGGCGACCAGCGCCGCGGCCTTCGGTTCCCTGGTCATCGCGACTGGTCCTTCCGCAGCGCCGAACGGAGCGTCCGGCCGGATGCCTAGCGGTCCGGGTCGCCGGCCCCGCCGAACAGCGCGGCCGGGAACGGCTCGGTCGCCTGCCCGCGCACGATCCGCGCGGCTGCGGCCAGCGCGGACGCTTCGCCGCCGTCCGGCTCCTCGCGCGACAGTCGCCGGCGCAGCGCCGCGGTCAGCTCGCCCCGCGTCCGCGCGCCGCTCGTCGCCAGCGTGTCGACCACCAGGCGGAGCGAGCAGTAGGTCTGCAGCGCCAGCCGGTCCGCCTCGGTCGCGCCCGCGCCGCCCGGCCAGGCGTCGGCGAAGGCCCGCGTCCAGGCCGCCGGGAACAGCGGCGCGGCCGCCGGGACGATGGCGCCGTCGAGCCGCTCGCCCGCGCGCGCGAGCAGCGCCGCGTCGTTCCAGGCCGCGGTGCCCAGCAGCAGCGCGCCGAGTCCCTCCGCCGGCAGTTGTTCGGCCAGCCACGCCGCCTGCGCCGCGTCGGCCGGCACGTAGACGACCTCCGGCCGCTCCCGCGTCACCAGGCGCAGCCGGTCCGCGAAGTCGGCGCCCTGCGGCGCGAAGGCGACGCGCGCGACCACGCGCCCGCCCAGCCCCTGCACCTCGGCCGCGAACGCGTCGGCCAGGCGCCGGCCTTCCGCATCGTCGGGATGAAGGACGGCGAAGTCGCGCTTGAGAAGGACCTTCGCCGCCAGGGCGGCCAGCAGGCGCGGCTCGTACAGTCCCGGCAGATTCGTCTGGAAGACGTTGGCGCCGATCTCCCACAGCCGGTCGTTGGTCGCCGTCGGCGAGACCAGCGGCACCGCGTACCGTTCGGCGACGACCGCGGCGGCAGCCGTCGGGTCGCTCAGCAGCTCGCCGAACACCGCGATGGTCCCGCGCCCGACGCACAGCCGCCGGGCGGCCAGCGCCCCCTCGACCGGGTCGCCGCCGGTGTCCTCGAAGACGAGCGAGTAGTCGCGGTCCAGCTCGGCGTTCGCGTGCGCGACGGCCAGGCGCGCGGCCTCGGCGAACGCCCCGCCCAGTTCGGCATAGCGGCCGCTGAGCGGGCACAACACGCCGATCTGGCGCGGGCGGACGGGGCCGTCCGGCTCCGCGCGCGCGGCGGCCTGCGCCGGCGACGACAGGCCGAGCAGGTTGAGGGCTTCGACGGTCCAGCGGTCGTCCGGCGCGGATTCCTCCAATTGCGCCACGACCGCGCGCGCGTCCGCGTCGCGTCCTGCGGCCAGGAGCTTCGCCGCGCGCCGGTACTGCAGCCACGGCAGCAGCTGGCTGTCCGGATGGAAGAGCACCAGATCGCTGAGCTGCCCGGCCGACAGCCGCTCCAGCAGCGGCGCGGCGACCGGCGCGCCGTCGGCGCGCTGCCCGCGCGCCGGGTCGCGGTCGTAATGCAGCAGACGGTAGTGGGCCGCGCGCAGGGAGTCGCCGCCGGCCAGCGCGATCTGGGCCGCGCGCTCGAGCGCGCCGTCCACGAGCGGGCTGTGCGCGTGCTCGGCCAGGAGCTCGTCGCTCAGCGCCAGCGCGTGCCGCCGGTCGCCCACGGCCTCGGCCGCGCCCACCGCGATGGCCAGGACCTCGTCGTTGCGGTCGTAGGAGGGGTAGTAGTCTAGCAGCGTGCCCGCCAGCTCCAGGCACTGGCGGGCGCGCCGCTCCTCGTGGGCCGACTTCAGCTGGGCGTAGAGACGGCGGGCCTGTTCGAGATCCGCGCCCTTCAGCGAGGGCGCGGCCGCGGCCGCACCGGCCAGGGTCGCGGCGACGATCGCCGCCGCCACCGCCGCCATCGCCGCTCGCGCCACGGTTGCGCCCCGCTCCAGGCTCCGCCCCATGCCGGCCTCCCGCCGCTCAGCGCCGGATGTCCTCGATCGACGTCGGCTGCTGGAACTTGGGATTGTGGAGGTTCTCGAGGATGAAGTTCGCGTCATCCACGAACTCGCTCTGCGGATACAGTTCGACCAGGGACTCGAGCATGCGCCCGCCGACGCTTGGATCCGCGAAATTCTCGATCGCCGTGTTGGCGGCCATGAACAGCGCGTCGTCGGCGCGGTCGGAGTCGGGGAAGTCCTGGGCGATCAGCAGCAGGATGTCGATGCGCCGCGTGATGTCCTGGTTGAACATCGCGCGCTCGAACAGCTGCTGCGGCGTCATGCCCTGGCCCGGCGTGAAGCGACCCGTGTACTTCACGCCGTGCTTCGCGCGCGCTTCCTTCAGATAGTCCTTGATGACCGCGTCCTGGTAGCCGGGCAGCATTTCGGTCTTGATCGTGTCCTTGACTTCCTCGAACGACGAGTTGCGCTCGAACTCGCGGTGCGTGACCTCGACCACGTGCCAGCGGCCGGCCACCTGCAGCGGCGGGCTCACGCCGATCGGCAGGTCGTAGACGGCCTTCGAGAACTCGACGCCGTTCTCGATCAGCGGGACGATCGACCCGGAGCTCATCCAGCCGGCGTCGCCCTCGATCTTTCTGGTCTTCTCGTTCTGCGAGAAGTCGGCGCAGACGTAGACCCAGGAGTCCTTCGGGTCCTTCGACTGGAGCCGGCGGTAGGCCTGGTCGGCCGCGGCCTTGTCCCTGCATTCGATGTGGCGCACCCGCACCAGGCCGACCTGCTTGTAGCGGCCGAGGTTCTTCTCGTAGTACTCGCGCATCTCGGCCTCGCTGGGGACGGCGTCCTTCAGCAGGCCGTACTGCCGCATCGCCTTCTCCAGCGTCACGCGGCGGTTCGCGACCAGCGTGCGCGCGACCGTCTGGTCGTTGTACAGCTTGCGCTCGACGGCGCCCATGACCAGCAGCGCCGAATCGACCATGCGCTTGAGCGCCAGCCGCTCGCCCTCGGGGCCGGCGTACTCGCCCTTGACGCGGTCCGGCTGCTCGTCGATGAACTGCTCGAGATCCGCTTGGGTGATGGTGATCTCGCCGACTTCGGCGATGACCGGCGACGTGTCCTTGGCCAGGTCGCCGAACAGAGGCTTCCAGCCGAAGCTGGCGCCGGTCTGCTCCTGCTGGCAGCCGGCCGAAGCGAACAGGGCCGCCGCGGCGGCCAGGACGAGCAGCAGGGGTTTGACGCGGACCATGACGAAGACTCCTTGCGGTATGCGTGCGACGTGGCGGACGGACGCGCAGCCCCTCAGACGAGGTCGCGCCGCCCGGCCTTCTCGAGCTCGACGACGACTTCGCGCAGCCTTTCGGCCTGCCCGCGGCGACAGACCAGCAGCGCGTCCGGGGTGTCCACCACCACCAGATCCTCGACCCCGACCAGCGCGATCAGCCGCCGGTCGCCGCGGACGATGTTGCCCCGGCTGGCGACCGCCACCAGGTCGCCCCGACCGAGGTTGCCCCCCGCCAGGTCGCCGGCCAG
>CAYNPY010000024.1:17892-41594 GCA_964399195.1 uncultured Fibrobacteraceae bacterium
GCCAGGTCGCCGGCCAGCTCGCCCCAGGCCTCCCAGTCGCCGAGGTCCGACCAGTCGAACGCCGCCGGCACGACGGTGAAGCCGGGGATCTTCTCCATGATGGCCTTGTCGATCGAGGCCGCGGGACAGGCGCCATAGGCTTCCTGCAACGCCCCGGCGAACGACTCGGTTCCAAAGGTCTCCACCGGCACCCGCATCAGGCGCCGGACGTCGGCCAGGAAGCGGTCCGCCATGGCGCCGAACCAGTCCTGGTTCCAGACGAAGATGCCGCTGTTCCAGTAATGGCGGCCCCCGGCGACGTAGCGCGCGGCGGTCTCGACGTCCGGCTTCTCGCTGAACGCCACGCCGGGCAGCGGGCCGGCGGGCGGCCCGGCCGCGGCCTCGATGTAGCCGTAGCCGGTGTGGGGATGGGTCGGGCGGATGCCGAAGGTGGCCACCGACGGCTCGGCGCTCACGGCGGCGAACGCGGCGGCCAGCTGGGACCGGAACGCTTCCGCGTCGCGGACCAGGTGGTCGGCCGGCAGGAGCGCCACCGGCGCGCGCGGATCCAGGCGCCGGGCCAGCCCCATGCCGAGCACGGCGCAGGGCGCGGTGTTCCGCCCCACCGGTTCGGTGATCACGTGGGCGGGCGGCAGTTCCGGCAGGTCGGCGCGGACCGCCGCCGCCAGGTCGCCGCTGGTCACGACCAGCACGCGCCCGGGTCCCACCAGCGGCGCCACGCGCTCGAAGGTGTCGCGCAGCAGGCTGGCCCCCGTGGCGAGCGCCAGCAGCTGCTTGGGCCGCGACGTCCGGCTGAGCGGCCAGAAGCGCGTGCCGCGACCGCCGGCCATGATGACGCAGATCCCCGCCCCCGCCGCCCCGGGCGCGGAGGCGGGGCGCTGCGACTGCTCGCAGTCCCCGGCGCGGTTTCCGGGCGTCGTGCTCATCGCGGTCTCCCGGCCCTCAGGACCTGACGACGCTCACCTTGGCCGTGACGCGCACGTCGCCGTAGATCTTCACCTCGACGTCGTACTCGCCCAGCAGCTTGATGGGCTCCTCCAGCAGGACGTGCCGGTGGTCGAAGCTCATGTGCTCGCTCGGCAGGGCGGCGGCGATGTCCCGCGCGCTCACCGAGCCGAAGAGCTTGCTCTCCTCGTCGGCCTGCACCGCGAACGTGCACGACAGCGTGCCGAGCCGCGCCGCCAGGGCCCGGGCCTCGGCCAGCCGCGCGTCCTCGCGCTTGGCCTCCTGCTTCAGGTGCGCCGCCACCAGCTGGCGGTGAGCCTCGGACGAGGTGACCGCCAGACCCCGCGGGATCAGGTAGTTCCTCGCGAAACCGCGGGCGACCGAGACGGTCTCGCCCATGCGGCCGAGGTTGTCCACGTTGCGCATCAGGATGACTTCCATCGCTTAACCACCTTCGGTCATTGGTTCCCGGCGCTCGTCGCGCCGGAGACGGGTCCGCGCAGGTCGCGCCACTGGTCGACCAGGCCCAGCAGCACGCTGGTGGCGACCAGGGGCACGAACGCCAGCCCCATCAGGGTCCAGTAGACGACCAGCATCACCGGCGGCAGGAATCGCCGCGACAGGTGGTACTGCACCGCCAGGCCCTGAATGCCCAGGAACGCCGCCGCCAGAACCGTCAGGTTCAGGCCCGCGTCCGCCAGCGGCGCCCGTCTCGTCAGCATCAGCCCGATGCCCGCGACCAGCGCCCACACCACGTAGAACGGCAGCCGCCACTGCGCGAACGGGGGCAGCCGGCGCCCCATCGTCGCGACCGCCAGGCGGCGCGCGCCCAGCCGGACCAGCAGCAGCAGCAGCACGGCCTGCCCCAGCAGCCCGACGCCGATCACCGACGGGTACAGCCGCGTCGCCAGACCGGTCAACTGCTCCATGCGCCGGCGCCCGATCTCGCGAGCCTTGGCCAGCTCCGCCGGGTCGGTGCCCGGCGGCGCCTGCTGCTCCAGCATCTGGAGCGACTGTTCGCCGATCGCCGCCATCTGCTCGCGCACCGGCATCTGGACGGCCGCCCAGACGACCAGCGGCGCGATCATCGCGGCCGTGCCGAGCAGGGCCACGTCCGGGCGCCAGCCGCGTCGCCAGGCCGCGCCGGCCACCAGGCCCGCCGCGACGTGCGACGTCATCTGCCAGGTGTCCGCCGCCGACACCAGCGCGTGGCCGAGGGCCAGCCACGCCGCCACGGCCGCGGCCAGCCGCAGCCACCTCGTCTCGGCCAGGACGGCCCAGCCCCACGCGACCGCGACCACCAGCGGGGCCGGCATGGCCACCGCCAGCCACATCCCCGCGCCCCGGCCGCCGGCGGCCATGTCCGCGCCCGCCCGCGCCAGCGCCCAGGCGACCGCCAGGGTGACGAGCGCCGCGAGGGCGGACAGGAACGCCGTCGGTCCGGGCTTCACGGTCATCCTTGCACCACCGTTCGTCCGGCCGGACTAGCGGTAGTATTCCTTCACGAACGGCAGCAGGGCCAGGTGCCGCGCGCGCTTGACCGCCTGGGCCAGCGGGCGCTGGAACTTGGGACTGGTGCCGGTATTGCGACGGGGCGCGATCTTGCCCCGCTCGGTCACGAAGCGGCGCAGCGTCTCCTCGTCCTTGTAGTCGATCGCGATCATGCCGGTCTTCGTGAAGAAACAGGCCTTCTGTTTCCCGTGCCGCCTCTTCTTCTTCTTCTTCTTGATCCGCAGGTTCTTGCGAGCCATCGGATCCTCCTTTCCTCGACCGGCCGCCCGGCGTCGTCGCCTCGGGCGGCGCAAGTTCCCCGGCCCCTGAGCCGGCCCGCGCCGCGGGCCGGGACTCGGTTACTCAGCGGCCTCGACGGCGGGCGCGGCCTCGACGGGCTTGCCCGCCCGGCGCTTGGCCATCGACACGCGGTTGCGCTCGGCCCAGTCCTCGTCCACCACCACGAGGTGGCGCAGGACCTGGTCGTCCTGACGCAGGAACTTGTCCAGGTCGGCCACGGCGGTGCCGCGGCTGTTGAACTTCAGGAACATGTAGTTGCCGCGGCTCTCGAACTCGATCTCGTAAGCCAGACGACGCACGCCCCAGTTGTTCTCGAGCGTGACCTCACCGCCGTGCGCGGCGATGATCTCCTTGCAGCGGTCGACCCGGGCCTGCATGGCGGCCTCGGGCTGGTCCGCCCGCAGGATGAACACACATTCGTACTTCTTCACTGGTAACACCTCCCCTCGGTCTGATCGACCCGGGTCTCTATTCGCCCCGGCGGACCCGCGAAGGGCCGCCCGGACGTCAGCCCGGGTAGGGATGTGATCAGCAAAAGCCGCAAACAGGCTCTTGAGCTGTGTGGCGGGCACACGTGCCCGCGTCCGCTTGGCGCGGAACGGGGAAGTATAGGCCCCGGCCGCGGGCGGCGCAAGGCCGCGATCGCGCCCGGGAAGGGCGGGGCGGGCGCCGGCCGACCCGGGCCGGTCCCCGGGCCGGTCCCCGTCAGCGCCGATTGAATCGTGAAGCGGCGGCTTCCACGCCCTGCTCGCGGCAGCAGACGACCGCGTCGGCGGCAAGGGCGACCAGATCGGCCACCAGAGGGCGTTCGGCGTCGGCAAACGGGGTCAGCACGAACGCCGGCCACTCCGCCGCCGGCACCGCGTCGCCCGGCGGGGCGATCCCCAGGCGCAGGCGGGGGAAATCGTCGTGCCCCAGTTCCGCGATCACCGACGCCAGGCCCTTCTGGCCGCCGCTGCTGCCGCGCGCCCGCAGGCGCAGGGCGCCCAGCGGCAGCGCCAGATCGTCGCCGACGACCAGCGGCCGCCAGGCCGGCCGCCAGGGGGGCCGGTCCGGGTCGGCGGCCGGCCCCGCGCCCGCCGCCGGTTGCGCATCCCCCGCGGGCGGTCCGTCCGCCGCGGGCGCCGGGGTGACCGGCCAGCCGCGCGCGCGCGCCCAGGCGACCACGGCCTGTCCGCTGAGGTTCATGTAGGTGAGCGGCTCCAGCAGCACGAAGGGCCCGTCGCCGTCCGGCGCGGCCGCTTCGCGCCAGGGCCCGGCCCCCTGGCGGAAGGTCCAGCCCAGGCGTCGGGCCAGTTCCTCGACCACCAGAAAACCGACGTTGTGCCGCGTGTCGCGATAACGCGCGCCGGGATTGCCCAGGCCGACCACCAGCAGCGGCGCCTCTGTGCTCATGACCTGCTCCCGGTGGAACGCCGGCGCGCGGACGCCGCGGGCCTGAACGCCGCCGCGCCGCTGCGACCGCCGAAAGACGCAGCCGGCCGCATCGGGCGGCCGGCTGCCAGGCGAAGCGCGTTCGGGGACCGCCGTCGATGTCGCCGGCCGGCCCGCTCCTACTTGGAATCCTTGGCGTCGGCGGCCTTCTCCGCGGGCTCCGCGCCCTCGGCGCCCTCGGCTGCCGCCGGGGCCTCCTCGACGAACAGCGACGCCGCCTTGATGCTCAGCACGAGCATCTCGGGATCGGAGACGACCTCGCCTCCGGGCACCTTCAGGTCGCCGGCGAACACCTTGTCGTTGAGGTTCATGTCGCTGATGTCGATCTCGACGAACTCGGGCAGGTCGCGCGGCAGGCAGCTGATCTCCACGGCGTCGTGGGCCAGCGCCACCGAGCCCTCGCCGGACTTGACGGCCGCGCAGGTGCCCGCGACGTGCACGCGCACCGCCACCGTGACGGGCTGGCCCTCGGGGATCTCCATCAGGTCGACGTGCAGGATCCGGTCGGTGATGGGATGCCGCTGCACCTCGCGCAGCAGCGCGATGTGGCCCTCGCCCATGCCCGCCTGGTGCAGCTGGAAGATCGCGCTGCGGCCGCCGAGGTGCTTCAGCGCGACCTCGAAGGCGTGGCCTTCCAGTTCGATGCTGGCCGTCGGACGGCCCTTGCCGTACAGCACGGCGGGCACGCGGCCGGCAGCGCGGGTGCGCCGGTTCTCGTTCTTGCCGACGGTCGTCCGCGCATGGATGTTCAGGTTCACCAGGCTCATCGCTTCATTCCTCCGCCTGCGGTCGCGCCAGGCTGCTGGTTGCCCCGGCGACGCGCCCACCTGGACCGGCGCCGGGAAGCCGCCGGCCGGGCCGGCAGCGCACAAGGCGGCTCCGCGCGGCGCCCGTCACCTCGGGAACCCTTCACGAAGAGGGGGTTCTGGACGGGGGTACGCGCCGGCACCGCCAATGCGGAAAAGGACCGTCCAAGAAAGCACCGGCCGCGGGCACTGTCAAGCGGCCGCCGGGTCAGACGAACAGGGCGCTGACCGTTTTCTCCAGGTGGATGCGCTCGATGGCGTCGGCCAGGAGCGCCGAGATGTCCAGGACGCGGATCTTCGCGCACTGATCCTGGCGAGTGAACGGAACGGTATTGCTGACAACGACTTCCCGCAGCGGCGCGCCGTTCAGGCGTTCCAGGGCCCGGCCCGAGAGGATCGCGTGCGTGGCGCAGGCGGTGATCGACAGGGCGCCGTTCTCGTGGCAGACGCGGGCGGCGTCGGCCAGGGTGCCGGCGGTGTCGATCATGTCGTCGAAGATCACGACGTCCTTGCCCCGCACGTCGCCGATGAAGTTCATGACCACGGCCTCGTTGGGGCGCGGCCGCCGCTTGTCGATGATGGCCAGGCTCGCGTCCAGCCGCTTGGCGAAGGCGCGGACCATCTTGATCGAGCCCACGTCCGGCGCCACGACCGCCAGGTTGTCGCGCGGGCGGTCGCGGAAGTAGTTCAGCCAGACGGGCGCCGAGTAGATGTGGTCGACCGGGATGTTGAAGAAGCCCTGGATCTGCGGCGCGTGCAGGTCGATGGTCAGCACGCGGTTGGCGCCGGCGGTGGTGATCAGGTCCGCCATCAGCTTGGCGGCGATGGGCACGCGGGGCTGGTCCTTGCGGTCCTGCCGCGCGTAGCCGAAGTACGGGATCACCGCCGTCACGCGCCGGCACGAGGCGCGGCGCACGGCATCGATCAGCAGCAGCAGTTCCATCACGTTCTCGGCCGGCGGCACCGTCGGCTGCACGATGAACACGTCGGTGCCGCGGATGTTCTCGCCGATCTTGATCTGGATCTCGCCGTCGGAGAAGCGCCCGGCCTCCACCGGCAGCAGGTCGATGTTGAGGTTGGCGGCGATCAGATCGCCCAGCGCGCGGTGGGCGTTGCCCGTCATCACGACCAGATCGTTGCGCATCCTCACGGCTCCCGGGCAGGGTGGCGCCGGCGCGGGCGCGCGCGGCGTGAAGGCTCGCACGGCCGCCGGCGGGTCAGCAGGTCCGAGGCTAGGAAGCTACACGCCGGGTTGGCGCGCGGCAACGGGAAATCCGGGCGGGCGGCGGTCGGCCGGGGATCTCGGTGACAGGAGCGGGGAGCCGCGGAGCGAGGTGGTTGGGGCGGGAGGATTCGAACCCCCGAATGCAAGGACCAAAACCTTGTGTCTTACCACTTGACGACGCCCCAACCGGGCCCGCGCGGCGTGGGTCACAGTCTACGCGCGTCAAAACCTCCCGGCCATCGCCGAGCCGTGGTCATCGTCGTCCTCGTCGTAGTGCCCTCGAGACGGCGGCGGCAACTCGCCGCTCTCGACGCGCTGCATCTCGCGCCGGTAGGCCGCGATGACCTGGTTCTCCATCCATTTGCGCGTGTCCATGTTGATCGGATGGGCGATATCCTGGAACGTGCCGTCCTTGCGCTTGCGGCTGGGCATGGCGATGAACAGGCCGGAGGCGCCCTCGATGATCTTGAGGCCGCGGATGACGAAGGCGTTGTCGAGGGTGATGCTGGCGAAACCCTTGAGCTTGTTGTCGTCGCGCAGGGTGATCCTGATTTCGGAAATGTCCAAGGCAGTCCCTCTCCGTGGCAGGCCTGGAACCCTGGTCGCGAACCGGCAGTCCGCGTGCCTCAATCGTCCATGATCTCGACACCGCCGGGATGCGGCCCGACGACCCTGACGAACAACCCAGCCTCCTCGTACCCCCCGGCGATCGTGGCGAGGTCGCGGCCTTCAGGATAAACCCCGTAGACCGCCGATCCGCTGCCCGAGAGCATGGCGACGACAGCGCTCTCGCGCAGCTCCTGCACCAGCCGTTGCAGGCCGGGCTCTCCCGGCAGCACGACATCCTCGAGCCGATTGAAGCCCGGCCACGTTTTCTGCGGGAAACGCGCCAGAATCGGCTTGATGACGGCGATGCTAGCTTTGGGGCTCTGGACTGTCAATCCCAAATTCAGGCGGCCGTAGACGTCCGCCGTGTTCAAGTTCATGGCAGGTTTGAGGATAAGGAAAACACAATGCCGGACCGTGGGCAGCGGCGTCAGGATCGTGCCGATGCCGCGACCGAGCATGGTGCCGCCGCGGATGAAGAACGGGACGTCGGCGCCGAGTTGCGCCCCCAGCTTCTCCAGCGCGCCGGTGTCCAGGCCGGTGGCGAACAGGCGGTCGCAGGCGACCAGCACCGCCGCGGCGTCGGAGCTGCCGCCGCCCAGGCCTGCGGCCGGCGGGATCTCCTTGTGCAGCGCCAGGCGCAGCCGCCCGGACACACGCTGCTCCCGGCAGAACAGGCGGGCGGCGCGCCAGCAGAGGTTCGACTCGTCGGCGGGAACGCCCCGCACGGGGCCGGTCACTTCGAGGGCGATCTCCGGCTCGCGCCCCAGCCACTGCTCGTCCAGCGCGACGTCCAGCGTGTCGAACAACCGGACGGCCTGCAGCACCGTCTCGATCTCGTGGTAGCCGTCGTGCCGGCGCCGCAGGACTTCCAGGTGCAGGTTGACCTTGGCCGGGGCGCGCAGGCGCAGCCGGCGGCCCACCCGCCGGCGCCCGTCCACGAAGGTCTCGTCGTTGCCCGTCCGCCGTTCCATGGCCGCGCTCCCGCCGGGGTCAGGGTCAAGGCGACGGCGCCGTTCGCGCGCAGGCGTCGCCGTCAGCGGCCGGCGGCCGCCGGTTCATCGTGCTGCGCGGCCCAGTCGGCGTGCAGCGCGGCCCAGGGTCCACCGGCGCCGCCGCCGTCGCGCCCGCGCCGCTTCCGGGGCCACAGGCGGGCGAGCGCGCCGCCCGGACGCGGCCGCGCAACCTCGGGCGCGGGCAGGGCGAAGTCAAGCGAGAGCAGTTCGACCTGGCCGACCAGCCGCATGTCGCCGGGCTCGACGGCGCCCAGCCCCCGTTCGGCGCAGGCGCGCAGCCACGGCACGTCGCGCGGCAGCAGACCCGCCAGCCGCAGCGCCACCGCGTCGACCGCCAGCGCGTCGTCGCCGGCGATGACCACGTGCCGGGCCAGCGCGCGCCCCCGCGGCCCCACGTGCCAGACCGTGCCGTCGATCACGCCGGCCACCGAGCCGAACGCCTCGCGCAGCGCCGCGACCGTCTCGCACCGCACCTCGGGCGCCGGAACGCCGCGCCGGGCCGGGTGCCCGCCCAGCACCAGGCGGCCCGCGGTCGCGCACGCCCCCTCCAGCCGCCAGGGCGAGACCAGGTCGGCCGCGGCCAGGACCAGCAACGGGCGGCGCCGCAGCGCCGCCGGGATGGTCAGCGATCCGCCGGCCGCCTCGAGCGACGCCAGCGGTTCGCGCGGGCGCCACGGCACGGGCATGGCGCCGGCCGTCGCCTCGACGAGCCGGTGGCCCGCCGCCGCGCGATCCCAGGCCGCGCCCGTCGGCCAGGCCCGCGGCCCGGTGGGACCGGCGGCGGCGACGGTGACCGAGCCGTCCGGCGACGTCGCCGCCGTCGCGGTCAGGGCGGCGGCGACCTGCCACGGCGGGCATGAGCGACCCGGTCGCCAGGCACCGCCATCGAGGGCGGCGACCACCGCGCGCGGGCCGGCCGCCGGCGCGCGATCCAGGCCCGCCAGGGCCAGCGCGCGGCGGTAGTCCTCGGCGACGGTCTCGGGACGGGCCTCGACCAGGGCGACGAGCGGTCGCATGGGAACACCTCCGGCCGGCCCCGCCGTCACTGGCCGGGGCCGATGATGCGGATGGCCGTGACCACCCAGGCCAGCACGGTCACCTGCAGGAACTTGTCGACCAGCAGGATCTCATGGGGCCGGCCGCCGCGGTCCTCCAGGAACACGAGGTACAGGTAGCGGCCCATGCCCAGCAGGACGAACGGCAGCGTGTAGACGAGGTTCCGGGTGCCGAAGTGCCGCACGGTGTCCGGCCACACCGTGTACAGGGCGTAGGCCATCGCCGTCAGCGCGAAGCTGCCGCCGATCAGCGCGTTGAGCATCGGCTCGCTGTAGCCGCGCAGGGCCGGCCGCGTCTCGCCGGCGCCCGGCACCATCTTCAGCAGTTCGTCGCGCCGCTTGCAGAAGCCCAGGAACAGCGAAAGGAAGAACGTGCAGGCCAGAAGCCAGGGCGAGATGCCCACGTCCGGGCAGTCCGGCAGCAGCACCAGCACGCCGCAGGTGGCGCGCACGACGAAGCTCATCCCGATGCCCGTCACGTCCAGCACGCGCACGCGCTTGAGGAAGCGTGTGTAGAGCCAGTTCCAGGCGAAGAAGAAGACGACGCCGCCGAAGAACGCCCAGCCCAGCAGCGCCGAGGCGGCCAGGACCACCGCCAGCAGGACGCTGCCGGCCTTCACGGCCCAGGCCACCGGCAGGCGGCCGGCGGCGATGGGGCGCAGGCGCTTGTGCGGGTGGCAGCGGTCGAGTTCGCGGTCGACGATGTCGTTGAAGACGTAGATCACGCCGGAGGCGAAGCAGAACACGATCGCGCCCAGCGCCGCGCGGACGACGCAGGGCGCGTGGCCCAGCTTCTGCGCGAAGATGACGCCCGCGAACAGCAGCAGGTTCTTGGTCCACTGCCGCGGCCGCAGCGTGGCGACGAATGCGTGCAGGCTCGTCATGCGGGGCGCCGCGCCGATTCCAGCAGCTGGCACAGCAGGTGTCCCAGGAAGATGTGGACCTCCTGGATGCGCGGCGTGTGCTCGCTGGGCGCGATGACGGCGCCGTCGACGAGCGTGCGCAGACGGCCGCCGTCGCGGCCGAGGAAGCCGTACGCGCGCAAGCCGCCGGCCTTCGCCTGCTCCACCGCGCGCACGCAGTTGGGCGAGTTGCCGCTGGTCGACAGCACGAGCAGCACGTCGTGCGGGCCGCCGAGGGCCTGCACCTGCCGGGCGAAGACCTCGTCGAAGCCGTAGTCGTTGCCGACGGCGGTCAGCGTCGACGTGTTGACCGTCAGGGCGACGGCGGCGTAGCCCGGGCGCTCGTCCAGGAAGCGTCCGACCAGCTCGGCGACGATGTGCTGGCTGTCGGCGGCGCTGCCGCCGTTGCCGCAGACCAGCAGCTTGCCGCCCTGCGACCACGCCCGCAGCACGTCAGCGGCCAGCGCGGCCAGCGGCTCCAGTTGCCGGGGACCGAGGCGCGCCAGGGCGGACTGCAGGTCGCCGGCGGCGGCGGCCAGCAGGTGCGCGGCCAGCTCCGGCAGCGGGGTGGAGTCGCGGCTGGTCATGGCGGCCGGCGGTCCTTTCCCGCCCGCGCGGATTCGGCGCGCGGGCTGCGGACGTGGTTCAGGGATGGGCGACACGCCCCGACTCGAGCCGGGCGACGTAGCGCTGCACGGCGTCGCGCCACGGCGGCCGCGGCGGGCAGCCGACTTCCTCCAGGCGCCGGCTGCGCAGGATCGAACAGGCCGGACGCGCCGCCGGGCGCGGGTACTGCGCGCTGCCGCAGGGCGCGATGCGGCCCGGGTCGGCGCCGACGGCCACGGCGGTCGCCTGCGCCAGCTCGTGCCAGGTGCAGGCGCCGCGGTTCGTGGCGTGGAAGATACCACGGTGGCGGCCGCTGACAAGGCGGGTCAGCACCTCGGCCAGATCGTCGGCGTAGGTCGGGCAACCGCGCTGGTCGTCGACGACCTGCAGCGTCGGCCGTTCCTGCAGCAGGCGGCGGATGGTCTTGACGAAGTTCACGCGCCCGTCGCCGAACAGCCAACTGGTGCGCACGATCTGCCAATCGCCGGCCAGCTGCCGCACGGCGGCCTCGCCCGCCGCCTTGGTCCGCCCGTAGGCGTTGACCGGCGACGGCGGGTCGTCCTCGTCGTAGCCGGCGGCGGGATCGCCGCCGCGGCCGCGCCCGTCGAAGACGTAGTCGGTCGAGACGTACGTCAGCCCGCAGCCGGCCCGCGCGCAGGCGCGGGCCAGGTGCGCGGTCGCCTCGCCGTTGGCGGCCAGCGCCTCGGCGTAGCGCGCCTCGGCGCCGTCCACGTCGGTCCACGCCGCGCAGTGCACGACCCAGTCCGGGTCGTGGCGCCCCAGCAGGGCCGGCGCCGTGGCCGGATCCGCAAGATCGCCGTCCGGCAGGTCGACGCCCGCGGCGGCCGTGAGCCCGCGCCCGGCGGCGTCGGCGGACTGCAGCCGGCGCAGCAGGGCCGCACCGAGCATGCCGTCGGCGCCGGTGACCAGGATCTTCACGCGGGTTCTCCAGGGTTGCGGGGAGTCAGTCCACGTCGCCGGAGTCGCGGCCGTGACGGTCGCGTCCGCCGCCGCCGTCGTCTCAGTCGCCGCCGTCATCGTGGCTGCCGGACGCCGGCCGCGCCCGGCGCGCCGCGCGCGAAGCGAGCGCCGGCGCGAACCCGCGGCCGACCAGGAAGCGCACGACGCGCGCCGTCTCGCGCGGTCCGTTGCGCGGTTGCCGGCGCCAGGCGGCGGTCGCGGCCTTCAGGGCCAGCGCCTCCTCCTGCCGCGCGTCGAGGGCGTCGGCCGCGGCCTGCCGCGCGATGTCGGGCGCCAGGCCGGCCGCCCGCAGCCTGGCCTCAAGATACAGGCGCCCGACCGCCTTGCTCAACAGGCAGTCGCGGCACCAGGCGTCCGCGTATCGGCGGTCCGAGTGCACGTCCTGCTCGTCCATCGCCGCGATGACGGCGGCCACGGCCTCCGGCAGGTAGCCCTCGTCCAGCAGCCGCTGGCGCAGCCGGGCCACCGGCAGCAGGCGCCGGTCCAGCAGCGCGAACAGGCGCCTTGCCGCGCGCTTGCGCTCGGCCGCGAGCGCGACCTCCCGGTGCAGTTCGGCGCCCAGCTCCCCGCCCGGCGCGGGCAGCGCGGCCGGGACGGACGCCGCCGCCAGTTCATAGGTGACGCCGCCGGCGACCTCCAGCCAGACCGTCTCCCCCTCGCGCCGGACGGCCAGCAGCCGGGCTCCCCCCGCGGGGAGGCCCGGCTGCGGCGCCGGTGAGGATGAGGAGGCGTGGCGGTCGCTCCGCCGCCGGCCCGGGTGCGAGGACCGGGGCGGCAAGGACTCAGCTCCCGGTCCCGGCCGAGGCGGCCGGCCTGGCCGCGGGCCGCGCGGCGTCCGGGCGCGCCGCCGGGTCCAGCTTCGCCGCCCCCGCTTCCGGCTTGGCCTCGCCCGCCGCCTCGGACGCGGCGGGTCCGATGCCGAAGTGGCGGAAGACCTCGCCCTTGATCTTCGCGTACAGGTCCGGGTTCTCCTTCAGCAGGCTGCGCACGTTGTCGCGGCCCTGGCCCAGCCGCTCCTCGCCGTAGCTGTACCAGGCGCCCGACTTCTGGATGATGTTCGCCGTGACGCCGAGGTCGATCAGGTCGCCTTCCTTGCTGATGCCGTCGCCGTAGAGGATGTCGAACTCGGCCTTCTTGAACGGGGGCGCGACCTTGTTCTTGACCACCTTGACGCGGACCTGGTTGCCGATCACGTCCTCGCCCTGCGTGATGGCCCCGATGCGCCGGATGTCCAGCCGCACCGAGCTGTAGAACTTCAGGGCGTTGCCTCCGGTCGTCGTCTCGGGGTTGCCGAACATGACGCCGATCTTCATGCGGATCTGGTTGGTGAACAGCACCAGCGTGTTGGTCTTGCTGATGGTGCCGGTCAGCTTGCGCAGCGCCTGCGACATCAGGCGGGCCTGCAGGCCCACGTGCTGGTCGCCCATCTCGCCCTCGATCTCCGCGCGCGGCACCAGCGCCGCCACCGAATCGATGACCACGATGTCGACGGCGCCCGAGCGCACCAGCATCTCGGTGATCTCCAGGGCCTGCTCGCCGGTGTCCGGCTGGCTGACCAGCAGGTTGTCGATGTCCACGCCCAGCTTGCGGGCGTAGACGGGATCCAGCGCGTGCTCGGCGTCGACGAAGGCCGCCGTGCCGCCCTGCTTCTGGCAGTTGGCGATCACCGACAGGCAGACGGTCGTCTTGCCCGAGCCCTCGGGTCCGAAGATCTCGCAGACCCGTCCCTTCGGCAGGCCGCCGATGCCCAGCGCGATGTCCAGCGACAGGCTGCCGGTCGAGATCGCGTCGAACTGGTCGAAGATCTTGTTCTCGCCCAGCAGCATCAGCGAGCCCTTGCCGAACTGCTTCTCGATCTGCGCCCGGGTCAGTTCGAGGGCCTTGGCGCGCTCTTCCTTCGCGCGATCCTCGGGCCCGCCCTTGGAGGTGCTCTTCGCTTGCGCCATGCTCGTGTCTCCTGTGGTCGCGGGCCGGCGGCGGCTCCGCTTCCGGTTCGTGGTTCGCGGGCGGTGCACAAGCCCCCGGCCGTCGCCGCGGCCCCAGCCCGCCCGCAGCCGGCCTCCCTGCCGCCGGCCTGCCCGTCGTCGATCGCGGCGGCAACATAGCACGGCGCCCGGAGGGCTGGCAACAGGTTTATTCGCCTTTTTTTCGCAGCCCCCAGGAGGCCAGTTCCACGTGGCTCGCCCCGGCGGGCCCCAGCTCGCTGGCCATCAGACAGAAGCGGGTCACCGGCAGATCCGGCAGGCCGGACAAGTCGATGTCCAGGATCGACATGATCTGCGCCGGTTCCAGCGGTTCGCGAATCCGCGCCAGGGTCAGGTGCGGGTGCGCGGGCCGCCGGTCCTGGGGACCATGGGGCCAGGCGGCGTCGCTGGCCGCCCGCACCCGCCGGGCCAGGTCGACGACCGGCTCCGTGACGGCGAACTGCAGGAACAGGACCCGCGGCCGCCGAAGGTCCGGGAAGCCCCCCCAGCCGGCCGGCGCCAGCGGCGCGGGCAGGTCCCCGCCGACGCCGCCGAGAGCCGCGCGCAGCGCCTGCAGGCGGTCCGCGGGCCAGTCGCCGAGGAACTGCAGCGTCAGATGCCAGGTGCGCGGACGGGTCCAGCGCACCGCGACGCGACCGGCAGCGGCGTCAAGGCGCCGCGACAGTTCCAGGGCCAGCTGTTCCCCGCAGGGCACCGCGACGAACGCGCGTGTCGTCGCCGCCGCCACGTCAGGCCCGCCACCAGGTGTCGCCGTGCGCCCAGGGCGACACCGACTCGCCGTCCTCGAGCACGCGACGCAGCGCATCGAGCGCGGCGGCGACCGCCAGCGCGCGGTTGCGCGCGCGGTCGCCGGGAAAGCGCAGGACCTGCGCGAACGTGGCCGCGGGCGTCGCCACGCCCAGCCAGGTGGTCCCGACGGGCTTCTGCGCGCTGCCGCCGCCCGGCCCGCTGATGCCGGAGACGGACACGGCCAGGTCCGCGCCCAGCCGCTCGCGGCAGCCGGCGGCCATCGCCCGCACGGCCGCCTCGCTGACGGCGCCGTCCTGCGCCAGCACCTGCGGGGGCACGCCCAGCAGGTCGCGCTTGGCCCGGTCGGCGTAGGCCAGGACGCCGCCGCGGAAGCAGGCCGAGGCGCCGGCCACTCCCGTCAGCGCGCCGCCGACCAGCCCCCCGGTGCACGACTCGGCCACGGCCAGCGAGCGGCCGGCGGCGGTCGCCAGCGCGATCACCGTCGTCGGCAGGTCCGCGCCGTCGCGCGCGTAGACCAGACGCCCGAATTCGGCGTCGAGCATCCGGCCCGCCGCCGCCAGGTGCTCCCGGTCGCCGTCGCCGCCGCGCACGCGGATGTCGACGCCCCAGTCCGACAGCCACCAGGACCAGTCCAGTTGCGGGAACGCGGCGCGCGCGGCGGCGCAGCGCTCCACGAGCTTCAGCTCCGGATACTGCGCGGTGCGCCGCACCAGCGTGGCCTGCGGGGCCGGCAGCGCGCCCGACCGCTGCAGATGACCGATGACCGCCGGCAGCAGGCCCTCCAGTTCCGGCGGCACGCCCGGCAGCAGCGCGAACGTGCGCTCGCGCAGCCGCCCGACCAGGCCCGGCGCCGAGCCGACGGGATTGGCCAGCGCCGACAGGCCGCGCGGCACCTGGCACTGCCGTTCGACGCCGGGGCTGCCGGCGACGCCGCGCCGGCGCCAGCGCGCCTCCAGCTGCGCGCGCACGGCCGGGTCCTCGTCCAGCGGCACGCCGGCCCAGCGGGCCAGCGCATCGCGGGTCAGGTCGTCGGGCGTCGAGCCCAGGCCGCCGGTCAGGAACACCAGGTCGCCGGGCGCGGTCCGGTCCAGGGCGCCCCTGATGGCGGTCTCGTCGTCCGGCACGACCTGGATCAGCCCGCAGCGCAGCGCGTGTCCGCCCAGCGCGCGCTGGATGCGGCTGCTGTTGGTGTCCGCCGTGCGGCCTTCCAGCAGCTCGTCGCCGACCGCGATGATCTTGAACCGCGCGTCGTCCCCGCTCACAGGCCCCACCCCGCCAGCAGGCGCGCGGTCAGGTGCGTGGCGATGCAGGCCAGGACGCCGGCGCCCAGGTCGTCGGCCATGATGCCCACGCCGCCGCCGCCGCCCAGCTTCTCCAGCCGGCGCACGCCCAGCGGCTTGAGGATGTCGAAGAAGCGGAACCACAGGAATCCCGCCAGCCAGACCAGCGGCCCCCCGACGACGCCGAAGTAGGTGACGATCATCCCCGCCACCTCGTCGATCACGACCAGCTTGGGGTCCTCGCCGTGCAGACGCTCCAGCGCCCCGGCCACCGGCACGCCGATCACGACGACGACGAACAGCAGCGCCGCCTGCGCCGCCACGGGGATCGGACCCCACAGCGACCAGGCGCCCCACCACAGCAGCGCGTAGAGCAGGCTGCCGGCCGTGGCCGGGGCGATCGGCGCGTAGCCGGCGCCGAAGAAGGTGCCGATCAGGTGCAGCTGGAAGCGGAACATGCGGATCTCCTGCGCGACGTAAGGTGACGGCGGCGGCAGTATAGGCTCCGCGTGCCGTTCGGCCAAGAACGCAGAAGATCGGTCGCCGGGACGCCGGGCGCCGCCGGGACGCGGGTCCCGCGCGGCGCCGGCGCCGCGCCGGTCACTCGTAGCGGACGTATTCCTCGTCCTCGGCGGCCGCGGCTTCGCCGGGCTCGCCCGTCTCGAAGAAGAAACGCTCCCCGAAGGCGGGGCGCAGCTCGTTCATCCAGATCGCGTCCGGATCGTAGCGGGCGAAGAACGGTCGGCCCACCCACTGCGGATCCCGTCCCTGCAGGAACCTCAGCGTCAGGACCGGGCTGCCGTCGATCTCGGCCACGCCCAGCATCTGCACCTTGCCGGGATTGCAGGACATGCTCGGGCCGCGCACCGTCCGGCAGACGCCGCTCACCTGGCGGTAGGCGCCGCGCCAGATGTTCCACGCCTCCACCAGCGGGACCGCGAAGTAGTGCTGCGCGCCGGTGTTGCGCGCGATGAACATGTAGTACGGGGTGCAGTTGAGGTTGACCTGCTCCCGCCACATCCTGGCCCAGGTTTCGGACGAGTCGTTGATGTGGCGCAGCAGCGGCGACTGCGTGCGGATCTGCGCGCCGGTGGAGCGGATGCGCGCGATCGCCTCGCGCACCGCCGGCGTGGCCAGTTCGCGCGGGTGGCTGAAGTGGGCCATCACCGCCAGGTTCAGGCCCAGTCCGGTCACGCGCTCGAACAGGCGCAACAGGTCGTCCGCGTCCGGATCGGTCAGGAAGCGGTACGGCCAATAGCCGAGCGCCTTGGTGCCCAGGCGGATCGTCTGGATGTTCGTCCCGTTGTCCGGCGCCAGGAAGGGCTCCACGTAGCGGGACAGGACGGCGGCGCTCATGATCAGCGGATCGCCGCCGGTGAACAGGAGGTCCGTGGCCTCCGGATGCTGGCGCAGGTACCGGACCAGCGATTCGGTCTCACGCGAGGCGAATTTGAATTCCGACATGCCGATGAACTGCGGCCAGCGGAAGCAGAACGTGCAGTAGGCGTGGCAGGTCTGGCCCGCGCTGGGGAAGAACAGCACCGTCTCGCGGTACTTGTGCTGGACGCCCCAGAGGCGCTCGCCGTCGATCTCGGGCACGTTCTTGTCCAACTGCCCCGCCGGGTGCGGGTTCAGCAGCGAGCGGATGCCGTCGATGACGGCCCGGCGGCGCGCGGGGTCGACGCCCTCGCCGGCGACGGCCGCCGCCGCGGCGTAGTGCTCGGGCAGCAGCATCTCGCGTTGCGGGAAGGTGAGGTGGAAGATCGGGTCGTCGAGCGCGTCGTCCCAGTCGATGAGTTCGTCGACGACGTAGTTGTTGGCCTTGAACGGCAGGACGCTGCCGACGATCCGGATGTCGTCGCGGATCTCCCTGGGCAGGGAGGCCAACTGGGGGATCTGGTCGAGGTTCGCCAGCGTGTAGGTCTTGTAGGGTGATGCGTGTCGCCCGGCGGCACCGCTCATCCGCTTCGCCTCCTGTCAGTCGCGTCTGCGCGCGGCTTTCGGTTCCCGAGACCGTGCCGCGCACCGCGCGCGGACCGGCATCGCCTCCGTTCGGGAAGCTAGGCCAATCCTCCGCGGGCCGCAACGGCGCGGGGCGCGCCCGTCGCCGGACGCGCCCCGCGGGCGGCCGTTCGCGTCCGCCGCGTTCAGAAGGCGCTGACCACCCCCACGGCGGCGCGGCCCGTCGAGGCCTCGTTGTCGTAGGTGTACTCGGCGGTCAGGCGCAGGTTGCGCCGCGTCAGCCGGCTGACCGCCGCCGTGAAGCCCTCGCGGTCGGACTCGTCCCAGTCGCTGTCGATGCGGTTGTAGAGCAGCGTCACGATGTGGCGCGAGCGGTCCTGATGCGGCGAGATCACCAGTTCCGCAACGATGCCGTCGGTCTCGACGCGCTGCTCAGCGGCGAAGAACCCGGGGTTGGTGTCGCGCCGCCGCAGGTACTGGAACGAGAAATCGAGCGTCCCGTTGCCCGCCTTCAGGTCCGGGCCGTGGTAGAGCACGCGGTTGTGCAGCGCCGGACCGTCGTCCTCGGTGTCGGGTTCCAGGTCGGGGCCGGGATCGAAGCCGAGCTCCTCACCGTAGTACCCGAAGTATCCCACGCTGGCGTGGGCGCCCACGTCGCGCCCGGCCCGCAGGAAGAAGTTCTTGTGCTTGTCGCTGTCGAAGCCGGCGTCGGTGGCGATGTCCTTGCCGTTGCCGTTGAGCACCATCGCCGTCAGGTTGGCCGCGCCGCCGGGCAGGTCCCAGGCCACAATCACGCCGCGATCGTAGGCCAGGTTCACGTTCGAGCGGCCGATGCGGGCCTTGTAGACCAGATAGTCCTCGTAGGTCAGGCGCAGCTCCCGTTTCATGAGCGGGTCGCAGGCCTGGAACTGCCCGACCATGACGTCCAGCGGCTCCCCCCCGATGTCGTTGAAGTGCACGTAGGCGTCCTCGACGCCGGCGACCTCGCCCTTCTCCGACATGTAGAAGTAGAAGTAGTAGCCGACGTTGCGCGCGAGCGTGCCGCCGGACAGCAGCTTCAGGCCGAACGGCGTCTGCAGGTCGGTGGCCAGGTCGCCCGCGGCGTCCTCGGCCAGCGTGGCGAACGCGTCCAGCCGCACCGCGACCGGGAAGTCCCGGTTCAGACGGAGCAGGTCGTCGCCGGCGGCCACGTAGTCGCGGTCGGGATCGTCCTCGACCAGCGCGAAGCCGTTGGCGGCGAAATCCTCGCCGTACGGCTTGAGCCGCGGGAACGGCGCGTGGCATGTCGTGCAGCTGAGCTTGTGCCGGCGCGCGAACGCCGGGATGGCGCCGGCCTCGGCGGGCCAGAGCAGGGCGGCGATCGTCGCGCACGTCAGCGCGAGGCACAGGTGTCTCTTGTCGATCATCACGAAGGCCTCCTTCAGTACACCTCGACCCAGGTCTCGGCGGTGTTGACGACGCGCGGCGCGGACTCCTCGGCGGGCACCTTGAGGTACTCGGCGACCGGCGCCACGAGCAGCTGGTAGTTGAGGACGGCGCGGAACTCGACGCGTCCCGGCGCGACGTCCGCGGGCAGTTCCCAGGTGAACGTCTCGACCTTCGTCTCCCGCGGCCCGATGCGGTAGTCGACGCCCAGCGAGGCGGTGTTCCACTGCTGCATCGTCACCCGCCCCTGCGGGTCGAAGTAGGGCATCCGGAAGATGCGGTTGCCGGGCGCGATCCCGTCGCGCTGGACCCCCGCGAAGCCGGCCAGCCCGCGCGCGTCGCCGATGTCCTGGTAGGCCAGGACGTCGGCGGCGATCGTGTATTCCTCGCCCGCGAAGCCCTTGCGGTCCACCGGCAGCCGCCAGGTGCGGCCGGCGCTGTCGGTGGCCGTCACCTCCAGCCAGAGCAGGCGGTCTTCCACCGAGCCGCTCGGCACCTTGTGCCCGCACTTGCCGTTGAAGAGCTGGACCTTGATCACGGCCGTGCCGTCGCTCTCCAGCTCGCGCTCGAGCGGGTTCATGCGCACCTCGATCGCGCCGTTCAGCTTGCCGGGATCGTGGGCGCCGTGGAACAGGTGCTGCGCCACCAGCCCGGGCTGACCCATGCGCGCGGACACGCCCTCGGCGCGCGGCATGTGGCAGACCTGGCACTGCACGCCCTGGGCGAAGTACGGGCCCTCCTTCCACTCCAGATGGGTCGACTTGACCCAGACGCCGTACGGGCTCATCTCGTTGTGGCAGGTCCCGCAGAAGTCGCCCGTGCGCAGGAACGGATTCTCGACCGTGTCGTGGTGCGGCGACGTGACGCCGGGCTTGGGGCCCTGCTTCAGCCGGCCCGGCTCGCTGACCCAGTTGAAGTTGTGCGGCACCTCGCCCTCGAAGCCCGTGATCGTGTGGCAATGGTCGCAGTGCACCGACTCGTTCGCGCGGCTGCCGGCCTCCGGACGCGGCGGCGGCGTGTCGCCGGCCAGGAACGCCGTCGGGGCGTGGCACCCGTTGCAGCCGGCCTTCACCCCCGCCACCTTCGCGTCCCTCTCCGCGTGAAGGACCGCCAGCTCGAAGTACTCGATCTCGTCCCAGTGGTGGGTGTAGGCCTGGCTCATCATCGACTGCTTCCACTGCTGGAAGATGTCGTCGTGGCAGGTGGAGCAGGCCTGCGGCTTCTCGTAGTCGTCGTACGACCGCGTGCCGTGCGCCGCATCGCCCACCGTCGCGGCGACAGCCGGCGGCCCGCACAGGCAGCAGCACGCCAGCAGGAGCCGAACGATCCTGAAAGTCATACTCATCTCCTTCGGATTCAGCGGGTTAGCGAGGTGGAGACGACACTAGCAGATCGCGCCCGGTGAACAAGTCCGCACTCGCGCCCCGTTCGCCCTGCCGCGCGGCGCCGGAGCGTGTTACATTGCGCGGCCGGAAGGGAGCGCGCATGGAACTGTTCGCCGTCGATCAGGACTCAAGGCTCTTCATCTCGCCGGTGATCACCTGCTGGGACACGCTGGAGAGCCGCGGCGTGGACGTGGTGATCGATCTCGAGGGCGACGTCGACCACGGGGTGCCGACGATCCCGGACCGCTGGCTGTACGTCTACTTCCCGATCCACGACGGGGAGCTGCCGAACCTCGCCAAGCTGCGCGCCGTCGCGCGCCTGGCCGCGGAGCTGCTCCGGCAGGGCCACGGCGTGCTCTCGCACTGCGGCATGGGCTTCAACCGCTCGGCCCTGCTGGCGGGGCTGATCCTGCACGAGATGGGCATGGACGGCCCGGACATCGTGGCGCGCCTGCGCGAGCGGCGCCCCGGCGCCCTGTTCAACGACGTCTTCGCCGAGCACCTGGCCTCGCTGCGTGGCCGCCCCGCCGCCTGATGCCGCCCGCCGCCGGACGCCACCGCGGCGTCCGGCGAAAGCGAAGCGCGGCCGTCTTCGGCCGCGCCCGCTCGCTCATCCGTGGCGGCGCCTCGCCGTCAGCTCGTCTGCAGCTGCCGGAGCACCTTCTTGGCGACGCACTTGAGGGTGTCGAAGACGCCGACGCCCTGCACGGCGATGCCCTCGAAGTTGTCGTAGCCCTCGGGATTCAGTTCCTCGTTCAATTCGGCGATGGGGATCGCGTCCGGCATGTCGCGCTTGTTCCACTGCATCACGAACGGGATCTGCTCGAGGCTCAGGTCGTATTCCTTGAGGTTGTCGTGCAGGTTGTACAGCGCCTCGATGTTGGCGTCGAAGCGCGCCTCGCTGCTGTCGCCCACGAACACGATGCCGTCCACCCCGCGCAGGATCAGCTTGCGGCTGGCGTTGTAGTAGACCTGGCCGGGCACCGTGTAGAGGTGGAACCGCGTCTTGAAGCCCTTGACCTCGCCCAGCTCCAGGGGCAGGAAGTCGAAGAAGAGCGTGCGGTCCATCTCCGTCGCCAGCGTCACGAGCTTGCCCTTCGTCTCCGGCGCGAGCTTCTCGTAGACGTACTGGATGTTCGTCGTCTTCCCGCCGAGACCAGGGCCGTAGTAGACGACCTTGCAGTTGATCTCGCGCGAGGAGTAGTTGATCAGCGACACGACGTTCCCCTTAGGCTGCCGGTGGCGGGGCCGCGGCCCCCACGCGATCAATCCGCGAACAGGTTGTCGATCTCCGCCTCCACGCCGCGCGTGAAGGTCTCGTCGAAGGTGTCGTATTCCTCGTTGCGGTACTCCAGCTTCTCGTAGAGCCGCTCGATGATGTCGTTCAGCTCCTCGACCGCGCGCTTGACGCGCAGTCTGACCAGGCCGAGCGTCGTGCTCTTGGCGAAGAGCACGACCAGGACCACGCCCTTGGCGATCTTCGCCAGGTACATGCTCTCGCGGGCGCCCTGGTGGAACAGCGTGCTGAAGTCGCGTTCGCCGATCAGCTTGGCCAGCTGGTAGTTCGCCTCGAAGTCCGCCGCGCACAGCGAGGCGAAGCTCGTCAGGTCGAAGTCGACCTCGGGCCCGCACTGGCTGACCAGTTGCCCAGTGCGGTCGATCAGCACGACGTTGCTGGCGCGGCTGCTGCGCAAGAGGTCGTCCAGGACGTTGTTGATCGCCCAGTAGTCTTCCTCGAAGATGGCCCATTCAGCTCTGACCATGTACCGCACTCCTGCCGGGAGGCCCCGGCCCGGCTGCCGCGGGGCAACGGGCATTGAACGCAGGCAGGATATCGACCGGACGCACAGCCACTTGACTGCGGAAATCGGGGGCGCGGCGAGGCTGCGGCAGGCGCGGCGCTAGAAGGCGCGGCGGAACTGGAAGGCGCGCTGCAGGGTGACCTCGTCGGTGTAGGCCAGGGCGCCGCCGACCGGGATGCCCGTGGCCAGGCGCGTCATCTGCAACTCGTTGTCGGACAACAGTCTCTGGATGTAGAGAGCCGTCGTCTCGCCCTCGACCGAGGCATCCAGCGCCAGGATCAGTTCCCGCACCGGTCCGTCCCCGAGGCGCTCGGCCAGGCGGTCGAAGGGCAGATCCTGCGCGCGCACGCCGTCCAGCGGCGAGAGCAGCCCGCCCAGGACGAAGTAGCGCCCGCGGAAGAAGCCCGCCTTCTCGATGGGCAGGACGTCGACCGGGCTGGCCACCACGCACAGTTGCGAGCGGTCGCGGCGCTCGGATGTGCAGATGCGGCAGGGATCCGGCTCGGTGATCGCGCCGCAGCGCGAGCAGGTGCGCACCTGGCTGCGGGCCTCGGCCAGCGCCGCGGTCAGTTCTTCGGCATGAGCGGCCGCGCCGCCGCCCGTCAGCAGGTGCAGCGCCACCCTCGTCGCCGACTTGCGGCCGAGGCCGGGCAGCCGGCTGAGGCTGCGGACCAGCCGCTCGAGCGCGGGCGACTGGAACTCGCCGCCGTCGGCGCCCACGGGACGGCCGCCGTCGGCGCCGCCGTTGCCGTTGCCATTGCCGCCGTGCCGGCCGCCGCCCATGGTCAGCCCATCCCCGGCAGGTTCAGGCCGGGCACGTTCAGGCCGCCGGCGACCGCGCCCATCTCCTTCTCGACCATCGCGTCGACCGCGGCGATGCCCTCGTTGACCGCGGCCAGGACCAGGTCCTGCAGGAATTCGACGTCTTGGGGGTCGACCGCCGAGGGCGCGATCACCAGGCTCTTGAGCCGGTGCCGCCCGTTCATGACGACCTTCACCTGGCCGCCGCCGACTTCGGCCGTCACTTCCTTGTTCTCGAGTTCGGCCTGCGCCTTGGCCATCTTGGCCTGCATCTGCTGGGCCTGCTTCATGAGCATGCGGATGTCCATCGTGCCTCCGGTTCGGGTTGTTCCTGCGGCGCGGCGCGGGTTCAGCGCGCGGGCGGGTCCCAGCGCTGCCGCTCGCTCTCGGGCAGCGGCTGCCCGCCGAGCAGGTCGACCAGGTCGCCCAGGGCCGGGTCGACGGCGCAGGCTTTCCGCAGCTCCTCGCGATGGGTGGGCGCCACTTCCTGGCGGATCTCCTCGGCCACTTCCACCTGCTGGCCCCGCGGTCCGTGCTCGAGCAGCACCTTCAGCGGGCGTCCCCACTGGGCCGCGGCCAGTTCGGCCAGCTTGCCCGTCTCGCCGGCGATGCTGTCGACCATGAACTTCTTGTCGGTCGCGAAGACCACGCGCAGGCAGCCGGCGGCCTCGTCCAGTTCCGGCAGCCCCGTCATCAGGCACGAGCCCAGGCGCGGGTGCCGCTTCATCAGGGCGTCGATGTAGCGCGTCCAGCCGGGCACGGCGCGGTCGGCCGAGGTCAGATCCGGTCCCTTCGCCGCCGCACCCACGCCGCCCGCCGTGCCGGCCGCGTCGGTCGCGCCGGCATACGTCGCGCGCCCGGCCGCCGCCGCCGCGCGCGTGGCCGCCGGCCCGGCCCCGACGTACCCGGCCGCCCGGTCGGCAACGCCCGACCGCGCGCCGGCGC
>CAYNPY010000025.1:0-5894 GCA_964399195.1 uncultured Fibrobacteraceae bacterium
GGTGGAAGCGGAAGCGAACCGTCCGGCGGAAGCAGCAGCGGCGGCGGTGGATCAAGCTGCGGGCGGCGATCACCAGCCGCCTGAAGATCATGGCCGAGCTGGACATCGCCGAGCGGCGCATCCCGCAGGACGGTCGCATCAAGCTGAAGGTCGGCAACAAGAAGATCGACCTGCGCGTCTCGACCCTGCCGTGCATCTTCGGCGAGAAGGTCGTGATGCGTATCCTCGACAAGGGGAACCTCAACCTCGACCTGGCCGACTTCGGGATGGAGAAGAAGGCCATCGACGACATCTACAAGGCCATCGCCAAGCCGTTCGGGATGGTGCTGGTCACCGGTCCCACCGGCTCCGGCAAGACGACCACGCTGTACTCGTGCCTGTCGAAGCTCAACAGCCCCGAGACGAACATCATGACGGCGGAAGACCCCGTCGAGTACAACATCGAGGGCATCAACCAGGTCCAGGTCCGCGAAGAGGTCGGGCTGACCTTCGCCTCGGCGCTGAAGGCCTTCCTGCGGCAGGATCCGAACATCATCATGGTCGGCGAGATCCGCGACCTGGAGACCGGCGGCATCGCCACCAAGGCGGCTCTGACCGGCCACCTGGTGCTGTCCACCCTGCACACGAACGACGCGCCGAGCACGATCAACCGCATGATCGACATGGGCATCGAGCCCTTCCTCGTTGCGTCCTCGACGCTGCTCATCGCGGCGCAGCGCCTGGTCCGGCGCATCTGCAAGAACTGCAAGGAGGAGGTCAGGCTGTCCGCCGAGGCCCTGACGGACATCGGACTTCCTCCCGATACCCCGGTGTTCCACGGCCGCGGCTGCGATCACTGCTCGGGCACGGGATATGCGGGGCGGCAGGGTCTGTACGAGATCATGCCGATCACGCCGGAGATCCGCGAGATGATCCTGGACCGCGCTTCGACCACCGAGTTGCGGCGCATGGCCGTGTCGCAGGGCATGCTCACCCTGCGCGCGGACGGCCTCATCAAGGTGCGCAAGGGCATCACGACGATCGAGGAGATCCTGCGCGAAACCGCGGTCACCGACTAGCGGGGTCGCCGACTCACCCCGGCGGGAGGAACAGACAGTGCTTGGCATGCGCGAACTGCTCGAGGAAATGGTGGCCAAGGGGGCCAGCGACCTGCACATCACGGCGGGACTGCCGCCCCAGTACCGCATCGACGGCAACATGGCGACGACCCAGTTCCCGGTGCTGACCGGCGACGACACCCGCCGCCTGGCCTACAGCATCCTGAACGACGAGCAGAAGAAGCGGTTCGAGAACGACCACGAACTGGACTTCTCGTTCGGCGTGCAGGGCATCAGCCGCTTCCGCGCGAACGTCTTCCAGCAGCGGGGCGTGACGGCGATGGCGCTGCGGCAGATCCCCTACCAGATCCACACCTTCGAGCAGCTGGGCCTGCCGCCGATCTGCCGCCAGCTGATCAGCAAGACCCAGGGCCTGGTGCTGGTGACCGGGCCCACGGGCAGCGGCAAGTCGACGACGCTGGCGACGATGGTCGACACCATCAACACCTCGCGCAAGGGTCACATCATCACGATCGAGGACCCGATCGAGTTCGTGCACCAGCACAAGGGCTGCGTCGTGAACCAGCGCGAGGTCAACAGCGACACCAAGAGCTTCCCCGACGCGCTCAAGTACGTGCTCCGCCAGGATCCCGACGTGATCCTGATCGGCGAGATGCGCGACCGCGAGACGATCGAGGCGGCCCTGACCATCGCCGAGACGGGCCACCTGGCCCTGGCGACGCTGCACACCAACAGCACGTTCGAGACGATCAACCGCATCGTGGACGTCTTCCCGAACGGCCAGCAGAACCAGGTCCGGTCGCAGCTGTCATTCTGCCTGTCGGGCGTGATCACGCAGCAGCTGATCCCGCGGGCCAAGGGCGGCGGGCGCGTGCTGGCCCTGGAGGTCATGATCTGCACGCCGGCCATCAAGGCGCTCATCCGCGACGACAAGGTGCACCAGATCTACGGCCTGATGCAAGCCGGCCAGAAGCACGGCATGCAGACGATGAACCAGTCGCTGCACCAGGCGGTCGTGAACAAGTGGATCACCATGGACGAGGCGCTCAGTCGCAGCAGCGATGTGACTGAGCTCATGCAGATGCTCGGCGAACCCGCCGGCATGCGCTGAAGGGGAGGCACCCGTGAGTGCGACGACCGTATTCCAGTGGACCGGCAAGACCGCCAAGGGTGAGATCCTGACCGGCGAGTACGAGGCGCTCGACAAGGCCGCCGTGAACGAGTACCTGCGCAAGCGGCGCCTGGTCATCGTCGCGGTCCGCAAGAAGGAGAAGGCGGGGCTGCTGGGCGGGTTCTTCAAGAAGCAGGGCGTCAGCGTCAAGGACCTGGCCGTCTTCACGCGCCAGTTCGCGACGATGGTCAACGCCGGCCTGCCGCTGGTGCAGTGCCTGGACGTGCTCGGCCGTCAGCTGGACAAGAAGCACTTCAAAGAGGTGGTCATGCAGGTGACCGTCGACGTGGAGAGCGGCTCGACGCTGGCCGAGGCCATGCAGAAGCACCCGCGGGTCTTCTCGGACCTATACTCGAACATGATCGCGGCCGGCGAGGCGGGCGGCATCCTGGACGTGATCCTCAGCCGCCTGGCGGTGTTCCTCGAGAAGGCCGATGCGCTGCAGCGCAAGGTCAAGGGCGCGATGACCTACCCGGTGATCGTGCTGACGGTGGCCGGCGGCGCCTGCATCTTCATGCTCATGTTCGTGATCCCCGTGTTCGCGAAGATGTTCTCCGACTTCGGCGGCACCCTGCCGGCGCCGACGCGGATCGTGATGGGCATCTCGGACTTCATCCGCTCGTACTGGTGGGCCCTGGCCGGCGGCTCCGTCGGCGCCACGTGGTTGTTCAAGCGCTACCGGGCGACCGTGGCCGGGCGGCGGACGACCGACCGGCTGTCGATGCGCATCCCGATCCTCGGCAACGTCGTGCGCAAGTCGGCGGTGGCGCGGTTCACGCGCACGCTGGGCACCCTGATCGGCTCGGGCGTGCCCATCCTGCAGGGCCTGGAGATCACCTCGCGCACCGCGGGCAACAAGGTGATGCAGGAGGCCATCGAAGCCACGGCCAAGAGCATCAGCCAGGGCGAGACCATCGCGCAGCCGCTGCGCGAGAGCGGCGTGTTCCCGCCGATGGTCGTGCAGATGATCGGCATCGGCGAGCAGACCGGCGCCCTCGACGAGATGCTGGCCAAGATCGCCGATTTCTACGACGACGAGGTGGACGCGGCGGTCGAGGCGCTGACCGCGGCCATCGAGCCGATCATGATCGTGGTCATGGGCACGATGGTCGGCGGCATGCTCGTGGCGATGTACCTGCCCATGTTCAAGATGGCGAACGTCGTGGGAGGCTGATCTTGGCCACGACCGATCGCGGCGGCCGGGGCGCGGCGCCCGGGGGGGGCGCCCGCCCCCCCGGCCCCCCCCCCCCGGGGGGGGGGGGGGGGGGGGGGCGCGGGCGCCCCCCCCCCCCCCCCCCCCCCCCCCCCCCCGGCTGCTGCGCTGGCGCCTGCTGATGGCCGCGGTCCTCGGCGTGGTGGCGGGCGCGGCCGCGCTGGCGGGCGTCGCGGGCAGTTCGCGGCCCGGGGTGCTGGCGGCGCTGGGGCTGCTGGCGACGTCGCTGGCGGTCAGTTGGGCCGCCCTCGCCGCCGGCGTGCGGCAGCGGCCGCTGCTGGTGTTCCAGGTGCTCGCCGACACCGTGGCCGTCGGCCTGCTGGTCCATTTCACGGGCGGCCCCTATTCCGCGATCCCGCTCGTGGCCTGCGTCCCCATCGTGTTCGCGGCCAACTACCTGGACCGGCGCTGGGCGCTGATCGTCGCCGCCGCGGCTTCGGTGCTGGTCGCCGGCGGCCACGCCGGACTGGCCCTGGGCTGGCTGGCGTCCGGCGCCGCCGCCGACCCCGCCTTCGCCGACGGCTGGCGCTTCGTGGTGACGGCGCTGCATGTGGCCGTGTTCACGATCCTCGGCCTGCTCAGCGGCGACCTGGCCGAGCGGCTGGAGCGTCGTCGGCGCGAACAGGTCCGCAGCCAGCGGCTGGCCGAGCAGGCGCGGCGCGAGGTGCGGGACATCCTCGATTGCCTGCGCAGCGGCCTGCTCACCGTGGACACGCGCGGGATCATCACGCGCGTCAACCCCGCCGGCTGCCGGATCATCGGCTGCGAGGACGTGCAGCTGCTCGGGGCTCCACTCAACTCGCTGGTCGAGGGCGGATTGGACGAATTGGCCCGCGTGGTGCTGCCGGTGGCGGCCGGCGGCCCGCCCGTGGCGCGCGGCGAGATCACGCTGCGCCGCGGCGGCCGCTCGGTGCCGATCGGGCTGAACGTGAGCCACGTGACCGGCGCGCGCGACGAGATCACGGGCGCCGTCGCGGTCTTCACGGACCTGACCCAGGAGAAGGAGCTGGTGGCGCGACGGCGCGAGACGGACCGGCTCGCCGCCGTCGGCGAACTGGCCGCCAGCATTGCGCACGAGATCCGCAACCCGCTGGCGAGCATCCGCGGCTCGGTGGAAATGCTGGCGGGCGAACTGGTGCTCGAGGGGTACCAGCGGCAGCTCTTCGACCTCGTGCTCAAGGAGAGCGCGCGGGTCAACTCGATCATCAACGACTTCCTGGCCTACTCGCGCATGCGGCCGGTGACGCGCCGGCGTTTCGCGGCCGCGGCCTTCCGCGACGAGATCCTCCTGCTGGCGCGGCAGCACGTGGCGGCCGCGCGCGGCGACGTCCGCTTCTCGGCCCAGGTGACGCCCTGCGATCTGGAGCTGGTGGCCGACCCGGGGCAGCTGACGCAGCTGGCGCTCAACCTCGCGATCAACGCCTGCGAGGCGATGCGGTACCAGGGGCGCGCGCGCCTGGGCCTGCACCTGGTCGACGGGGGCGAATCGTTCGAGCTGACCCTCACCGACGACGGGCCGGGCATCGAGGCCGACATCCGCGACAGTCTCTTCCTGCCGTTCAAGACCACCAAGGAGGGCGGCACCGGGCTGGGCCTGTCGGTGGTCGCCCGCATCGCGGCCGCGCACGGCGGGACCGTCCGCGCCGAGGACGCGCCCGGCGGCGGCGCCATCTTCCGGGTCCGCTGGCCGCGCGTGGAACTTCCGGCCGTACCCCGGGGATCCGCCGACGCCGTTGCCGCGGCGCCGGACCCGGACCGCCAGCTGCAGCCAGCCTGAGCGCCGGACGCAGGCGCGGACCTGACCCGCCCTCACACCCGCCTGCCCGCTGCAGCCCTGCAATCCGCTCACTCTTCATCAATACATAAGTGCAAAAAACAAAGAAAAGATCATAAAGCATCGCGGAACGCGGCCGATACCTGCGTGGAACCTGCAAAACGCCCGGCCGATCCCCCCAGCGAGGAGACCGCACCATGGCCCTGGGCCGCATCCTGGTCGTCGACGACGAAGATTCCATGTGCCAGTACCTGTCGATCCTCCTGCGCAAGGAGGGGTACGCCGTCCGCACGGCCCATTCGGGCGCCGAGGCCCTGGGAGCCATCGCGCAGGAGCCGGCGGACCTGGTGATGACCGACATCCAGATGCCGAAGATGGACGGCATCCAACTGCTGAAGGGCATCAAGGCGCTGGACCCGACGACGCCCGTGGTCATCATGACCGCCTATGCGAGCGAGCAGTCGGCCATCGACGCGGTGAACCTCGGCGCCTTCAGCTACCTGCAGAAGCACTGCAAGAATGACGAGATCAAGATCGTCGTGCGCAACGCGCTGGCGCTGCGTCAGGCGCGCAGCGAGGCGCAGGAACTGCGGCGCGAGCTGACGAAGAAGAAGACCTCGAAGACGATCATCGGCCAGAGCCCGCGCATGCGCTCGGTCTTCAAGATGGTCGACAAGA
>CAYNPY010000025.1:5904-39729 GCA_964399195.1 uncultured Fibrobacteraceae bacterium
ACCGCGCCAACGAGACCTTCGTCGCCATCAACTGCGGCGCCATTCCCGAGACGCTGCTCGAGAGCCAGCTCTTCGGCCACGTGAAGGGGTCGTTCACGGGCGCCGACCGCGACCACGACGGCTTCTGCCGGCAGGCCGAGGGCGGCACCATCTTCCTGGACGAGATCGGCGAGACGCCGCACGCCATCCAGGTCAAGCTGCTGCGCATGCTGCAGGAGCGGGAGATCTACCCGGTCGGCAGCAGCAGCCCGGTGAAGGTCAACGTGCGCGTCATCGCGGCCACCAACCGCGACCTGGAGGACGAGGTGGCCAAGGGCCGCTTCCGCACGGACCTCTACTACCGCCTGAACGTGATCCCGCTGCACCTGCCGCCGCTGCGCGAGCGCATCGACGACATCCCGCTGCTGGTCGACCACTTCCTGCGGCGCTGCTGCCCCGGCGAGTACCAGGGGCCCCTGGCCAGCCTGCTCGACGACGGCGCCCTGCGCGCGCTGCAGGCCTACGAGTGGCCCGGCAACGTGCGCGAGCTGGAGAACGTGATCGAGCGCGCCAGCATCATCCGCGAGGGCAGCCGCATCACGGTGCGCGACCTGCCCGCCTTCATCGCCGACGCCCAGCAGGGGCCGGCCACCGGCGGCCACCTGGCCGTGGGCGGGCCGTGGACGCTGGAGGAGCTGGAGAAGGCGCACATCCTGGCGGTGCTCGAGGGCACCGGGCGCGCGCGCAAGCAGACGGCCGACATCCTGGGCATCAACGCCTCGACGCTCTACAGAAAGCTCAAGAAGTACGGCGTCCAGGACGATGATGACGCGCAGGCGCTGGCCGAGGAACTGGCCGGCACCGCCGGCGAGGAACTGCTCGCCGCCATCGACGACCAGCTGCGCGAGCAGGACGGGTCGCCGCTGGCGGGGGCGGGCGCCGCCCGCGAGACGGTCGGGTCCTGACGGCCGTCGCGGGCGCGCGGATGCACGGTCCGTTCCGGGTGCCGTGGGCAATGTGCAGGGTCGGCGGCGGGTCGGTCGGAACGTGCCACGGGGATGTTCGTCGTAATGCGCAGTGGCGCTGCGGGTTACGAAACAGGCCACAAAGGCCGACCGCTGGCACGACCGTTGCAAAGCGAAGGCGCCGTACTCAGCCACAGGAGCGCCGGCTCTTTCCGGCAAGCGCAAGCGGGCCCCCGGGCCCCAGTCCAAGGAGTGGGACAATGCTGAATCGCAAAGGCTTCACGCTGATCGAGCTCATGATCGTCGTGGTCATCATCGGCATCCTGGCCGCCATCGCGATCCCCAACTTCATCAGCATGCAGGACCGCGCGAAGGAAGCGAAGGTCAAGGGCGCGGCGCACACCGTGCAGTTGGCCGCCGAGGACTTCGCGGTCCGCAACGACGGCATCTACTCGGATCAGGGCGGCGACCTGCAGCCGCTGCTGCCGCAGCAGGCCCTGCTCGAGAACGCGTTCACCGGCGCGCAGAGCGAGCCCCAGTTCGGCGCCGCTGCCAACGCCACCGGCCAGGTCGGCATCGTGGCGATCCAGCAGGGCGGCGTGAACGTCGGCTACACGATCACGGGCGTCGGCAAGGAAGCCGGCACCACGATCCTGACGCTGGTCAGCGGTTCGTAAGCGACGGCCGACCGGACGCGAGGTATGACGGGGCCGTCGACGCGGCCCCGTCTTTTCGTCAAGCGAGCAGCGAGGGAGCGGTCATGGACGGGGTGAACGGCAGCGGTGCCGCCGGCGCGGCGGCGGGTGACTGCGACGGCGCGCAGGCGCCGGCTCCGAACGGACAGTCGCCCAGCGGCCGTATCCGCCGGCTGCGCCCGGGCCGTCCTGCCGCCGCCGACCTGGTCTTCGCGGCGGGGGCAGCCGGCCTCGTGCTGAGCGTCGTCTTCGTCCTCAGCGAGCCGTCGCGCGCGCGGCTGCAGGCGCGGGCGGACGAGGCCGCGGTCGCCGCGAACGCGGCCACGCTTCAGCTGGCGGTCGAGACCCACGCCGCCGCTCACGGCGGCCGGTACGCCCGCAGCGCGCGCGAGCTGCTGCCCTGGCTGCCGCAGGGCCGGGCCCCGCGCAACCCGTACACGGGCGAGCCGACGCAGTTTCGCGGCATCGCCGGCGATCTGACCTACCGGCCCGCGCCGGGCTGCGGCTACGTGATCGAAGCCTGGGGTCCGGGCGGCTCGCGGCCGCGCCTGCTGGCCACGCTGCGCGGCGCGGGCGCCGCGAGCGGACATTGACCGGGAGCACCGAAGCGGGGGGAGAAGGAGACGCAACCATGAGCAATCGCGATGGCTTCACGCTGGTGGAACTGATGATCGTCGTGGCCGTGATCGGCATCCTCGCCGCGCTGGCCATCCCCAACTACTCGAGCCTGCAGGAGCACGCCAAGGTCGCGGGCACCAAGAGCAACGCGCACACGCTGCAGCTGGCGGTCGAGAACTACGCCGCCACGCACGGCGGCGTGTACTCCGTGGCCGCGGCGGACATCACGCCGTTCCTGCCGGGGCAGGGCCTGATGGCCAACACCTTCACCGGCGCGCAGAGCGAGCCGCAGTTCGGCGCCGCGGCAGCCGCGCCGGGGCAGGTCGGCGTCGAGCTGGTCATGGAGAACGGCGCCCCCGTGGGCTACGTCATCACCGCCGCCGGGCCGGGCGGCCTCGTGCTGACGGTGGCCAGCGGCCAGTAGCGCGCCGCCGCCGCGCGGTGGCACCCCCGTTGCAACCCAGCCGGTAGACAGACGGCAACCCGCCGCCGAGGGGCGTCCGCAAGCCCCTTGGCGGCCGTCCGGCGACGGAGGTGGGCAATGTCCCGACACGTGCTGATCGAAAACCCGCCGGCGCTCCCGGCGACGGCGCCCGCCGCCGGCCCCGCCGCGGCCGGTGCCGGCACCTCCGCGTGCGCCCTGCGGGTCGCCGACCTCAGCAAGACCTTTCGCTCCGGCTTCGCCCGCCGCCGCCTGCGCGGCATCGAGGCCGTCTCGTTCAGCGTCGGCCGCGGCGAGGTCTACGCGCTGCTCGGTCACAACGGCGCCGGCAAGACCACCACCATCGGCTGCCTGCTGGACCTGGTGCGGCCCGACCGCGGCGAGGTCACGCTCCTGGGCCGCGACCACCGCGACCGGCGGGCGCGGGCCGGCGTCGGCTACCTGCCGGAACGGCCGTACTTCTTCGACTACCTCACCGGGCGCGAGTTGCTGGAGTTCCACTGCGACCTGCTCGACATGCCGCGCCGCGGGCGCCGCGACCGCATCGACGCGGTCCTTCGGCAAACCGGGATCCTGGCGGACGCGGGCCGCCGCCTGGGCAAGTACTCCAAGGGCATGCTCCAGCGCCTGGGCCTGGCGCAGGCGCTGCTGGGCGAGCCCGAACTGCTGGTCCTGGACGAGCCCATGTCGGGCCTGGACCCGATGGGCCGACGCGAGGTGCGGACGCTGCTGCAGCAACTGAAGGCGGAGGGGCGGACGATCATCCTGTCCAGCCACATCGTCCCGGACGTCGAGCAGCTGGCCGACGCGGTCGGCATCCTGCGGGAGGGCCGGCTCGTGCTGAACGAGCGCCTGGGCGCGCTGGCCGGCGCCTGCTCCTACCGCGTGCGCGCGGCGGGCACGCTGGGCGAGGCGGCGGGGCGGGGCCTGCCGCCCTGGGCCCTGCCGACAGACGCCCGGGACGCCGCGGCCGCCCAGCCGGCGGAACTGTCGGCGGCCGACGCCGATCAACTGCGCGAACTGCTCGACGCCTGCCACGCGGCGGGCCTGCCGGTGCACGCGGTCGAGCCGCGGCGCACGGGCCTGGAGGACCTGTTCCTGAGCACGCACCAGCACGGAGGCACGGCATGACCCGCAGACACGTCGTCGCCCTGGCGCGCGGCACCTTCCGCGAGACGGTTCGCGACCGCGTCTTCTACCTGGTGGCGGTCTTCGGCTTCCTGATGCTCGCCAGCACCGCCGTGCTGTCCCCGCTCACGGTCGGAGCGCAGGCGAAGATCGTCACCGACGTCGGGCTGGCCGCCATGGTGCTGCTCGGATTGCTGGTGGTCGTCTTCGTCGGCAGCGGCATGGTGCGCAAGGAGATGGAGAAGGGAACCATCACCACGATTCTGGCCAAGCCCGTCGGCAGGCGCGAGTACCTGCTGGGCAAGTACCTGGGGCTGAGCCTGACCATGGCGGTCATGCTCGCGGTCATGGGCGTCCTGTTCCTGATCCTGACTCTGCTGTCGCCGGGGGCGTTCTCGCTCCGGTTCGTCGCCGCCTTCTACCTGACTTTCCTCGAACTGGCCGTCGTCACGGCGGTGGTCGTGCTGTTCTCCACCTGCGTGTCGCCGGTCCTGTCGGCGATCTTCACGCTGGGCGTGTTCGTCGTGGGGCACCTCAGCCAGTCGATCCGCGACTTCGGGCGGCTGCAGGAGGGCCCGCTGATGCAGCACCTGACGACGGTCGTCTACTACCTGACGCCGAACCTCGAGATCTTCAACGTCCGCGGCGCCGTCGTGCACGGCGACCTGGTCTCGACGCCCCACCTGGCGCTGGCCACGCTCTACGGCGCCTGCTGGGCGGCGCTCCTGCTGCTCCTGGCCGGCGCGGTCTTCTCCCGCCGGGAGCTGCGCGCGTGAGCGGCCGCCGGGGCATACTCGGCCGGCGGGGCACCCTCGCCCGCTGGGCCGCGTCGCTGGCGCTGACCGTGCTCATGGTCGTCACGCTGCAGGCCCTCGACGGCCGGGAGCGGCAGGCGCTGCGGGGCGACCGCCTCTACTTCCCGTCGGGGCGGGCCCTGGTCGAGTCGTCGGTCGGCTTCCGGGAGGTGGCCGCCGACTGGCTGTGGTTCCGGTTCGTGCAGTACTTCGGCGACTACGCCAAGGGCCGCCACGACCTGCGGTACTTCGAGCTGCTCATGGACGCAATCATGCGCCTGGACCCGCGCTTCGTGGAGGCGTACCACTTCGCGTCGCTGGTGTCGTGGTCCGAGTTGGGCGACTTCGACAAGGCGCTGGACTACCTCAAGCGCGGCATCGTGCACAACCCGGGTTCGGCGAAGCTGCATTTCCAGGTCGGGTTCACCCACTACGTCTTCTTCCGCGACTATCAACGCGCCGCCGTCTGGTTCGAGGCGGCCTCGCGCTGTCCGGACGGGGGCGAGACGGAGTCGCGCTTCGCGGCCTTCGCCCGCTACCGCGCCGGCGACGACCGCGTCTCGCTGGACCTCTGGCGGGAGCTCCGGCGCTCGACCGGCAATCCCCAGATGCAGTCACTGGCCGAGAAGATGATCGCCAAGCTGGAGCGGCGCCTGAAGGCGCAGGAGCTCTACGGCGCCGACTTCATCGGTCCCATCCCGGAGCTCTGACATGGTGATCGCGCAGGAATCGGCCTTCCTCTACGCGCTGGCGGCGGTGCTGGGCGCCTGCTTCGGCAGCTTCTCCAACGTGCTGATCCACCGCCTGCCGCGCAATCAGAGCATCGTGCGCCCGCGCTCGGCCTGTCCGGCCTGCGCGCGCCCGGTCGCCTGGCAAGAGAACATCCCGGTCGTCAGCTGGCTGCTGCTGCGCGGACGCTGCCGCGGCTGCGCGGCGCCGATCGCGACCCGCTACCTCGTCGTGGAACTGGCGGGCATCGCCTGCGCGCTGGTCGGGGCGTGGCGTTTCGGCTTCGGGTTCGCGGGGCTTTCTGCATCCCTGCTGCTGCTGCTGCTGCTGGATATTGCATTGATCGACTGGGAACACATGATCATTCCCCACACGCTGACGATCGCCGGCGGCGTGATCGGCCTCGGCGGTTCGTTCCTCGACGGGCGCGACCCGGCGGCGGCGTTCCTCGGCGCGGCCGTCGGGGCCGGAAGCATCCTTGCCGTGTCGTGGGGCTACCGTCTGGTCCGCGGCGTCGTCGGCATGGGCGGCGGCGACGTCATGCTGATGGGGATGGTGGGCGCCTTCGTCGGCCCCTGGGGCGTGCTGGGCACGCTGTTCGGCGGTGCCGCCGCGGGCACCGTCTACGCCCTGGCGGCCGGCCGGGGGCGCGTCCAGGGCGGCGCCAAGCTGCCGTTCGGCACGTTCCTGGCGCTGGCGGCCGCCGTCGTCCTGCTGGCCGGTCCGCAGCTGGCGGCCTGGTACCTGGGCCTGGCGGGCTGACCGGCAGATCCTGCCGGGTGCGTCCCGGCCGGGCCTGCCGCCCGCGGGGACGCCGGCGGGGGCGGCGCCGGCCAGGCCGCGCGGCCGCCGCGCCCGCCGCGGGAAATCGGACTCAAGGCGGGCCCGCTCCCGCCGAATCCACATGTGGCACGCATGTTGCGGATAGCCCCGGGGACCGTCCGGAAGAGCGCGACCCGGTCCGCACCGAAGCTCGAACAGCAAGGCAGGCTTGACATGTTCGGATTCCTGAAACGGAAACGAAGGACACTCATCGGCATGGACATCGGCTCGCATGTCGTCAAGTGCCTCAGGCTGGACCTCAGCGGCGAGCGGCCGCAGGTCACGCACTTCGGCATGGCGGACCTGCCGCCCGAGGCGATCGTCGACGGCGAGATCATGGATCGCGAGCTCGTGATCCAGACGATCCGCGAAGCCGCTCAGAAGGCCGACCTGCCCAACGAGCCGGTGGCCAGCGCGGTGGCCGGCCGCGCCGTGATCGTCAAGAAGATCGTGATGGACAAGATGAGCGAGGCGGACGCGCGCGAGGCCATCTACTGGGAAGCCGAGCAGCACGTCCCGTTCGACATCGACGACATCACGCTCGACTTCCAGATCCTGCAGCCCGACATCGGCGCCGGCCAGATGGAGCTGCTGCTGGTGGCGGCCAAGAAGGACATGATCCAGACGCACGCCGAACTGATTCGCGACGCCGGGTTCACGCCGATGGTGATCGACGTCGCGTCGTTCGCGAACCAGAACGCGTGGGAGAAGCTGCGGCATGCCGCGCCGGCGGCCGCGCCGGCGGCTCACGCGGCCGACTCTGTCGAAGGCCTGACGGCCTTCGCCGACGAACCCGGCGAGGCCGGACCCGCGGCGCCCGTCGGCGCCGGCGAGTTCGTCGCCCTGCTGGACGTCGGCGGCGGCGTCACCAACGTCCACATCGTGCGCGACGGCGTGCCGTACTTCACGCGCGACCTCTCCATCGGCACGTCGCACTTCATCGAGGAGTTCCAGAAGCAGCTCGGGCTGACCTGGGACACCGCCGCGCGGGTCTCGCGCGGCCAGACCGACGAGGTTGACGTCCAGCTGATCGGCGACATCGTGCGCTCGGTCGGCGGCGACATCTACCAGGGCCTGGAACCGAGTCTCTCGTTCCTCAAGACCGCCGGCGAAGCGGACGGCATCGACCGCATCGTCCTGAGCGGCGGCGGCGCGCACCTGCCCGGCCTCAAGGAGTTCCTGGCCGAGAGCTACGGCGTGCCGGCCGAGATCGCCGACCCGCTGGCGGACCTCGACTACGCGCCCGACCTGTTCGGCGAGACGGAGCCCGCCGACCTCAGCCCGCTGCTGACGGTCTGCGTGGGCCTGGCCCTGAGAGAGGCGGTGGAGGCATGATCCGGATCAACCTGCTGCCCCGCGAGGAACAGCCCGCCAAGGCGCGGCTCGCGCTGCCGCAACTGGGCGCGCTCGCCCCGCTGGTCCTGCTGCTGCTGGCGGCCGGCGGCGTGGGCGGGGCCTTCTACTACCAGTCGCAGCAGATCTCGGCGCTGGAGACGGTGATCGCGGCCGAGGAGGCCGAGACCCGCCAACTGGCGCCGGAGATCGCCAAGATCCAGCGCCTGAACCAGCAGCGGAAGGACCTCAACGACCGCCTGGACGTCATCACGCGCCTGGACGCCGACCGCTACTTCCGCGTGCACCTGCTGGACGAGCTGAACCGCAGCCTGCCCGAGCACGTGTGGCTCACGAAGTTCGAGGACGTGGGCGCCGACGAATACGCGGTCGAAGGCGTCACCTTCTCCAACTTCCTGGTCAGCGACTTCCTGCAGAACGTCACCGAGAGCCCGTACTTCGCTTCGGTGAACCTGCTGCTGGCCGAGAAGGGCGAGATCGACAAGGTGCGGGTCGTCAAGTTCAAGGCCCAGGCCAAAGCCGTGCGCAACGCCGCGCCGGCGCCGTTCGAAGGGTAGGAAGGACCACCATGAAGATTGACGTCAAGAACCCCAATTTCATCCGCTGGGCGTTGACGGTGCTGGTGGTCGTGACGGTCGTGCCGATGTACTTCCTGTCCACGAGCTACCCGTTCACGTACGCCTCTCGCAAGCAGACGATCGCGCAGCTGGACGAGCGCCATCAGCAGCTCTCGCAGGAGCTCGAGCGGGCGCGTCTCCTGGTGCGGAACCTCGAGCGCGTGGAGCAGGAGTACGCGATCCTTCACGAGCAGTGGAAGGTCGCGGCGACGCTGCTGCCCGACGAGAACGAGATGCCGGACCTGCTGCGCAAGGTCACGGCGGCCGGCCAGCAGTCCGGGGTCGAGTTCGAGATCTTCCGGCCGAAGCCGATCGTCAACCAGGGCTTCTATTCGGACAACCCGGTCGAGGTGCGCGTCAACGGCGGCTACCACCAGACCGGCGTCTTCCTCAGCCGGCTGGCCAACCTCAACCGGATCGTGAACGTGTCCGGCCTCAAGCTGCAGGGCGCCGACAACCAGCAGGTCAGCCCCTACACCGTTCGCACGGACATGCTGCTGACGGCCTACACGCAGGGTCCCGGCAACGCGCTGCCGTCGGCCGCGGACGCCGGCGCCACGCGCACGCTGCAGGCCAGCGCGGCGGGAGGTTCCGACGCCAAGACGGCGGCGAACGCCAAGACGGCTGCGAACGCCAAGTCGCCGGCCGCGGCCGCCGTCAACAACGTCACCGGCGGCAAGGCGAACGAGATTGCGCAGGCCGCGAAGGCCACCGACACCAAGGGAGGGCGCTGATGAAGACGCTGACGAACGTCCGGACGGCGCTGCTGGCGCTGGCCGTGCTGGCGCTGGCGCTGCCGGCGGCCGGAGCCGACGAGGCGAGTCCGGCGTCGGCCGGGGCCGCTGCCGTCCAGCCGGCGGAGCCGATGGCGGCCGACGTCGCCGAGGTCCCGGCCGAGGCCGCGGAACCGGCGGACGCGTCCATGTCGCCCTCGCAGATCTCCGCGGAGCGGATCAACGCGATCCGGGCCAACGAGTACTTCTACCAGTCATACGGCAAGGGCGACCCGTTCGCCAAGCTGGTCAGCGGCAAGTACGAGCCGACCGGCGGCGCCGACCTGGTGGACGTGAACAGCGCCAGCCTGGTGGGCGTGATGTGGGGCGAAGAGGACCGCTTCGCCCTGGTCGAGGACGGGGACGGATTCGGTTACATCCTGCGCGTGGGCGACCAGGTCCGCCATGGCCGCGTCGTCAGCATCCGCAAGAATTCGCTCACGGCGCAGGTCACGTTGTACGGGATCAGCAGCAACGTGGTCCTCAAGCTGGATAACCTGGAGGAGTAAGAGATGTTCCGCTGGCTTCGCAATGTTCGCTGCGCGATCCTCTGCCTGTGCCTGCTGGCGGGCGCGGGCGTCGCGCTGGCCCCGGCCGCGTCGGCCCAGGCCCCGGACGCCGGCTACAAGACCCGGCTCATCTCGCTCGACGTCCAGGACGCCGAGATCGGCACCGTGCTGCGCTCCCTGGCCGGCTATTCGGGCACCAACATCGTCGCCTCGCCCAAGGTGGTGGGCAAGGTGACGGTGAAGCTCGAGGACGTGCCTTGGATCCAGGCGCTGGAGGTGATCCTGCGCGCCCACTCCTTCGACTACGCCGAGGAGGGGGGCGTCTACCGCGTCGACACCGCGGAGGCTCTGCGCCAGGAGAACCTCGAGGGCCAACGCGCCCGCAAGCAGGTCGAGGACCTCGAGATCCTGCACCTGGGCATGGTGACCCTCAAGTACGCCAACGCCGGCGAGGTCAAGGACGCCCTCGAGAAGATGTTGACCGAGCGCGGCAACATCGACGTCGACGTCCGGACCAACAGCCTGCTGGTCAACGACGTCCAGGCCCGCGTGAACCTGATCACGAACATGGCGGCGCAGCTCGACACGCGCACGCCGCAGGTCGAGATCAATGCGCGCCTGGTCGACATGGACTCGCGCGCCACGCGCGAGCTGGGCGTCAACTGGTCGCTGAACAACTTCGCTCTGCCCGGCCAGAACGTCGGCGGCAGCCTGTCGATCGACAACGCGTTGCAGGCTCCGTCGGGCGACCTGCGCGTCGGCACCGTGCAGGACTGGGGCGAGCTGATGCTGAAGGTGCAGGCGCTGGAGAACGACAACCGCGCCCAGCTGATCAGCAACCCGGTGATCACGACCACCGACAACCGCGAGGCGAAGATCCTCGTCGGCCAGAAGATCCCGCTGATCGTGGCCGATCAGGCCGGCAACGCGATCACGCAGCTGACGACGATCGGCATCCAGCTGCGCGTGACGCCGCACATCAACAGCGAGAAGACCATCACGCTGGACATCCACAACGAGGTCAGCGACCTCTCCAGCCAGGCGACGGTGCAGGGCGGCGTCATCATCAACACCAGCGAGTCCGACACGCGGGTGCTGGTGGAGAACGGCGCCACTGCGATCATCGCCGGCCTGATCCGCAAGATCGACAGCCGGCTGGAGACGGGCATCCCCGTGCTGAAGTCGCTGCCGGTCCTGGGCGCCCTGTTCCGGCACAGCTCGGACACGAAGGTCGACCGCGAACTGGTGATCTTCGTGACGCCGCGCATCGTGGACGACACCTACATGCAGCGCGCGCAGATCACGCCGGAATCGCAAGTGGAGTACACGCCGACCGAGCCGATCAGCCGCTTCTAGAGGGCTCACCGGCCGGCTCCGCCGGTCCGGACTCGGACGCCCCCCGGCCCGCGCCGGGGGGCGTCTTCGTTCGCGGCGCGTTCGCCGGGGCGCGGCCGCGAAATCGTGCTGGCGCGCTCCCGGCGGTGGTGTAGGCTGTCGGGCATGTGGACCTCCCTGATCGGCTTCATGGCCAGCGGCAAGACCACCGTGGCCCGGGCGCTGCAGGCGGCGACGAACCGCCCGGTCGCGCATCTCGACGCCGCCGTGGCGGCGGCGGCGGGGCGTTCGGTGGCCGAGATCTTCGCCGAGGAGGGCGAGGCGGCCTTCCGCGCCCGCGAACTGGCGGCGCTGGCGCAGCTCGACCCCGGCCGGCGGCTGGTGGTGGACACCGGCGGCGGCGTCGTCGAGACGCCGGCGGCCGCGGCCCTGCTGCGCGAGCGCGGCGTCGTGATCTGGCTGGACGCGCCGTGGGAAACGCTGCGCGCCCGCCTGGAGTCCGCGCCGGCGGGCGAGCGCCCGCTGGTCGCGGCGCTGGGTTGGGACGGGCTGGAGACGCTGTACCGGCGCCGCCGTTCCCTCTATGCGGCGGCGGCCGATTTCCGGCTCCCGGCGGCGGGCACCGATGCGGCCCGGCTCGCGCGCACGGCCATGCTGCGCAGCCTGGTCTGGTCGCGTCGGCCGGCGGAGCAGCGGCGATGAGGGTCGTGGCCGGGCGCTGGCGCGGGCGCAAGCTGCTGGCGCCGCCGGGAGACGCGATCCGGCCCACGGCCGACCGCGTCAAGGAGGCGCTGTTCAGCATCCTCGGCCCGCGCGTCGAGGGCGCCGTCTTCGTGGATCTCTGCTGCGGCTCCGGCGCGCTGGCCGTCGAGGCGCTCAGCCGCGGCGCCGCCCGCGCCGTGCTCGTGGATGAGGCGCCGGCCGCCCTCGCGCTGGCGGGGGCGAACCTGGCCCGCTGCGGGGCGGACCCGGGAACCTTCGCGCTCGAGCGCGCCGAGGCGACGGCGTGGCTGGGACGCTGGCGTCCCGGCGCCGGCACGCCGTGGCTCCTGGTCAGCGACCCGCCCTACCGGGGACCGCTGGCGGCGCGTATCTTGGCGCTGCTGCGGGACGGCGCCCCCTGGCCCGGCTGCCGCGCGCTGGTCGTCGAGCACGCTTCGGATGAGCCCGCGCCGGCGCCGGAGGCCGACGGCTGGCAGCGCCGCCGCTACGGGCAGGCTTCGCTGGCCCTGTGGCTGGCGCCGCCCGTGGACTGAGCCGCGGCAGGAGGAGGGACCATGCTGCGACACGTGCTGTATCCCGGGTCGTTCGACCCGGTCACCCTCGGCCACCTCGACCTGGTCGAGCGCGCGAGCCGCCTGTTCGACCGCGTCACGGTGGTCGTCGCGGCCGACGGCAAGGCGGGCCTGCTGCCGCTGGACGAGCGGGTGGAACTGTTCCGCGCCTCGGTGGCCGGGCTGCCGGGAGTGGCGGTCGAGCCGTTCAGCGGGCTGCTGGTCGACGAGGCCCGGCGGCGCGGCGCGACGGCCGTGGTGCGCGGGATCCGCACGCCCGGCGACTACGAGCACGAATGGACGATGGCGGGCGTCAACGCGCTGCTGGCCGCCGAGGTCGAGTACGTCTACCTGCTGGCGCGTCCGCAGCTGGCGGCCATCTCCAGCACGCTCGTGCGCGACGTCCTGCGCCACGGCGGCGCCCTGGACCGCCTGGTCCCGGCCCCGGTGGCGCGCGCCCTGGCCGGCCGCGGGGCCTGAGCCGCGCGCGCCGGGCCCGACGCCCGCCGGTCCGCCGGCCATGACAGACGGCCGCCGGGCCGCAACCCGCGGTTGACGCCGCGAGCAGGGAGTCCCCCGTGTTCCTGGACACCGCCACGATCACCATCGCCTCGGGCAAGGGCGGCGACGGCTGCGTCTCCACGCGGCGCGAGAAATATGTGCCGCGCGGCGGACCGGACGGCGGCAACGGCGGCCGTGGCGGATCGGTGTGGCTGGTGGCCGACGCGCAACTGGCCACGCTGCTGGACTTCCGGTACCGCCGCCGCTACGAGGCGCAGGACGGGGGCAAGGGCGGCGGCAACAACTGCACCGGCCGCGACGGCGACGACATCACGATCCGCGTGCCGTGCGGCACCGTGGTCTTCGACGAGGCGACCGGCGAACTGGTCGGCGACCTGGTCGCGCCCGGGGACCGTCTCTTGCTGGCCGAGGGCGGCAAGGGCGGCAAGGGCAACTGGGAGTTCCGGAACGCGCGCAACCAGACGCCGATGAAGGCGACGCCGGGCCGGCCCGGGCTCGAGCGCGTCGTGCGCTTCGAGCTGAAGCTGATCGCCGACATCGGCCTGGTGGGCGAACCCAACGCGGGCAAGAGCACGCTGCTGTCGGTGCTGACGGCGGCGCGCCCGAAGGTCGCGGACTACCCGTTCACGACGCTGGTGCCCAACCTGGGCATCGTCGACCTGGGCGACTTCGCCAGCTGCACGCTGGCCGACATCCCGGGCCTCATCGAGGGCGCCAGCGAGGGCCGCGGCCTGGGGCACGAGTTCCTGCGCCACGTCGAGCGCACGCGCGCGCTGCTGCTGCTGGTCGACCCGTCGGCGGCGCCGCCGGAGGCGGGCTTGGACATGCTGCGGGGCGAACTGGAGCGCTACGGCGGCCATCTGGCCGGCCTGCCGTTCGCGGTCGTCGTGACCAAGAGCGACCTGCTGGACGCCGAGGCGGCCGAGCAGGCGCTGGCGCGCGCGCGACGCTGGGCGCAGGCCGCCGGCGCGGTCGACACGCTGCAGATCTCGGCCGTGGCCGGGCGCGGCCTGGCTGAGCTGCGGCGCCTGCTGCGCCGCCTCTACAACGGCTGACCCCCGCGGGGACCGGCGACGGCGGCCGCCCCGGCGCCGGATGCCGCCGCGACGTCCTCCCGGACGGGACACCGAACCGTGGCTGATGCCGCCGACCCCGGCGCCGATCGCCAAGCCGAAAGCCGCCCAACCGATCAGCGACCCGCTGATCAGCGTCGAGTCGACCGACTGGTCGTCACGCGCGGGCACGCCTGCTGGCCCGCCAGCTGGGAGCCCGAGCGCTCGCCGCTGATCACCGACCTGCACGTCGACGGCGACGCCACGGCGCTGCGCGGGCTCTGCATCGGCGTCGTCGGCACGCGGCAGCCGACGGCCCGCGGCCTGGAAGTGGCCCGCGTGCTGGCCTCGCAGCTGGCGGCCGCCGGCTGCGTCGTCGTCAGCGGACTGGCCCGCGGCATCGACGCGGCCGCCCACCGGGGCGCCCTGGCGGCCGGCGGCCGCACGGTCGCCGTCATGGCGACCGGCGCCGATCTCTGCTACCCGCAGGCGCACCGCGGCATGCTGCGGGAGATCCGCGCCAACGGCTGCAGCGTGACGCCGTTTCCGCCGGGCACGCCGCCGCTGCGGCACCATTTCCCCATGCGCAACCAGGTGCTGGCCCTGATCGTCCGGGCGGTCGTCGTGGTCGAGGCCCCTGCGCGCAGCGGCGCGCTGAACACGGCGCGCGAGGCCGCCGACGCCGATCGCGAGGTGCTGGCCGTCCCCGGGCCCGTCGACGTCGAGACGAGCCGCGGCTGCCACCGCCTGCTGCGCGACGGGGCGGGCCTGGTCGAATCGGCCGCCGACATCCTGGCCGCGCTCGGCTCGCGCGCGCCGCTGCTGCCGGCGCCGCCGCTGCCGCCGCCGCCGCTGTTGCCGGACCACGCCGCGGCGCGCTGGCTGTGGCGTCGCCTCGACCTGGGCGGCTGCGGGCGGGACGAGCTGCGGCGCGAATGGGCCGGCGACGAGCGCAGCTTCGTCGACGGGCTGACGGCGCTGGAATTGGGGGGCCTCATCCGCCGGTTGCCCGGCGGGCGCCTCGCCCGTAAGATCTGGACCGCCTGACGGCGCGCGGTCGCGCGGCGCCGTCGGCGGTCCACGCCACGGAGCGCCGGCGGTCCCCGCCGCGGCGCGATCCGGCACTCCCGAAAGGCGCCGTCCTGTCGTCACCGGCCAGCCAACGCCTGGAATACGCCGCGCTGCGCGGCATCGCGCTGCTGGCCGCGCTGCTGCCGCGGCGCGCGCTGCTGATGCTCGGGCGCGGGCTCGGCGGGCTGGTGTGGCGCCGCCGCCTCTACCGCGCGGCGATCGTGCGCGAAAACCTCCGCCATGCGCTGGGCGCCACGCACGACGAGGCGGCCCGCGACGCCGTGGCGGCCGGCTTCTTCCGGCACCTCGGCCTGAACCTCATGGAGTTCCTGCTGCTCGGGCGCCTGTCGCCGGCGCGGATCCGCGACTGGGTCGACCTCGTGGGCCTGGAGCACTACCGCGCCGCCGCCGCCGCCGGCCGCGGCGTCCTGGTGGTCACGGGCCACTTCGGCAACTGGGAACTGCTCGCCGCCCGTCTCGGCGCCGAGGGCATCCCCGTCACCTTTCTGGGCAAGAGCCAGTCGAACCCGCAGGTGGACCGCCTGCTGGCCGACGCGCGGGCGCGCGCCGGCGTGCGCGTCATCCGCTCGGGTGGGCCGCTCAAGGAGATGGTGGCCGCCCTGCGCCGCGGCGAGGCGATCGGGCTGGCCGCCGACCAGGACGCGGGGCCGGAAGGCTGCTTCGTGCCGTTCCTGGGTCGGCAGGCGTCGTTCTACCGCGGCGCGGCCTATTTCTCGTGGAAGCTCGGGGCGCCGGTGATCAGCGCCGTGATCTTCCGCCTGCCGGACGGGCGCCACCGGCTGGAGCTGGGTCCGCCGTACGAGCCCGAGGCGGGCTGGGACGAGGCGACCGCGGTCGCGCGGCTTACGGAAATCTTTGCGCAACGCCTGGAGGCGGCGGTGCGTAGGGCGCCCGAGCAGTACTTCTGGACGCACCGCCGCTGGAAGACCCGTCCTCCGGAGGAGACCGCGTGATCGAAGTCAGGGACCTGGTCAAGAAGTACGGCCCGCAGAAGGCCGTGGACGGCGTCAGCTTCGACGTCGCGCGCGGCGAACTGTTCGGCCTGCTCGGCCCCAACGGCGCCGGCAAGACCACGACCATCGGCGTGCTGTCGACGCTGCTGCGCGCCGACGGCGGGCAGGTGCGGATCGGCGGGCACGACGTGGCCGCGGCGCCGGCGCAGGTGCGCCGGCTGATCGGCGTCGTGCCGCAGGAGATCGCCCTCTACACGGACCTGACGGCCCGCGACAACCTGCTGTTCTGGGGGCGGCTGCACGGGCTGGGCGGCGCCGCGCTGAGCCGGCGGGTCGAGGAGCTCCTGGTCATGGCCGACCTGGCCGACCAGGCGAAGCGCCGCGTCGAGAACTACTCCGGCGGCATGATGCGTCGCCTGAACCTGGTGGCCGGCCTGATCCACCAGCCGGAGGTGCTGTTCCTGGACGAGCCGACCGTCGGCATCGACGCCCAGGCGCGCACGCGCATCCTCGAACTGATCGCGGGGCTCGGCCGGCAGGGCCTGACCGTCATCTACACGACGCACTACCTCGAGGAAGCGGAGCAGCTCTGCGACCGCATCGGCGTCATCGACCGTGGCCGGCTCGTGGCCCTCGGCGACAAGGAGTCGCTCATCGGCCAGATCGGCGACGTCGACCTGATCCGCCTCTCCCTGCCGCCGGCCCGACGCGAGGCCTTCGCCGCCGCCTGCGCCGCCTGGGAGGGCTGCGCCGGCGTGGGCGAGCGCCGCGGCAAGGTGGAAGTGCGGGCGCGCGACGGCGGCGCCCTGCTGCCGCGCATCCAGTCCTGGCTGGCGGCGGAGGGCCTGGCGCTCGAGCAGCTGGAGATCGAGCGGCCCAACCTCGAGACGCTCTACCTCAACCTGACCGGTCGCGGCCTGCGGGAAGAGGCGCGATGAGCCGGCTGTGGGTCTTCGCCGCCCGCGACCTGCGGCGGATGGCGGCCGACCGGCGGGCGCTGGTCGTCAACCTGGCCCTGCCGCTGGTGCTCACCGCCGTGATGGGGCTGTCGTTCGGCGGCGGTCTCTTCGGGAAGCAGGGCCTCAGCGCGATCCCGGTCGCGCTGGTGGCCGGCGACCTGCCGGAGCCCCTGCGCGAGCGCCTGCTGGCGGGCCTGGAGGAGTCCGGATTCTTCGCGCCCGTGTGGGCCGACTCGGCGCGGGCCGACGCGCTGGTGCGGGCGGGCGACGTCGCGGCGGCGCTGGTGCTGCCGCCGCGCGCGCTGGAACGCCTGTTCAGCGCGGACTCGCTGGTGATCGAGGTCTGGAAGGACCCGGCCAGCGAGGTCAAGGCCGGCATCGTGCAGGAGATCGTGCAGCGCGGCGTGCTGCGCGTCCAGGCGGGCGAGGCCGCGTTCCGGGCGCTGTGGCCGGAGGATTACGCGCCCGCGGCGGCGGACTCGCTGGCGCTGGCGCGCGTGTTCGACGGCGACCTCGCCGACGTCTGGCGCAACCTCCGCGACCCGGTCGCGGCGGACGCGCGCGGGCGGGCGGTCGACTTCCTCGCCCGGCAGATCGACCACCAGGTCGCCCTCGGCCGCGCGCTCGCCGAGCCCGGGGTCGGCCTCGTCGTCGCCGACAAGGCGCCCGGGGCCGCGAACGAGCGGCGCGAGGCCAGCCTCTTCGACTACTTCCTGCCGAGCTTCGCCGTCTTCTTCCTCATGTTCGCCGCCGCGGCCGGCGCCCGCGACCTGCACCGCGAGCGCGCGCGCCGCACGCTGCAGCGCCAGCTGCTGGGGCCGGGGTCCGCCTGGCCGATCGTGGCCGGCAAGTGGGTCGCCTCCGTCATCCAGGGCATCGTCATGCTGTCGGTGCTGCTGCTGGCGGGCGCCCTGCTGTTCCGCGTCAACCTGGGGCCCGACCCGTGGACGCTGCCGGTGGTGGTGGCGCTGACCTGCGCGGCGGCCGCCGGCGTCTTCCTGCTGATGGCGATGCTGGTGCGCGGCGAGAAGGCGCTGGACAACCTGTCGACGGCCGTGATCCTGGTCTCGGCCATGCTGGGCGGCAATTTCCTGCCGGTGGACAACCTGCCGGCCTGGGCGCGCGCCGGCGGGCAGTTCTTCTTCAACTACTGGGCGAACCTCTCCTTCACGCGCGTCATCGCGGACGACCGGTCGTTGGCGCAGGTGGCCACGCCGCTGCTGGTGCTGGGCGCGGCCGGCGTCGCGCTGCTGCTGGCCATCGTGCTGCTGTTCGGCGCGCGGGCGCGCAGGGGAGGCTGGCTGTGAACCCCCAGGTGGTCGGCGCCATGGTCCGGCTGCGGCTGCTGCGCGTCGTCCGCGACCGCGGCGGCCTGGTCTGGCTGCTGGTCATGCCGATGGTCTTCTCCTACCTCATGGGCATGCTCATGGGCGACTGGAGCGGAAGCTCGCAGCCGCCGCGGCGGGTCCTGGTGGTCAGCGACCTGGACGGCGGGCCGGCCGTGGACACGCTCCTGGGCCCGCTGCGCGCGAACGAGCGCTGGGAGGTCGCCGTCGCCGACACGGCGATCGGCGACGCGCTGGCGCGCGAGCTGGTCGAGGCGCGCCGCGCGACGGCGGTCCTGCTGGTGCCGCCCGGGTTCGGGCTCGCGCTGGCCGGCGGGCCCCGCGTCGACCTGAAGCTCACCATCGACGGCGAGCGGCTGGGCGGGCAGTCCGCGCGCACGCTGATCGAACGCGAGCTGGTGCGGCTGGTCACCGCCGGCGCGGCGCTGTCCCTGGTGCCGCCGGCCGGCGCGCCGGTCGGCCGCGAAGGCGCCGCCGCCTTCGACGAGGGCATCTTCGTCGAGGCCTGGGAATCGCCGCGCATCCGGCTGCGCGCCGCGACGCTGGGCCGCCTGCAGACCGATGACTGGGGGCTGACCCGCGCGCACCAGCACGTGGGCCCGTCCTACGTGCTGTTCTTCGTGCTGATGTTCCTGATGGTCTCGGCCAAGGATCTGGTGCAGGAGCGCCGCGACCGCACGCTGGCCCGGCTGGTCGTCAGCCGCGCCTCGGCCGTGGATCTGGTGGCCGGCTACTTCCTGGGCGGACTGGCGGTGGGTCTGCTGCAGACGGCGATCCTGCTCGGGCTGAACGCGGCGGCCTTCCGCCTGGACTACGGCGACTCGGTGACGGCGCTGGCCGCGGTCGTCGTGCTGTTCGCGGCCTTTTCGTCGTCGGCGGCCATCCTGCTCGGCACGCTGGCGCGCTCCGGCGCGCAGGCGGACGGCCTGGGCAGCGGGCTGACCATGGTCCTGGCGGCGATCGGCGGGCTGTGGTGGCCGCTGGAGGTGGTGCCCGAGTTCATGCAGGCCATCGGCCGGGCGCTGCCCACCGGCCAGGCCATCACCGTCTTCCACGGGCTGGTGGGCCGGGGCTGGGGATTCGCGGAGGCGGCGCCGCTGCTGGGCGGGCTGCTGGTGTGGGCGGCGGCGGCGTTCGCGCTGGCCGCGTGGCGGCTGCGCCGGCAGGTCGCCGCCTGACGGCCGCGGCCGGCGGCCCGGGAGCGGGGCGTCAGTTCGTGGTGAAGCCGATCGACGGTCCCTGCGGCGTCTGGCCCGCCAGCTTGATCTCGCCGTTGACCTGCTCGAAGCGCTCGACGTTCACGGCCAGCGACTTGGCCAGCGCCTTGGCCGACTGCGGCGTCATGATGATGCGCGCGTGGACCTTGGCCTTGGGCAGACCGGGCACCAGCCGCGCGAAGTCCAGCACGAACTCGTGCGGGCTGTGCGAGATCAGCGTCAGGTTGCTGTAGATCCCCTCGGCTTCCTTCTCGTTCAGGTCGACCGTGATGCGCTGCTGCTGCGGGGCGTTCTTCGGGTCCATGGGTCGCCACTCCTGACGTCGGGGGCCGCCCGGCGCGTTGACACCCGCCGGAGCGGGTGGTAGGTTGCCGGCGGCCCGCTTGCCGCCGATCCGTGATCCCGGAGCCCCCAAGAAAGCGCCCATGAACGCGCCTGACAAGCCCATGTCAACGTCCGCCGTCCTGGCCGGCATCGCCGGGCGCCGCCTGGCGGTCGTCGGCGACGCCATGCTCGACCATTTCGTCTGGGGCAGCGTGGACCGCATCAGCCCCGAGGCGCCGGTGCCGGTCGTGCGCGTGCGCGAAGAGACCTGGAAGCTGGGCGGGGCCGCCAACGTCGCGGCCGGCATCCGCGCCCTGGGCGCCGAAGCGCGCTTCTACGGCCTGTGCGGCCGCGACGACGCCGCGGCGACGCTGCGCCGGCTGCTGGACGAACGCGGGATCGCCGGCGACGGGCTGGTGACCGACCCCGCGCGCCCGACCACGCTGAAGACCCGCATCATCGCCCACCACCAGCAGGTCTGCCGCACGGACCGCGAGGACGACCGGCCGGTCGACGCCGCCGGCACCGCGGCGCTCGTGGACGCCCTGCGGCGGGGCGGGCCCTACGACGGCATCGTCCTGAGCGACTACGGCAAGGGGGTGCTGACGGGCGGGTCGCTGCCGGCGCTGCTGGGCGCCGCGCGCGAGGCCGGCGTGCCGGTGGTGGTCGACCCCAAGCGCGGCGACTACGCGAAGTACCGCGGCGCCACCTCGCTGACGCCGAACCAGCGCGAGGCCGAGCAGGCCTGCGGGCACGCCATCGCGGGGCCGGACGACCTGCGCCGCGCCGGCCGGCGGCTGCTGGCGTTGACCGAGGCCGACGCGGTGCTCATCACGCGCGGCGAGCACGGCATGGCGCTCTACGAGAAGTCCGGCGCCGAACACCATCTGCCGGCGGCCGCGACCGCGGTCTACGACGTGACCGGCGCCGGCGACACGGTGATCGCGGTCTACACCGCCTGCCTGGCCGCGGGCGCGGGGCATCTGGAGGCGGCCAGCCTGGCCAATCACGCGGCCGGCCTGGCCGTCCGCGAGCTGGGCACGGTGGCCGTCACGCTGGACCAGCTGCGCGCCGCGCTGCCGGCCGGGGACGGCCGATGAGCGGCGGTCCGGGGGCGGCGCCCGTCCTGGCCCGCGGCGAACTGGCCGCCTGGGCGGCCGCCCGCCGCGCCGCCGGCCGCACCATCGCGTTCACCAACGGGTGCTTCGACCTGATCCACTCCGGGCACCTGGCCAGCCTGGCGCAGGCGGCCGCCGCCGCCGACGAATTGATCGTCGCTCTCAACAGCGACGCCTCGGTGGCCCGGCTGAAGGGGCCGGGGCGGCCGATCCTGCCGGAAAACGACAGGGCGGCGCTAATGGCAGCCTTGCGAGCGGTTTCCGCGGTCACCATATTCGACGAACCGACACCGCTGGAGACCATTCTCCTGGTCCGGCCGGACGTGCTCGTCAAGGGGTCCGAGTACGCGGACGCCGACATCGTGGGCGCCCGTGAAGTCGTTGCTGCCGGGGGCCGCGTGCTGCGCGTGCCGATGGTGCCGGGCTGGTCGACCTCGCAGATCATCGCCGCCATCAGGAGGCTGCCCTGACAGCCGTGCCTGTCGGCGGCGTTCCGGCCGCGGCCGGAACCATTGAGGGGACGGCATGAGCAGGATCAAGGTCATCATCCTGGGCGCCGCCGGGCGCGACTTCCACAACTTCAACTGCGTCTACCGGAACAATCCCGCCTACGAGGTGGTCGCCTTCACGGCCACGCAGATTCCCGACATCGACGGTCGGCGCTACCCGGCTTCCCTGGCCGGTCCGCACTACCCGGAAGGAATCCCCATCGAGGACGAGGCCGACCTCCTGGAGATCATCCGCCGCACCGGCGCCGAACTCTGCGTCATGGCCTACAGCGACCGCAGCTACCAGCAGGTGATGAGCCTGGCCTCGATCGTCAACGCGGCGGGCGCCGATTTCGCCATGCTGGGCGAGCGCCTGACCGAGCTGAAGAGCAGCAAGCCGGTCATCAGCGTCGGCGCGGTTCGCACCGGCTGCGGCAAGAGCCAGACCAGCCGCCGCATCTGCCAGATCCTGCGCAAGGCCGGCAAGAAGGTCGTCGCCGTGCGGCACCCCATGCCCTACGGCAACCTCGAGGCCCAGCGCGTGCAGCGCTTCGCCACCATCGCCGACCTGGAGAAGCACAACTGCACGATCGAGGAGATGGAGGAGTACGAGCCGCACGTGGCCGCCGGAGGCGTCATCTACGCCGGCGTCGACTACGAGGCCATCCTGCGCGAGGCCGAGAAGGAAGCCGACATCATCCTCTGGGACGGCGGCAACAACGACACGCCGTTCTTCAAGAGCGACCTGCACATCGTGGTGGCCGACCCGCACCGCGCCGGCCACGAGAACACCTACTACCCGAGCGAGACGAACGTCCGGCTGGCCGACGTGGTGATCATCAACAAGGTCGTCGAGGCCGAGTTCGAGAACATCGAGGCGGTGCGCGAGAACGTCCGCGCCATCAACCCGACGGCCGTGATCATCGACGCCGCCAGCCCGCTGACGATCACCGGGGACGTCGACCTGGCCGGCAAGCGCGTGCTGGTGGTCGAGGACGGCCCGACCCTCACGCACGGCGACATGAAGTACGGCGCCGGCGTGGTGGCGGCGCTGCGCCTGGGCGCCGGCGAGCTGGTGGATCCCCGTCCCTGGGCGCGGGGCCGCCTGGCCGAGACGTTCGCGCACTATCCCGAGATCGGCACGCTGCTGCCGGCCATGGGCTACGGCGACGAGCAGAAGGCCGACCTCGAGGCGACGATCAACGCCGTCGAGTGCGACGTCGTGGTCATCGGCACGCCGATCGACCTCAACCGCGTCGTGAAGATCGACAAGCCCACGGTGCGCGTGGGCTACGAGCTCCAGGAGATCGGCTCGCCGAATCTGGAACAGCTGCTGGCCCGGTTCATCGGCTAGCGGACCACGGCAGGGCCGGGCGGCGCCCGCCGCCCGGCCAACCACACACTGGGAGGAAGTGCGTGAACATCCACGAGTACCAGGCGAAGGAGATCTTCGCCCGCCACGGCCTGCCGGTGCCGCCCGGCTCCGTGGCCACGACCGTCGGCGAGGCGGTCGCGCTGGCGGGCAAGTACGGCCTCCCGGTGATGGTCAAATCGCAGGTGCTGACCGGCGGCCGCGGCAAGGCCGGGGGCGTCAAGTTCTGCAAGACGATCGACGACGTGAAGGAGAACGCGTCGAAGATCCTCGGCATGGACATCAAGGGCCACACGGTGCGCAAGGTGCTGGTGACCCCGGCCCTGGACATCGCCAGCGAGTACTACGTCGGCATGCTCATCGACCGCACCTCGCAGCGCGTGCTGCTGATGTGCAGCGCCGAGGGCGGCATGGAGATCGAGCAGGTGGCCAAGGACAAGCCCGAGGCCATCCTCAAGCACGCGATCGACCCGCGCTACGGCCTGCTGGACCACGAGGCCCTCGAACTGGGCCTGAAGATGTGCCCGGGCGACGTCAAGAAGGCGCGCCAGCTGGCCACCGCCATGCAGAAGCTCTACCAGGCCTTCCTGGCCGCGGACGCCAGCCTGGCCGAGATCAACCCGTTCATCTTCACGCCCGACGGCATCGGGCACGCCATCGACGGCAAGGTCAGCTTCGACGACAACGCGATGTACCGCCACGCCGACTACGAGGCGCTGCGCGACGTCGAGGCGGAGGACCCGTCCGAGCGCCAGGCCCGCGAGGCCAACCTCAGCTTCGTGAAGCTCGAGGGCAACGTCGGCTGCCTGGTCAACGGCGCCGGCCTGGCCATGGCCACGATGGACCTCGTGAAGTACTACGGCGGCCAGCCCGCGAACTTCCTGGACATCGGCGGCAGCTCGAACCCCGAGAAGGTCGTCAACGCGCTGAAGATCATCCTGCAGGACAAGGCCGTGAAGGTCATCCTGTTCAACATCTTCGGCGGCATCACCCGCTGCGACGACGTGGCCAACGGCATCATCAAGGCCACCGAGATGATGCCCATCGACGTGCCCATCGTCGTGCGCCTGACCGGAACGAACGAGGCCGAGGGCCGCGCGCTCCTGGCCAAGACGAAGCTCCACCCCGCCGAGACGATGGACGAGGCCGTGCAGAAGGCCATCGAGCTCGCCGGCAAGGGTGCGTAACCGGACCACAACGCGCGGGCGCGCCGGCGGGCGCCGCCCCTAAGGAGTTTCGTCATGGCGATCTTCGTCGACAAGGACACGCGGGTCGTGGTGCAGGGCATCACCGGCCGCGACGGCGCTTTCCATTCGCGGGAGATGCTGGCGTACGGCACGAAGATCGTGGCCGGCTGCACCCCGGGCCGCGGCGGCCAGAAGTTCGAGGACAAGGTGCCGGTGTTCGACACCGTGCGCGAGGCGGTCCTGAACGAGGGCGCCAACACCTCGGTCATCTTCGTGCCGCCCGCCGGCGCCGCCGGCGCGATCATGGAGGCGGCCGACGCCGGCTGCCGGCTGGTCGTCTGCATTACCGAAGGCGTGCCGACCATCGACATGGTCAAGGTCATGCCCTACCTGAAGGAGCGCGGCGTCCGCCTGGTCGGGCCGAACTGCCCCGGCCTGCTGGCGCCCGGCATCGCCAAGCTGGGCATCCTGCCGGCCTCCATCGTCAAGGAGGGCCCGGTGGGGCTGGTCAGCCGCAGCGGCACGCTCACCTACGAGGTCGTGTACCAGCTGACGGCCGCGGGCCTGGGCCAGACCACCTGCCTGGGCATCGGCGGCGACCCGATCATCGGCACCAACTTCCTGGACGCCATCGAGGCCTTCAACGCCGACCCGGCCACCGAGGCCTTCGTGATGATCGGCGAGATCGGCGGCGACGCCGAGGAGAAGGCCGCGGCCTACATCAAGGCCCACGTCAGGAAGCCGGTGGTCAGCTTCATCGCCGGCCAGACCGCGCCCCCGGGCAAGCGGATGGGCCACGCCGGCGCTATCGTCTCGGGCGGTTCCGGGACGGCGGCCGAGAAGAAGAAGGCGCTCAACGAGGCGGGCATCCCGGTCGCCGAGCGGCCGATGGACATCGTTCCGCACCTCAGGAGCATCTGGAAGCGGTAGGGCCCGGTCCTGCCCAGAGCACGCACGGCGAGCGGGCCCGGCCGTCCGGACCCGCTCGCCCGTGCCGGATTCGCGCGCACACAGGAGGGGTTCCCCGCGATGCAGCAGACCTACTTCATGATCAAGCCCGAGATCGTCCGCGCCGGCACGCACGTCGGCGACATCCTGGCCATCGTCAACCGGGCCGGCTTCAAGATCACCGGCCTGGCGATGCGCCGGCTGGACCGCGCCCTGGTGGAGGACTTCTACGGCGAGCACCGCGAGCGCGGCTTCTACAAGGAACTCTGCGACTACATCTGCAGCGGACCGGTGGTCACGATCCGCCTCGAACGCGAGAACGCCGTGGCGGCCCTGCGGCAGCTGATCGGCGCCACGAACCCGGCCGAGGCCGCCGTCGGCACCATCCGCAGCCTGTACGGCGAGTCCCTTTCGTTCAACGCGGTGCACGCCTCGGCGAACCCGGACGATGCGGCGCGCGAACTGAAACTCATTTTCGGTTGAACGCGCCCCGGGCGCCGGCCCTCGGCGGCCGGCGCAGCCCGCGGACCCCCGGCGGCCGGTCCGCGCCGGTCTTGACACCCGCCGGGCCGGGGATTAAGGTTTGGCGCTCGCAAAACAAGGCGCACCTGACATGTACCTGGATCTCGACAGGACCCCGCCGGGCCGCTCCACGCTTCCGCTGGCCGGAACCGTGGCGCTGGGGCTGGGCGAGGAGCGTGCGCCGGAAACGAGCTTGAGCGGCGAACTTACGCTGCAGAACCTCGAGGGGCGCCTGCTCGCCTCCGGGACGCTGCAGGCTTCCGGCCTCGCCGAGTGCGCGCGCTGCCTGGCGACCTTCCAGCTGGAGTGGGAGGTCCCGGTCGACCTGATGGTCCTGCGGGACGTGCATTCGGACGAGACGGAGGGCGAGACCCTGCTCATCCTGCAGCGCGACGGCGAAGTCGACCTGACCGAGCCGCTGCGCGAGTGCGCCGCGCTGGCCTTCCCGCAGACCACGGTCTGCCGCGAGGACTGCCGGGGCCTGTGCGTGTCCTGCGGCGCCGACCTGAACGCCGGCCCCTGCGGCTGCCCCGCCGAGGACACCGACCCGCGCTGGGAAGGACTGCCCTGACAGGCGGTTGCCCGCGCCGGAGAACCGATCACTGGAAGGCCGGTCGCGCCGGCCGGATGTCCGCAACCGGAGGCAAGCGATGGCTGTCCCACGCAAGAAGACCACGCCGTCCCGCAAGGGTCTGCGCCGCGCCAACTGGCACCTGACCAAGCCCGACCCGAACAAGTGCCCGCACTGCGGCGCGCCGCGGCTGCCGCACCGGGTCTGCCGCGAATGCGGCTACTACGGCGAGCGCGAAGTGCTCGTCGTCGAGAAGTAGCGGCCGGACGCAGCGGGCACAGTCAGGCTGGAGCCGGGCCGGGGCACACCCGGCCCGCCCTCGAACCGGGTCCCCGGGACCTGCGCGCCGCCCGGCGCGCGGGGCAACCCCCGGCGCGGTCCGCACCGGCAGGGAGGTCGGCGCCATGGACGATACCAGGCCCGTCATCGCCGTCGACGCCATGGGCGGCGACCACGGCCCCGAGGTCGTCGTGCCCGGGGCGCTGGCCGGTCTGACCGCCGATGCCCCGTACCGTCTGGCGCTCTACGGCGACGAGCCGCGCGTGCGCGCGGCCCTCGCCGGCCACACCCTGACGGACCTCCCCGTCTCGGTGGTCCACTGCACGCAGGACATCGACATGGGCCAGGAGCCGGCGGCGGCCGTCCGCGGCCGTCCCGACAGCCCGATCGTGCGCGCCATGGCCGACCAGAAGGCCGGCCGGGTGGAGGCCGTCGTCTCGGCCGGCTCGACCGGCGCCATGGTCGCGGCCAGCCTGATCATCCTCAAGCGCGTGCCCGGCTGCGACCGCCCGGCCATCGCCACCCGCATCCCCACGGTCAAGGGCGAGCTGCTGCTGCTGGACGCCGGCGCCAACACCGAGTGCACCGTCGAGCACCTGGTCAGCTTCGCGCGCATGGGCGCGGTCTTCGCCCGCGAGGTGATGGGCGTCGCGAACCCGTCCATCGGCCAGTTGAACATTGGCGGCGAGGCCAAGAAGGGCACCCGGGTCAACGTCGAGACGCACGAGCAGCTCGCCGCCTCCGGCCTGAACTTCGCCGGCAACGTCGAGGGCAACCACCTGATGCTCGGGCCCTGCGACGTCGTGGTCACCGACGGCTACACCGGCAACAACACGCTCAAGCTGATCGAGGGTTTCGCCCGGTTCATGGGCGCGCTGAGCCGCCGGCCGGACCTGACCGACCAGGAGCGCGCGGCGTTCGGTCCGGTCCTCGCCCTCCTGCAGCGCAACTTCTCCTACGAGGTCTACGGCGGCGCCATGCTGCTGGGGGTGGCCGGGGTCAGCATCATCGCCCACGGCCGCAGCAGTTCGCGCGCCATCACCAGCGCCGTGCGCGAGGCGTGGCTGCAGGTCCGCCACGACCTGCCCGGCAAGCTCGCCGCCGCCGGCGCCTGAGCGCGCCGCGAGCCCAGGAGGCCCGATGACCGCCCGCATCCGCGTCCCGATGATCTTCCCCGGCCAGGCCTCCCAGGCGGTCGGGATGGCCGCCGACCTGGTGGACCGTCCCGGCGCGGCCGGCGAGTTCCTGCGCGCGGTGGACGACTGCCTCGGCTACCCGCTGCTGCAGCTGATGGCCGAAGGCCCGCTCGAGAAGCTGACCGAGACGCACCACGCCCAGCCGGCGATCCTGGCGCATTCGGTGGCGGTGGTCCTGGCGCTGCGCGAACTGGGCATCGAGCCTTCGCTGGTCGCCGGCCATTCGATCGGCGAGTACAGCGCGGCGGCCGCCGCGGGCGCGCTGGCGCCGCAGGATGCGCTGCGCGCGGTCAGGCGACGCGGCGAACTCATGTTCGCCGCCGGCACGGAAGCGCCCGGCGCGATGGCCGCCGTGCTCGGCCTCGACGCGGACAGGGTAGCCGCGGTCTGCCGCGAAGTGGCCGCGGCGCACGGCGTCGTCGTGCCGGCGAACCACAACTCCGACGCGCAGGTGGTCATCTCCGGCGAGGTCGCCGCGGTGGCCGCCGCCGGCCCGGCCCTGACCGCCGCCGGCGCCAAGCGCGTGATCCCGCTGAACGTCAGCGGCGCCTTCCACTCGCCGCTGCTCGAGGGCGCCGCCGCCGCGTTCCGCGACTACCTGGCCGGCGTGCCGCTGGCCGATCCGGCCGTGCCCCTGGTGGCCAACGTCAGCGCGCGGCCGGTGACCACCGCCGCGGCGCTGGGCGAAGGGCTGGGCCGCCAGCTGACGGCCGCCGTGCGCTGGCACGAGACGATGGAATACATCGCCGCCGGCGCGGGCTCCGGGACGCCGCCGCCGTTCGTGCTCGAGGTCGGCCCGGGCAAGGTCCTGACCGGCCTGGCGAAGCGGGCCTACCCGCAGGTGCAGTTCGTCGCCGTGGGCACCGCGGCAGAGATCGACGCCCTGCCGGCGCTGCTGGCCGGCGCCGCCAACTGACAAAGGAGCGAGTCATGAGCCGAGGAGCCGTCATCGTCACCGGGGCCAGCCGCGGCATCGGCGAAGCCATCGCCCGCGACCTGGCCGCGGCCGGCTGGCCCCTGGTCGCGGTCGACCTGGACCAGAAGAGCGTGGACGCCCTGGCGGCCGAACTGGGCGGGCCGGACCGCTGCCTGGCCCTCGCGGCCAACGTCACGAGCTGGGACGACGCCCAGCGGGTGGCCGCCGCCGCGCAGGAGAAGTTCGGGACCATCGACGGCCTGGTCAACAACGCCGGCATCACGCGCGACGGCCTGCTGCTGCGCATGAGCCCGGAGCAGTGGCAGGCGCCGCTGGACGTCAACCTCAATGGTACCTTCTACTTTACACGCGCCGTGGGCGCCATTATGATGCGCCAGCGTCAGGGCCGGATCGTGAACATCGCCTCGGTCATCGGCTTGACGGGCAACGCCGGACAAGCCAACTATGCGGCCTCCAAGGCCGGCGTCGTGGCGCTGACCAAGTCGGTGGCCAAGGAGCTGGGCAGCCGCGGGGTGACGTGCAACGCGATCGCGCCCGGATATATTGTCACCGGCATGACGGCCGACCTGCCGGAGAAGGTCCGGCAGGACATGCTGGACCGCATCCCGCTGCGGCGCTTCGGCGAACCGCGGGACATCGCCGGCGTCGTCCGATTCCTGCTGTCACCCGAGGCCGCCTACATCACCGCGCAGGTCCTGGTGGTCGATGGCGGCATGATCGCCTAGAAGAGTTCCAGAAGAGTTCGCGCAGAGTTCCGGCTGGGGATACCGACGGAAGACAAGGGACAGGGACCATCAACCACGGCGCGCCCCGCAGCGCCAGGCAGAACCCGGGAGGGTACACGGACATGGCTTCGATCCAGGAACAGGTTTACGAGATCATCCAGCGCAAGCTGTCGGTCAACCCCGAGCAGATCACCCCCGAGGCCTCGTTCACCGAGGACCTCGGCGCCGACTCGCTGGACACGGTCGAGCTGGTGATGGACCTCGAGGAGCAGTTCAACATCACGATCCCGGAAGAGGATCAGGAGAAGCTGCGCACGGTGCAGGACGCGATCGACTATCTCGAGGCGAATCTCGAGTAGCCGCGCCCGCCCGCTCTGACGGGGCGTCGACCGCGGCGCCCACGGGTTTCCGGGGAGCGCACGCGGCGCTCCCCGGCGCTCACGGGATCCGGCCACGGTGATGGCCGGCCACACGCATTTCACGGAGGTGGCGCCTTGGCCGCGCGTTCAGTCGTCGTCACGGGTATGGGCTTGGTCACCGCCGTCGGCCTCGATCGCGATTCGACCTGGGCGGCGCTCAAGGCCGGCCAGGGCGGAGTCGCTCCGCTCGAAGGCGTCGAGGGCGAGTTCAAGACCACCTTCGCCGCCCAGGTCAAGGGCCTCGACCCTGAGCAGGTCATGGACCCCAAGGAGGCCCGCAAGGCCGACCGCTTCGTCCACCTGGCCATGGCGGCGTCGCAGCAGGCGATGGCCCAGGCCGGCCTCGAAGCCGCGCCGGGCGACGCGTTCCGCGCGGGCGTCATCATCGGTTCGGGCATCGGCGGCATGCTCACCTTCGAGGAGCAGCACACCAAGCTGATGTCGCGCGGTCCGCGCGCGGTCTCCCCGCTGTTCATCCCGATGATGATCTCGGACATGGCCGCCGGCATGGTGTCCATCCGCTACGGCTTCCGCGGCGCCAACTACTGCACCGTCAGCGCCTGCGCCTCGGGCGGCCACGCCATCGGCGCGGCCTTCGACCAGATCCGCCTGGGCAAGGCCGACGTCATGCTCTGCGGCGGGGCCGAGGCTGCGGTCTGCCCGATGGCGCTCAGCGGCTTCGCGAACATGAAGGCGCTCAGCTCGCGCAACGACGAGCCGCACCGGGCCAGCCGCCCGTTCGACCGCGACCGCGACGGCTTCGTGCTCGGCGAGGGCGCCGGCGTGCTGGTGCTGGAGTCCGAGGACCATGCCCGCGCCCGCGGCGCCGCCGTGCTCGGCCGCGTGCTCGGCTACGGCATGACCGGCGACGCCTACCACATGACGCAGCCCGACAACGAAGGTCTGGGCGCCATCGGCTCGATGACCGCCGCGCTGCAGGACGCCGGCCTGCGCCCGGAACAGGTGGGCTACATCAACGCCCACGGCACCTCCACCCACTTCAACGACATGGTCGAGACGCGGGCCATCAAGAGCGTGTTCGGCGACCACGCCCGGCGCCTGAAGATCAGCTCCACCAAGTCGATGGTCGGCCACCTGCTGGGGGCCGCGGGCGGCGTGGAGGCGGCGGTGACGCTGCTGGCCCTGCGCGAGGGCGTGCTGCCCCCGACCATCAACCTGGACAATCCGGACCCCGAGTGCGACCTCGACTACTGCGCCAACACGGCGGTCCGCCTGCCGGTGGAGTACGCGCTGTCGAACTCGTTCGGCTTCGGCGGCCACAACGTCACGCTCTGCCTCGGCGCCGGGAGGTAGCGGAAGGGCGGTCTGCGGGATCCATGCGCTGGCAATCGATCTTCGCGACGATCTTCGGCCGGCGCCCGCGCGCCGCCCGCGGCCGCGCCGGCCGTGCGACGACCGGCGGCGGTCTGGTCGGCGACGAAGCGGTCGCCGACGATCTGGCCGTCGACGAGGCGAGCCTCGCGGAACTCGAGCGCAAGCTGGGCTATGCCTTCACGGACCGCGCCCTGCTGGCCACTGCGCTGCTGCACCGTTCGCACATCCACGTCACGGGCCAGGAGCGCGGCAGCTCGAACGAGCGACTCGAGTTCCTGGGTGACGCCGTCCTGGGCCTGGTCGTGAACGAGCATCTGTACCGCAGTTTCGCGGACTGCTCCGAGGGCGACCTGACGAAGATGAAGTCGCTGCTCGTTTGCGGAGCTTGCCTGTCCGAGGTGGCCGGCGAGCACGGCCTGGGCGTCCACATCCGCATGAGCCGCAGCGAGGCGGCAACCGGCGGCCGTGAGCGCCTGTCCATCCTCGCGGACACCACCGAAGCCGTGATCGGCGCCGTCTACCTCGACGGCGGGCTCGAGGCCGCCCGCGACGTGATCCGGCGGATCCTGCTGGACGGCTCGGACCGGGTCCTGGCCAACCGCTCCGAGCGCAACTACAAGAGCCGCCTGCAGGAGTTGATCCAGGCCGAGCACAAGACGCCGCCCCGCTACCGGGTGGTGGCGGTCGAGGGCCCGGACCACGACCGTGTGTTCCGCGTGGCGGTTTCGTTCGACGGCCAGGTCCTGGGCGTGGGCGAGGGGCGCAACAAGAAGGCGGCCGAGCAGAAGGCCGCCGCCTCCGCCCTGGCCGCGCTGGAACAAGGTCAGGCTTTCCCCGGTTCAGCCGATTCCTGAGCCTGCGGCCGGGACCGACGGAACCCGGCTGCTTCCGCCTTCATGTCCCACACAAGGAGACGCGCGGTGCGCCAGATCCCGATTCCGGCCCTCTGCCTGCTGGCGGCGCTGGCCTTCCAGCGGCCGGCCGCGGCGGCGGCGGCCGGGCTGCCGGACGATCCGGCCGCCGCCCTCGCGCAGGTCGGCGTGCCCGACGAGAGCGTGCCCTACGGCGTGGCGGCCAGCTGGCTGCTCGGGCACCGCCTGCTGGCTGAAGGGCGCGCGGCCGACGCGCTGCCGCTGCTGCACCAGGCCTACCGCGCGCAACCGGAGGCGACGGCGATCGCGCTGGACTTCCAGGCGGCGCTGGCGGCCGAAGGCTACGTGCGCGACGCCCTTTCGGTGATGGACAGGCTCGTGACCGACCACCCCGATTCGGCGTCGTACCGCCTGCGCCGATCGACGCTCCTGGCGCGCAGCGGCAATCCGGAGGAGGCCCTCGCCGAGCTGGACCGCCTGCGCGAGATGGGCGCGGACTCGCCCGCGCTGGTCGTGACCGAGGCGAATCTCCTGGACCAGGGAGGGCGCGCCGACCGCGCCCTGGACCTGCTGCGCGGCGGCATCGCCCGCTTTCCGGCCGCGGCGGCGGATCTCTACCTGGAGATGGCGGGGATCCTGCAGCGCGCCGAGCGCCCGCAGGACCTGGCCGACCTGATGGCCGAAGCCACGGCCGCAGTGCCGGAGCGGCCGGCGCTGTGGCTGCTGCGGCTGCGCGCGCTGGCGGCCGGCTCCCACTGGGACGCCGCGGCGGCGGTGGCGCGCGAGGCCGACCGGCGGTTCGGAGCCGCGGCCGGACCCGCCCTGGGCGGGGGGGAGCCAGCGGGTGGGCTGGAGGGCCTGCCGGCAGGCTCCTTCGTCGTGGAGCTGGCCGACCTGCACGCCCGGCAGCAGCGGGTGGACCAGGCCATCGCCCTGCTGCTGCCGCTGTCGACGGCCGGCGAGCTGGGGCTCGAGCCTTCGCTGTGGCTCGGCCGGATGCTGCTGGGGACCGGGCGCCAGGCCGAGGCCGCGGCCCTGGCCGACCGCGTGCTGGCGGCCTGGCCCGCCGCCGCGCGGGCGCGCCACCTCAAGGGGCGCGTCGCGGAACTGAAGGAGGACTGGAACGAGGCGCTGCGCTGGTACCGGCAGGCGGCCGGGTCCGATCCCGACGACGGCGAGATCCGTCTCGCCTGCATCCGCGCGCTGCTCGTGGCGCGCGAGAAGCTGCCGGCGGGCGACGCCGCCGCGACGCTGGCCGAGCGGCGGCGCGAACTGGGCGAGCACTGCACGGCCGCAGCGGCGCTCGTGCCCGAAAGCGACACCGGGGGGCAGATGATCCTCGGCTACGGCTTCCGCGCCGCGGGTGACCTCATGCGCGCGTCCGAACGCTTCGCGCAGGCGGCCACCGACCCGGACCTCCGTCTGGGCGCGCTGATCCAGAAGAGCCTGTGCCACGACGAGCTCGGCGAGGACGACGCGGCCCGCCAGGACCTGGAGCTGCTGCGCCGCGAGTTCCCCGACAACGCCGAGGTGGCCAACTCCCTCGGCTACTACCTGGCGGAAAAGGGCGTCGATCTGGAGCGCGCCGAGGCGATGATCAGGCAGGCGCTGGCCGCCGATCCCGGCAACGGCGCCTATCTGGATTCGCTGGGCTGGGTGCTCTACCGGCAGGGGCGCTTCGAGAGCGCGCTCGATCACCTGATCCAGGCCGTGAACGTGCTGCCGGAGGATCCGGTCATCCTCGAGCATCTGGGCGTCGTGCTCAAGCAGAGCGGGCGGCCCCGGGAGGCGCTCGACATGTTCCGCCGGGCCCTGTCGTTCGGCGGCGACGCCGCGCGGCTGAACGCGGCCATCGCCGAGCTCGAACAGCCCGCTGCGGGGCGGCGGTGACGGCGGCGCGCGTGGTCCTGGCCGCGGTCCCGGCGCTCTGCGCGAGCCTGACCCTGGCCGCGTCGGCGGACCTGCAGGCGACCGCGGCGGCGGCCGGGTCGGCGCCGCCGCCCGCGGCCGAGCTGCAGGTGGTCGTCGCGGATTGGCGGGCCGCGGCGCTGGGCCGCGCGGCCGAAGGCCTGCTGTGCTGGGTGTCCGGTCCCGGCGGGGATCTGCGCCTGGACGTGCTGGCGCCCGCGCCCGACCCGGCGGAACCGGCGCCGGACGCGCCCGGCGGCCGGCGCGAGGCGCTCCTGTGGCGCCGGGGGCGCGGCTGGACCCTGGTGGCCGGCGGCGGGGCTGATGCCGGGCTGCTGGAGCCCTGGGGGCGGGAATGGCGCCCGGCGCCGGCAGGTCTGGCCGGCCTGGCGCGGGCGGTGGCCACGGCGGCCCCCGGCAGCCCGCGCCGGCTGGTGCTGGCCGAAGCCC